>JAQBHG010000105.1:0-13685 GCA_032127975.1 Steroidobacteraceae bacterium
CGGCGATCGCGAAAGTTGCGAGCGTCCTGTCATAGCTCTCGACGTCTCGCGCGAAGTAGTTCAGCACTGGCCCGCCATAACCGACCAGGAAGATGCCCTGCGGTGAGTTGGCGCCGACGACAATGCCCTCGTAGCGAACGGATCCTGCGTCCACGGATGTGCGAAAACTGATATGGACGCGAAATGCCGGCCGCCCCGCGAGCATGGTCGGCTCGTTCGACAGGACCTGCATGTTCTGCAATGAACCGGCGGCTTCCATCTCCTGCACGATCTTCTCGGCCAGTTCCTGCGGCATCATCTCCGGCGTGGCGTCCTTGCCGAGCGCGCGGAACGCCTTCTTGTGCTTGCGGAAATCGACATAGATTTTTTGCAGGGCCGGCCCGTCGCGTGTGGCCACGGTCTCGTCGCCGAATGGCATCTTGATGAAGCGCCAGCCGGCCGGGTACTGGATCGAGTAGCCGCTTGCCTTATGGGTGAACGGCTGCCCTTCCACGACGATCTTCCACGCCGCCGCCGCCGGTGCGGCAACGGCCATTCCGGCCAGCAGCGCGAGGACGCGGATTTGCGACTTGCTCATGGCGCAAGCTCCTTGCTGAGTGATTCGATGTACTGGCGCGCGTAACCGGTCTGTTTCGGGTCCTGATTCAGCTCGACATACCGCTTGAACAGGTCGAGCGCGCGGCCCTTGTCGCCGATGCGATAGTACTGCATAGCGAGGCCCTCATAGGCCGGGGCGTAGTCCGGAGCCTGTTCCATCGTCAACCTGTATTCATCGGCGGCCCGCGCAGCATCGGCGGCGCGCTGCGCCTCGATTTCCTGCACGGAACGTTTGTCCTTCCCTGGGCGCTTGGCTTTCTCCGCGCGCAGGCGAAAACCCTCGGCAAGGTAGTACCGGGCCTCCGGTGGGAACGACTTCAGCAATTTCTCGTCCTCAAGCAGGAACACCAGCGTCCTGCCGTCGCCGCTGCGGTGAATCTGCGCAAGCGCGTCGAGTCGCGCGCGCAGCGTGACGGCAAGGTAGCGATCGACATCCCTCTCGCCGTCCGGCGGCGATGCGCCACCAAACTCGGCCAGGTTCGCCACGCGTTCCTTGACATTCGGGTGGCTCGCAAAGAAATACGGGCCCTGCTCGACGAATCGCGCGCTCAACTCGCGGTCCAGGCGATCAAATGCCAGCGCACCGCCGCGTACGTCATATCCCGCCTGCGACATGCGGTCGAAGCCGCCGCGATCCGCCTCGCGTTCAAAGCCGCGCGAAAATCCCATCATGCTCGAATAGCCGACGAGGCCGACCAGCTCCGGCGGCACCCCGAACCCAGCCGCAGCAAGACCGCCGATCAATGTGATGACCGACGTGCTCTTTGCGGCATGAACACTCCGGTACATGTGATCCGCCGTGACATGCGTCCCCTCGTGCCCCAGCACCGAGGCAAGCTGCGATTCGTCGTCGAGTCGCAGGAGAGTTCCGGTGTTGAAATAGACGCCGCCGGTCGCGACCGCGAAGGCGTTGAAGTTCGGATCCCGTATGGCGCGGACATGCAGCTTGCCCTTCATGTCCGGGAATAACCGGTCAGTCACTTCCTGGAAGTAGGCGTTGAGTTCAGGATCCTTGAACAGCAACTCGCTGTGCTCGATCTGGTACTCGCCCTTTTTCGTCTCGAACTCGATGCGCGCCCGCTGTTCCTGCTCGTCGATGGCGCGGGCGGGGCTAACCTGCAGCGCCAGGAGCACCACAGCCGCACGAGCCACAATCAGGGTGGCGCTGGACATCAGAACGGCTTGAATGTGATCAGCTTGCTGTTTGGGTATTCCGCAAACATCTTAGTGACCACGGCCAGCGCCGTATCCGGGTGCCGAACGTCGCTGCCGGTCATGCCAAAGACTTCTCCGCCCATCTTCCAGTTGAGCCACGCCACGTCGCCGCTGCGAAGATTGACGACACCGGCCACGACATAGGTGCCGCCGCCGGTCACGGCATAGCCGCCTGCCGCGGCCAGGAGCTGCATGAACACGCTCCCGCCAGTCTGCTTGATCTGGGCACCGGCCAGGATCAGCGCGTAATCCGCCTGTGCCTCATCCGCCAGGAACGCGAGTCCATCGCCAAGCGTGTAGTCAAAATTCGTCCGCTTCGCCTGCCAGGCCTTTCCACCGTAGGAAATGAGATTGGTAACCGAATCGGCAACGATCTTGAACAACTCGATATGCTCGCGCAGCAATCCTTCGGACTCGCCTTCGAATGTCGGCATCGCCACGATATCGAAGCGATTGTCGAGCCGCAGCATCTTGCCGGCCGCATCCCCGAGCGCGTATTGAGCGGTCTCGGACCAGTCGGGAACGGCTTCGAGGCCGGCTACGGATTTTTGATAGACCGTGAACTCCACGGGCAGCACGACGATTCGCTTGGCGCCGGTTTTCGCAACCGTGACAGGCTCGGTCGGCTCCAGTGTATCCACGGCGGAAGCAGCGTCCGGTGAAGGAGCGGCATCCTGAACCGCTGTGGATTCCTCGACGGCTGCGGGCTCGGCTGCCGGTGCGGACTCCTCGGCGGGCGCGGGTTCGGTTGCCGGTGCGGTTTCTTCGACGATGCCGACGCCAGGATCGGCGGTTTCAGGTTCGGGCGGAATTGCCGGTGCTTCCGGCGGCTGGTTCGGAATGGGCGTTTCCTGCGCAACAGCCGCGAACGCCCACAGGCAAACCAAGGCCGCGGCAAAGAGCCCGGCCCAAGGCTTGGTGTTCATGATTAAGTGCCCCCTACCCGCGCAGCCTACTCAAGCCGGTGTTTTTGTCCAGAGCCCGGCGCCGGGCGGTCGAAGTCAATCGACCAAGTCATACTTGCCGCCCCCCCCGGGGGACTATAATGAGGCCTGAGCTATCCAAGCCAGGTCAGGGTGGCGGTGACCCGCAGCCATGGTCGGCAGGCGACACATGATCGTGAGCGCTGGATGGATGCCTCGCCGGGCATGGATGCCGATTCTCACCTCCGGCTTTCTGTCCGTCGCCTGTGCCACGACCCCGCCGCTACCGCTCAAATCACTGACGGACTTTGTCGTCGTTGGCACGACGACACGCACCGAGATTGCCGCCCGGCTTGGGCCACCGGCCGGATATTTCTCCGCGGAGCGCATTGCCGTCTATGTACTGGGATACCGTCTCACGAAGGACGGGCACGGCGGAGTCAAACAGGTTCCCACTGTCAACATCACCCGGGCACGGTTCAAGATTTGCGCAACTGCGGGAGACTGCCAGCGTCAGTTGATCCTGCAATACGACGATTCGGACCTCGTGGCGCGTTATGAGCTACGTTAGGGTCGCTGCGACACTGCTGTTGTGCACGGCGATTCCGACGCTCCAGGGTTGCATCATCATCCCGGTTCCCCACGGACGGCCGGACGAGGTGTCCGCCGAAACCTTGAGTTGGGCGGAACCAGGCATCAGCACCCGGCGCGACTTCATCCTGAAACTCGGCGACCCGCTGGTGAGTCAGCACGATGACACGATTTTCGTTTATGCCGCAGACAGCCTTGCGTATGTATGGTTTGCCGGGGGCGGGTACACCGGGGCCGGCGGCACCATTCACAAGACTTACTTCGCGCTGGTCCGGTTTGACAGCTGCGGTGTATTGGAGGAGTTGCGGCTTGCCGACGGATATTCGAAGGATCCCTGCATAGCCACCGGCTTTTGCGATTCCCTTCCGGGCATGCGTCCGTGAACACGATGATGACGGACTCATTCAAGTCGATGCGCGGCGCGGCCTTTCTGGCAATAATGCTCACGGGTTGCGCGTCGATCCTCCCGCGGGAGGCCATCGAGCATCAGGCATTTTCATGGGTGGATCCCGGCCGGACGACACGGTCCGACGTCATCTTCGCGCTCGGAATGCCACGCTCGGCATTTGAGCAGGACACGATCTTCGTCTACGGCGTGAGCTGCCCGACTGGCGCCGGGTGCCGGACGGTGCCCTGGCGCGGACTCGTTGGCGGAGACGTGCGCTTCCAATTGGTCCTGTTTTTCGACGCGACGGGACTGCTGGAACGACGGGAGCTGCTGAACGAGTTATACGTGCCCGAGCCGATGATCCCGTCACCAAACGCCGTTCCCTGATTCCCGCAGGAGCCGCGGCGGCGATCAGGCCACCGCATCCTGCGACGCTGCGTCGAGCGGCGGCAATGGGCAGTGCACAGTCGCGCAGACCGCGCGCAGCAGCTCGGATTCGGCAACCGTCATGCGCATGTCGTGCGAGATGGTCCGCAGCAGCGCCTGCACGAGAATTTCCTTCCCTGCCGGTACCAGCCGGTCGATCCGGTTGAGTGCCAGGTCCAGCCTGAGCGGCCAGTTTCCGAGGCGCTGGAATGGCGGGCGATGCACCGGCAGCAGCTGGGACATGCCAATCTCATAGGCGCGCCGTGCCTCGGCTTCGTCTTCGCTGCCGGACAGCGCCAGCACCGAAAAAAGCGTCTGCAGGTCGTCCTTGACCGCGGCGATCGAAAGGTCGAAGGCGCGCGCGCCAGGCTGCAGTTCGTCGCGCAGTTGCACCTGCGCGAGCTTTCTGAGCGCATAGGCATAGATCGACACCCGGCCCTCGCGGATCAGCAGGCCATTCAGGCACTTCAGCAGGTCCTGGCGTTCCCTGCGGCCGAGCTGGTGCAGCGCCGGAAAGGCCTGCAGCAGGGCGGGCATCTTCTGTGTGGCCGCCAGCGTATCGATCGCCGGCAGCAGCCCTTCGATCGCAAGCCGCTGCTCGCTGTTCATCTGCTGCTCGATGAATGCGAGTTGCCGGCCGCGCGCATCGTCGGTCGCGTCCAGCGCAAGCCCGAGGAACAGCGCCCTCGCCTGCAGTGCATCGCCGGCAGCGGAGGTGATCGATTCAGGCAGCGACACGCGCAACTCCCCTGCGCGCCGCACATGGGCCGTGCCTGGATTTGCCACCAGCTGCGCCACCATCGCAGGAGCCAGCACGATCGCGCCTTTCAGCATTCCCTCGAGTCGGCCGGCCGCGTCGGGTTTCGGCTTGTCCGCCTCTTCGGCCGCCAGTGCCCGTTCCTGGTTCATCCGGACTCGCATCGCCTCGAATTCGCCAGGCTGGAAGCTGGGATCGATTTCGCGGATGCGTTCCTCCAGGGGAGGATGTGTTGCGAATGCGCGCTGCACACCGGATGCAAAAAGCAGATGAGCGACCTCCTCGCCATCGGTGTCCTGGAATCTCGAACCCACGCCGAGCGCGCCAATCTTGACCAGCGCACCGCGCAATCCCGTCGGGTCGCGCGTGAACTGCACGGCCGATGCATCCGCAAGCGACTCGCGCTTGCGCGACACGGCAGCCTGGATCAGGCGCCCGAAGAAAAGCCCGATGTAGCCAAGGATCATGACCGCGAATGCCGCCGCGAGAATAACGGCGATCGCGCCGCCCCCTTTTCGCCCGCCGCCGCCGCGCGGCGCGTGGCGCAGCACGAAGCGGCCGATGATTGCGATCACCATCAGGCCGAACAGCCAGCCGATCAGCCTTGTGCTGAGCCGCATGTCGCCATTCAGCACGTGGCTGAATTCGTGGGCGATCACGCCCTGCAGTTCCGCGCGGTTCAGGGTGGTAAGCGCGCCGCGTGTCACGGCGATTGCGGCGTTGGACGGGTTATGGCCCGCCGCGAAGGCGTTGATGCCGGCCTCGCGCTCGAGCACGTAGACCGCCGGCACCGGCACGCCCGAGGCGATCGCCATTTCCTCGACCACATTCAGCAGGCGCCGGCGCAGCGGATCGTTGGTGTCGGCGGTCACGCGCGTACCGCCGACCGACTGTGCCACGACACTGCCGCCCGCGCTGAGCTGGCTCGACTTGATGAGACTCGAGCAGCCGATGACGCCCAGCACGACAAATGAACTCAGTGTTACGAGCCCGGGAAATTGCTGGAACCAGAGACCCTGGACGGGCGGCGCGTACTCGAGTGCATCACGCGACAGGATCGTTGCGGCCGTGACCACCACGAAATCCACCGCGATGACGCAGGCAATGATCGCGAGGATGAACAGCAGCACCAGCCGGCGCGAAAGCCGGCGGGTTTCGGCCTGCCGCCTGAAGAAATCCATGTCGGTTCAGTCCGACGCGCGGATCAGGGGAAGCTGACCTTCGGGACTTCGCGCTTCTGCGGCGATTCGATCTCGAGCATCTGTGCCGGCGTGAAGCCGAACGAACCGGCGACAATGCTGTTCGGGAACACTTCGCGCGTGTTGTTGTATCCGAGCACGGCGTCGTTGAAGGCCTGGCGTGCAAACGCGACCTTGTTCTCGGTCGTGGTCAGCTCCTCGGAGAGCTGCATCATGTTCTGGTTCGCCTTGAGGTCCGGGTAGGCCTCGGCGAGCGCGAACAGGCGGCCGAGCGCGCCGTTTAACTGATTTTCGGCGGTGGCAAGTCCCTGCACTGCGGCGGGATCGCCCGGATTGGCGGCGGCGGCCTTCAGGCCGCTGACGGCAACATTCCTCGCCGAAATCACCGCCTCGAGCGTATTGCGCTCATGGGCCATGTAGCCCTTGACGGTTTCCACCAGGTTCGGAATCAGGTCATGCCGGCGTGTCAGCTGCACGTCGATCTGCGCGAAGGCATTTTTGTAGCCGTTGCGCGACGTGACGAGCCGGTTGTAGATCCCGATCACGAACAGGAACAGCAGGACGACGACTGCAAGCATTACCCAGATCATGGCGGCACTCCCATTTGACCGGTCAATGATAGCGCATCAGGGCGATGGTTCCGCGGCCAGCCGCGCCTTGAGCCAGACGGCGATATCGTGGATTTCCTCGATGCAGACCTGGTGCTGCATCGGGTATTCCTTCCACTCGATGGTGTAGCCGGCCGCGCGCAGCAGGTCGTGCGAGGCCGTGCCGAGCTGCATCGGCAGCACCGGGTCGAAGCGGCCGTGGCACATCAGGACCGGCAGGTCGCGGTTGGCCTGCGTGGCCTCGGCTGGAAGCGTGGCGTGCAGCGGCAGGTAGCTGGAAAGCGCCATCACGCCTGCCAGCCGCTCCGGGTATCGCAGCGCCGCCTGCAGCGCGATTGCGCCACCCTGGGAAAAACCGGCAACCACGATGCGATCCGTGGCGACGCCGGCATCGCGTTCGCGCTGGATGAATTTCCCGAGGATGGCTGCGGAGTCACGGATACCGGATTCGTCCGCTGCACCGCTCGCCGACAAACTCTTGATGTCGTACCAGGCGCGCATGCGCATGCCATCGTTGATGGTCACTGGCCGGACGGGCGCATGGGGAAACACGAAACGCACAGCCAGACCCGGCGGCAAGTGAAGTTCCGGCACGATCGGCACGAAGTCGTTGCCATCGGCACCCAGGCCATGCAGCCAGATGACGCTGGCGGTGGCGGGCACGGCGGGCGCCAGGACGACAGCGTCCGCGGATTCCTGCTTCAGCAATTGATGTACTTCCAGTTGCGCGTCCTGCCTTCGGCCATCCATCGGATCGCCCGATCGAGCCGGCTCTTGCGTGTCTCCGCGCGCTTCGCCTCGGTGATCCATTCGACGTATTCACGCTGCTGCGACGACGTGAAGCCATCGAAGCTCGCCCTCGCCTTCGCATTCTTCCTGAATGCCGCCACCAGATCGGCCGGTGGCCTGGGCGGCGGTCGTTTCTTCCTGGGCGGGCGCGGCACTTTCACGCCTTTCTCATTCAAGGCGACGGCAGCCTTGATGTAGCGGACCAGCACTGCATCCGGCGGCAGGTCCGCCACCGACCGGAATTTCCTGCCGCCCATGCTGGAATCGCCAGGCGAGGGAAACAGGCCGGCAGGATCATCCATCAGCCGCTGCTTCCAGAATCCGAAGCTCGCATGCTGCTTGAAGGCAGCCATGTTGGCGACGACACCCTTGTACTCGAAGAACGGCACGCCCCACTTGATCGTCTCTTCGATTTTCGGGCAGGCCTTGTGCACGGCCCTGCGCACGCGCCTCAGGATCGGCCGCGCGAACTGCGCGGACTTCGCGATATAGGCATCGACGGCAGGTGACTGGCTCACTCGCGAATGATAACCGCCCGGACCGGGGCGGCCCTAGCGTCCCGACTGCGCCCGCTTGATCAGCAGCCAGACCAGGGCGCCAAGTGCTGCGACCGTGCCGACGGCCAGCAGGTTCGGGTCGATCAACGGTGTGTAATGCGTCGCGAGCCATCGAATCTCGGACGCGTAACGCCACAGCAGGGCACCCGCGCAGGCGCCAAGGCCCAGCGCCGTGATGCCATTCATCCAGGCTTCGCGCTTCAGCCGGCGACGCAGCAATGCGCGGCGCCGTTCGTACTGCACTTGCAGGTCCTCGCGCGGCGCGGTGGCGAGCATCGCCACGCGCTGCATGACTCGCTCCTCAAATCCGGGTTCGGCATCCAGGTTACCGAAAAGCCTGCGAAGGCGATCATCGGGGTTCATGCGCCCTCCCGGCCGGCTGCACGCAACGCATCGGCGAGACTCGCCCGCGCGCGGTGCAGATGCGTCTTCACCGTATTGACCGGCAGGCCCATCATCGCTGCGACCTCCTCGACCGTGCGCTCGTCCTGATAATAGAGTGTCACGGCCTGGCGTTGCTTGTCAGGGAGGGCCGCGACCTGGCGCCATAACGCCTCGTCTTCTGGCTCGGTCGCGGCTGGCGCGCTGCGGCTTTCGACTTCGTCCTGCACCGCGGCATCCGACATGGACAGCGTCCGGCGCCGCTTCCGCAGCGCGGATATCGAGGTATTGCGCGTAATCGCGTAGATCCAGGTCGAGAGCTGGGCGCGACCGTCATAGCGGGGCAGCGCCTGCCACAGCTTCACGAATACCTCCTGTGCCACGTCTTCCGCGGCAGCGCGATCGCGCAACAGGCTGTAGGCCAGCCCGAAAACACGCCGGCGATAGGCCGGCATCAGCCGCTCAAAGGCCTCGCCGGCCCGGCCGTTCTGGATCAGTTCAATGATCGCGTCGTCGGCCGGCATTCGGATCGGACCTTCTCCCCGGTTGATACGCAGCGGCACCCGGCAAGGTTTCAGCGATATTTTCCTGCGCCAGCCTGAAACCCGGCAGGTCGCAGCAGCGTATCAAGTACCGTGAATAGCATACATGCCCTCGAATTCACGGCTGTCGCGATCGCGGGCTTCCTGTTCGGATCCGTGTTGAGAGCGGATGCGAGCGTCATCTGGCAGCTGCTGAGTCTGCTGCTGGGTTTCTGAATCAACCGGGAGTATTTCGATGGAAGAAGACACGATGGCACTGTTGATCCCTATTCTCGGGATCGTCTTCGGAATCGGCGTGGCGATCGTCTCGATCATCGCCGGCCACCGCCAGAAGATGCAGCGTGTCGAACTGCGCCACAAGGAAAGACTGGCGGCCATGGAAAAAGGCCTGGAGCTGCCTCCTGAACTCGAGGAGCCGGACAATCTTGGCAAGCGCTCGCGTTCCGGCGCACTCCGCAGCGGCCTGACCATGCTGGGCGTCGGCATCGTGCTTTACTTCGCCCTCGACCGGGTAGCGGGCGACGACATCGCGCTGTTTGGCCTGATACCGGCTGCGATCGGTCTCGCCAACCTGATTTTCTACTTCATCGAGGGTCGCAGGAAGGCAAATGGCAACGGCAGCGCGTCGCGCTGACGCGGGCTGCCTGCTGCTAGATATTGCCCTTTGCCCATGGGCCCCAGATCGCCACGGTGATCCCGGGTTCCTGGATGTTCAGGAACATCACCTCGCCGGTGGGGTCGAAACACACACCGGCGAATTCGCCGCCGCGATAGTCGCCTGGCGCAACTGACTTGCCTGCAGCACGAATCTGGCTGACGTCCAGCACAACATTGTTCTTCGCGAGAATGTAGGACTCACCTGCCGCGCTCAGGCCAAGTACCCGGACGCCCGGGCCGTAGCTGTCAATCGCCGGCTCGCCGTCCTCGCACAGCAGGATGCCGCCGCGAGGACTGATCGTGATGTTGTCCGGGTTGTCCGCGACCAGCTCATCGCCGGCCACAAAGATGCTGCGCAATGTTTCGGCACGCGGGTCGTATTCCCAGACCACCCCTTCACCCTGGCCAAGACGACCACCCGCCGAAATGCCGGCGGTCGAGTCGACGACATAGATTTTCCCGGCGTCGTAGCAGATTCCCTCGCCGCGGCTCATGCGGAGCGCGCCCCTCGACCATGCCTCCAGGAAGGGCCCGCTGGCAACGCCGGTGGCGCCGGGGAAGCCGGCGGGTACTTTGGCAGGATCGGCATCGGGATCCGACAGGTCGATCCATTCCAGCCGGTGCTCGTCGCCAATTGCAGGCGCGCGCAGGTCGGCATTCACGCGCCCGGCGACGCGCGCCGCCTGCAGCCGGCCGCCCGCTTCATAACTACCGGGCGTTCCGCCGGCATCATTCGGGATGAAGCGATAGAAACCGCAGCGGTTCGGATTGTCCTCGGTCAGATAAGCGTAGCGAGTCTCCGGATCGACTGCGACCGCTTCATGAAGTATGCGTCCCATGTCCACGAGAGGCCTGCCGGTGGTCTCGGCCGCATTCCGGCGCACCTCGAACACATAACCGTGCTTCCGCCCGCCGCTGGACGAGCGATCCTGCAACGTTTCCTCGCAACTCAGCCAGGTACCCCATGGCGTCACGCCGCCGGCGCAGTTCATCAGCGTGCCACCCAGCGACGGCTCGACGCTGATCCACTGGCGGCCTCGGAAGACGAGACTGGTCGTGCCACCACCGGGAGGATGGGACTCACCACCGGGCACGGTCGAGTCGTATCGGGCGGGCGCCATGATCGGACTGGCGAACGTGCGTTCATGATTACGCACCAGCAGCAGATCCGTTTCCGCAGCGCGGCGCTCGGCTGCAATCACGCCCATGCCGTCGTGAAGCTCCGGCGTCGGCTGGCCATTGGTCATGAGATCGCCCGACCATGAATACGACAGGTATTCGAAACCTTCCGGCAACTGCAGCAGCGGTAGGGACGTCGCAAGATCAGCGACGGGTCGAATCGGCCCATAGGGACCTGGCACGCTCCTGGAGCCGGCGGCGCCCGAAGCCATGCGACGCGAGCGCCGGGCAGCGAGGACCGTGGCGATGGTAACCGCAGCAATTCCCGCGGAACCCACGAGGAAGTTCCGGCGGCTGAGGGACGGAGGTTTCATCGACACTCACATTATCCACGCCGCGCCAGGCGGCGGCACGACCTTCAGCCGGCCGGGGCCTTCGCGTCCAGCCACGCGGCCGCACCAATCGCCAAGGTAGGCGCCGGAACGGGCATTCGCCGACAGCACCGCGTCGCCGGCGAACGAGCCCCGGGCAACAGCGCCGCGACGCCCAGTCCGGTGCCGATGGCCACCGCGATACGCGCGTGCCGGCCGGCGACCAGGCAGGTATTCAAGGCTTCCGTGAGTCACACCCGCCCGGCGCTGGCCGGTCCGGATTCAAGCTCCTCCAGCAATCGCAGCAGCACTCCGTTGGTCCAGCCAAAGCCATTCTGGACCCCATATTCGCCGCCACCGCAATACCCGCCGATCTCCTCGACATTGTACTTCTCGAGTAGCCGGCCGGACTTCCGGTACACCTCGAGAACATTCTTGACCCACCGCCTTGCGCCTTCGGTCGCCTGGCTCGCGAAACCATAGTTTTTCATTCCGACATACGTCACCCACTGCGACGGCGCCCAGCCAAGCGGGGCATCCCATTGCTGCGAGCTGCGAATAAGCGTCGTGACCCAGCCGCCGGGCCTGAGAAACTGTTCGTGCAGCCGGGCAGTCACGGACCGTCCCTGTTCCGGTGTCGCAATCTGCAGGAAGAGCGGAAACGCCGCGGCGAGCGATTGCACGCTGCTCGGTGTGACATCCGGCAGCAACAGGTCCATGAACAGCCCGCTACGCTCGTCGAAGAATCGCGACTGGATCAACAGGCGGCGGCGTTCCGCACATTCCTTGTAATGTGTCGCGCGGTCGCGAATGCGCTGGCGGCTGCACTCCTCCGCCAGAACCGATTCCAGCTTGAACAGGATTGCGTTCAGATCCACCGGCAACACCTGCGTCGTGCGGATCGACGCCAGCGTGCGTTTGTCGTCCATCCAGCGGGAACTGAAATCCCAGCCGGATTCGCAGGCGGCGCGCAGGTCACGGTACAGGCCCGACGCGTCCCGCCCCGATTGCTTCTGGAGTTGCAGGTCCTCGAAATAACTTTCCGGCCTGGGCGTGTCGGCGTCGTCCCAGTAGCGGTTCAACAAGCCGCCCTGCACCCTGACAACGCGTCGCACCGCGTCGCCGCTTTCCCCGAGGTTCTCCCAGCCGGACATCCAGAATTCGTATTCCTTCTCGAGGTGACCCAGGTACCGGCCGACAAGCGATGGATCCTGCTTGACCTCGGCCAGCAACTCCACCATCAGCACGAACAACGGCGGCTGCGAGCGCGTGCAGTAGTAGGTCCGGTTGCCGTTTGGTATGAAGCCGACCTGGTCGATCAGGTAGGCGAAGTTCTCGATCATGCTCTCGAGCAGGTCGATGCGACCCGAAGCGGCAAGGCCGAGCATCGTGAAATAGCTGTCCCAGTAATAAACCTCGCGGAAACGCCCGCCTGGGACAATAAATGGTCCCGGCAGCGGGATCAGCGAGGAATTCTGCTGACGGACGTCCGCGCCTCGCGTCAGGATGTCCCACAGCGCCTCGATCTCCTCGCGGATCGGACGGCGCGGGTCGATCACGTCGCCTTGCAGCCGTTGATCGGGAAGGTCAAAGTGCGCCGCGACGAAGGCCTCAAGGGCGAAACCAGGTGCCCCGCGCTCGCGGCGATAGGCCTCCAGAATGCCTGCCGGCTCCGACCGCGCGATCGCATCAGCGAATGTCTTCGAGTCCTCGAATACGTGACCGACCTGCACAGCCTCGAACAATTCGCGATAGATCAGGTCCGGCGTCTCAATGTTCAGCATGCCCGACGACCCGGCGTTCGCTGTCTGCCTTTGACTTGAAGAAATACAGCGTTATGAGAAGGAGCGTGATCGGCGCCAGCGAAAAATAGAATGCGGTGCGCCCCCCGAACACTTCAAAAAGCGTGCCCGTCACGATCGAGCCCGACGTGCCACCCAGCGCGGAGAAAAGCACGATGAGACCCGCCATCGGCGCATGCTGCGGTGCCGGTAGCGACGACAGGATCACGGAATTGATCGCAGGATAGACCGGCGCGATGCACAAGCCGATCAGCGGAAATACATAGGCCGCAATTGGCGCATCAAACCAGCTGGTGACGCCACTCGCATCAACATTTCCCGCGAGCGGCAGACAGACCAACACCAGCAACGCTGCCAGCAGCATGCCGACGGTCAGCACCTTGTACCAATCGAGCCACCGCAACGCGAACCCGGCCAGGAAGCGCCCCAGCGCCGTGGATGCGGCGAGAATGCTGGCCATCTCGATGCTGAGGGTCGCCGGCAACTGGAGGATCTTGTTATTGAAGGTCGGCAGCCACGACATGATGCTCTGCTCGATCAGCACATACAGGAATGCCGAGACCACGAACACGAGCACCAGTGGTCGCGCGCACAAGGCAATCATCGCGACGAAATCCCCGATCAGCCCGCCGCTTTTCGCCGGCACGACGCGCGATTCATCGAGCTTTGCCATCAGCAGCAGCCCGAAAGCCGCAAACGACAGTGTACCGAGCACGTAATAGACACGCAGCCAGCCGGCGGAGCCTGGATCGAGGTCATTGAC
>JAQBHG010000106.1:0-28672 GCA_032127975.1 Steroidobacteraceae bacterium
ACTTCCTGGAAGCAAAGCACCTGCACGCCCTTGGCGGCAGCTTTCTCGATGAAGGGTATGTGCGCCTCGAGCATCAGGTCCCGGATTTGATCCGGCGCCATCGAGGTGTCGCCTTTCAGGCCCATCTGGATCAGGCCGCAGGTCAGCTTGGTCATGCCGGGCTCCCTGGCCGCGCTTGCGCTCACCCGGGAGTCTAAATCAACACTGGTCCGGCGGCACTTTCAGGCTTTCTGGGCGGCGCTCGCCTGGTACTGAGCGGTGATCATGTAGTCGGCACGAAGACTGCAAGGCTGCCGTGGCATGCCGCTGCGGGTACGCGAACCGGAACACTGGATGGTTCCATCGACATGAGACTTGGCTTTCTTGAGCAGCGGCGAAGCGACGCCATTGAGGTCGAAGCTGCCGTCGCAGTCCCCAAAGGGGCAGGCAAACTCAAAGTACGCCGGCGCTGGGGGATACAGTGCGTGCCGCTGCGCGGCTGGCGCCGTGCTTTCTGACGCCGTAAAGCACAGTTCCACGCGGATTTGCTCGACGTACGGAAATGCGTCGCCAAGCGTGCCGGCTGCCGCGCGCCTGCGAAGCAGCTGCTCGCGGCTCTGTTCGAGCAGCGACCTGGTAGTGCGGGAAACAAAACGCATGGGCAAACCCCTCCTGCGAAATCAGGTTTCGCCAGCGCGCGCCCCTCGCAGCCGCCGCTTGAGAAGAGCATTCTGCGCCGTCAATTCCGAAACCTCAGCCCTGGCGCCGAACCAGCGAACGCCGAGGTATATCACGATCGCCGACAGGCCGATGACGATTGCCGAAATCATCGGCTTTCGTCCCGGCCTGCCGCCGATCTGGCGTCCGAATCAGTAGCGATTCTGTCCGCCGCGGTTGCCGCCACCGCCGCCGCCATTGCGCTCACGCGCCTGGGCTTCGTTGACCTTCAGGTCACGGCCTTCGAAGTTCTTGCCGTTCAGCGCCTGCATGGCCTTTGAAGCATCGGCGTCCGACATTTCGATAAAGCCAAAGCCACGGGGCCGACCGGTTTCACGATCGTTGATGAGGGCGAGCGAGTCGATCGTGCCATGCGGTGAAAACAACGCACGGACAGACTCTTCGGTCGCGGAGAAAGGCAGATTTCCGACAAATAACTTGGTCACTTTATTACTCACATTGAACTATAGGATTTCAGCAGGCGGATGCCCGTCTGCTGGTTAGGCGATGCTTCAGTGGTGGCAGAACCTGGTTGGGAAGCGCGCCGAAGCGGCGCATCGAGCCAAGTGAGACAATCCGACGGATCACCAGACCGCGGGAGTGTACCAGAATCGGGTCCCGGACGCCCGGGTCTCGCATTTGGCAGGCCGGGAGAGCCTATACCTGGGTCTAACGGGGCGGCAGGCGCCGCGAGACCTCGGTCATGTCGGCACAGACATTTTCGCGCCCCACGAGGTCGAAGATTTCGGCCCGCTCGAGTGTGCGGGACAGGCGCGGCTGCACTTCACATAGCATGACGCGGATCCGCCGCCGCTGGAATCGCTCGATGATCTCCGCCAGCGTGTGCATGCCTGTAGCGTCCATGAAAGGAACGCGACCGAGTCGCATCACAACCGTCTCAATGTGCAGTTGCGCGCGCTCGACAGTGCTTTCGAGCTTTTCTGCCGCGCCGAAGAAAAACGGCCCCTCGATGCGGTAAACCAGCACGCTCTGCGGCAGCGCGACGCCAGCCCCAGTCGCCTGGGTCTCCGGAGGGGCTTGCGGGCCGCCAAACACCTCTTCCTGCACGCTGACCGACTCGGCCATGCGCCTCATGAACAGCAGCGCCGCAATCACGACCCCGACATTGACGGCGACAACCAGGTCGACGAACACCGTCAACCCGAATGTGATCAGCAACACCAGCTTGTCGGATCGCGGGGCCCGCTTGAGGAGCCGGGCGAAGTGGCGCACATCGACCATGTTCCAGGCCACGAAGAACAGGATCCCGGCCAGCGCCGCGAGTGGTATGTGCGATGCCAGGGGTGCGAACAGCACGATGACGAGAACCAGGAAGATCGCGTGCACGACGCCGGCGAGCGGGCTGGTTCCGCCATTGCGCACGTTGGTCGCGGTAGGCGCGATGGCCCCGGTCGCCGCGAATCCGCCGAATATGGGCGCCAGGATGTTGGCTGCGCCCTGTCCGATCAGTTCCTGATTGGAGTTATGGCGCGTGCCGACCATGCCGTCCGCAACCACTGCCGTCAGCAGTGACTCGATGGCGCCGAGCAGGGCGATCGTGAACGCCGGGCCCACGAGCTGCAGCACCTCAGTGAGCGTGAGCTGCGGCCATTGCAATGCCGGCAGCGAACGCGGGATGCCGCCGAAGGCGGTGCCGATCGTCGCGACATTCGGGAACTGGTACACGGCTTCCAGGCCCGTCACGAGCAGCATCGCGATCAGTGGCGCTGGAACGCGCCGCAGGCCCGGAATCCGCTCGAGCACGCGATTGCCGACCACGACGATCATGAGCGTCAGCAGGGCGAGGGCGGTCGTCGGCAGGTCGAAGTCGGGAATCGCCTCCAGCAGCGTCCAGACCTTCTCATGAAAATGAGTCCCGGATGCTCCTGGATGCAACCCGAAGAAATCCTTCCACTGGCCGATCCAGATGATCACCGCGATGCCGGACGTGAAACCGACGATTACCGGGTTCGGTATGAACTTGATCACGCCGCCAAGCTGCGCGAATCCCATTGCGAGCAGCATGACGCCAGCCATGAGCGTGGCGACCTGCAGACCGGCGATGCCGTATTGCGCCGTGATCCCGGCAAGCACCACGATGAATGCACCGGTCGGGCCGGAGATCTGCACGCGCGTCCCGCCCAGCAGCGAGGTCGCGAACCCGGCGACAATCGCCGTGTAGATGCCCTGCTCCGGCTTCGCGCCCGATGCAATTGCGAATGCCATCGCCAGCGGCAAGGCAACGATCCCGACGATCACGCCTGCGACGACATTCCGCCAGATTTCACCCCGCCTAAAGAGTCCTGCACGGTGCGCTTCAAGGAGGGTAATCATTCGAGCGCATTATGCCGGGCTTAAACTTCTTAATCTTCAATGACTTAGCGGCTTCCGCCCCCGATTTACCGATATTGGTATTCTGTCGTATTGCGAATGATTCTCATTGTGATTATGATTTTGGCCATGAAGAGAACATTCCTGTACGGGATCCTCGCTCTCGCCATCGGCGCTGGACTTGTTGCCGCGCCGGCATTCGCGGACGTGCCCGAGTTCAAGCTCGTGATCGAGTCGCATCGCTTCATCCCGGCGGAATTGACCGTACCGGCTGGACAGAAAATCAAGCTCTTGATCGAGAACCGCGATGCGACGCCGGAGGAATTCGAGAGCTACGACTTCAACCGCGAAAAGATCGTCCCCGGCAAGGGCCGAATTACCCTCTTCGTCGGGCCCCTGAAGCCAGGGCGCTACGAGTTTTTCGGTGAATTCAACCTGGAAACCGCGCGCGGTTTCCTGATTGCCGAGTGACCCATGATCGCCTCATTCATCATCGTGCTGCGGGAAGTCTTCGAGGTGTCGCTGATCATCGGCATCGCACTTGCCGCCTCGAAAGGGCTTGCGGGCAGCCGACGGGTGATCCTGATGGGCTGCATGGCCGGACTGGCGGGAGCGCTGGCGCTTGCCGGTGCGACCGATTGGCTCAGCGAAACGCTTGAAGGCATGGGCCCCGAGATTCTCAACGCGGGCATATTGCTGGCGGCGGTCGTCATGCTGTCGTGGCACCACGTGTGGATGCAGAGGCACGGCGCCCAGGTTGCACGTGAACTGAAGAACGTCGGCGGAGATGTCCGTGCCGGCGCTCGCCCGCTGGCTGCGCTTGCCATCGTGGTGGCGTTGGCGGCGCTGCGCGAGGGTGCCGAGGTCGTGCTGTTCCTGTACGGCGTCGCCGCAGGCGGCACAACGGCCCAGCCGATGATCGTCGGCGGCGTGCTTGGCCTGGTGGGTGGTGCCGCCATTGGCACGCTGATGTACCTCGGGCTGATGCGCATTCCCGCGCGATACCTGTTTGCAGTCACCGGCTGGATGCTGCTGCTGCTCGCAGCCGGAATGGCCGCGCAAGCCGCCGCCTACCTGGTGCAGTCCGGGTGGCTGCCGGCGATCATCGAACCGCTGTGGGACAGCTCAGCGCTGCTGTCGCAGCAGAGTCTGCCGGGTCAGATGTTGCATGCCCTGGTGGGATACGACGATCGGCCCAGCGGCATCCAGCTCGTGTTCTTCTGCGTCACGCTTGCTTCCGTGCTGCTGCTCTCGTATTTCGTGAATCGTCAGGACCGACCGGGTTCGCGCGCGCCGCTTGCAGCCGCCGCCGTCATCCTGATCGGAGCAGCAATTCTCGCGGCACCCCGCGCCGAGGCGGCGCACAAAGTCTATTCGCCCATCGTGGAAGAAGGCGAGCTTGCGATAGAACTGCGCGGCCATCATCAGGCCGATGGTGATCAGGGCGTCGACGGGGCGCAGAAATACAAGATAGACCTGGAGTACGCGCCGACCTGGTTCTGGCTGGCCGAAATCGTCGGCGAATGGGAGAAGGAACCCGGCGGATCGCTCGAGAACACCGAGATCGCATCCGAGAACGTGTTCCAGCTGTTCGAGCAGGGGCGCTATGCCATCGATGCGGGATTGCTCGTCGAGTACGCCCATTCGATGGAGCCGGGCGGCGACGACAAGCTGGAACTGGGCGCGCTGATGCAGAAGGAATTCGGCCCCAGCCAGGTGATCTTCAATCTCGTGGCAGAACGTGAATTTCGTTCCGGTGCCGAGACAGAGCTCGAGTACGCACTGCAATACCGGTGGCGGCGCAGCCCGCGATTCGAGCCGGGCATCGAAATCTATGGTGGGCTGGGCGAGTTCGGCGACTTTGGATCACTGCAGGACCACGGGCACGAGGCGGGCCCGGCCGTATTCGGTCGCATTCCGTTTGGCAGCGGCGCGCTCCGCTACGAGGCTGGCTGGTTGTTCGGCTTGACCAACGAGGCCGCGGCGCAGACCGTGCGATTCCTGCTCGAATACGAGTTCGGCCGCCGCTAATTCATCGCCCGGCCTCGGTTCGCCCTATCTCGTCTCGATTCCCGGAGCGATTTCCACCTTGACTGTCTGGGTCGCCTTGATCTCGCCGTACTTCAGCTTGATCGTGTATTCGCCTGGTCGCACGAATTTCTGGCCTTCGCCGCCATACTCGGTCAGCACGTCCTTTGTGGGTCTCAGGTCCCAGTTGAACCGGTTCATGCCGGGCGTTCCGGTGATCTTGAACTTGGCCACCGGCTGATCCAGCGCATTCGAAATCTTGATCTCGACCTGCTCGCCGGTAAACGACTTCAGGTAGAAGCTGATGATCGCGCCTTCAGGCGGATTCGCACCACGGAAGTCGGCCTTGCCGGTCCAGTCTGCGGAGCCAGGAAGCAAATAAACGCCATATGCGTCCCGCGGATTGAAGACGAAGGCATCCTGCTGCGCGATCTCCGTCGTCAATTCCTCGAGCGGGCGGATGTCATCCACGATGTAAATGCTGCGACCGTGCGTGCCGATGACAAGATCGGCTTCGCGCGGATGGATCAGGATGTCGTCCACCGCCACCGTCGGCAATCCGCCAAATCGCACCCAGTGGCCGCCGCGGTCGAGGCTGGCGAAGAGCCCGAACTCGGTGCCCGCGAACAGCAGGTTCGCGTTCCTCGGGTCTTCACGCACGACCTTGACCGGCCCATTTGCGGGCAAGTCGGTGGCGATGCCCTGCCAGGTCCTGCCGCGGTCGGCCGTACGATAAAGCAGCGGCGAATAATTCCCGGATCGGTGGGCGTCCACCGCCATGTAAGCCACGTTCGCGTCGTGCCAACCCGCCTCGATGCGGAAGATCCACTGGCCCTTTGCGGCGGCCGGGAGATTGCCTGTCAGGTCGGTCCAATCCGTACCGTCGTTCGCCGTGACCCACAGCTTGCCGTCGTCCGTGCCCGCCCACAGCAGGCCTGCGTTGACGGGTGATTCGGCGAGCGCATACACGACGCCGTAATTCTCGGCGCCGCTCCCGACGGTAATCATCTTTGTGAGTTGTTGAGTTGAGAGGTCGGGGCTGATGCGGTGCCATTGTTCGCCGTGATTGGTCAGGCGAAAGACGTGATTGCCGGCAAGGTACAGCGTGTCAGTGCCGTGACGGCTGCTGATCAGCGGTGTGTTCCAGTGGAATCGGAATGCGGACTGGCCCTCGGCCGGTTCCGGCCGCAGGTCCTTGCTCTCGCCGTTCTGCAGGTTGAAGCGGTGGATGTGCCCTTCCTGCGATTCCGCGTAAACGATGTCGGGGTCATTCGCATCGAAGACGCAGTAGAAGCCGTCGCCACCGCCGATGTTGATCCAGTCACTGTTCTGGATTCCATCCTTTGTACGCGTCCGGCTGGGGCCCACCCAGTTCAGATTGTCCTGCAGGCCGCCGCAGATGCGGTACGGCACGGCCTGATCCACGTTGATGCGGTAGTACTCGCCCGCCGGAAAATTATTCAGGTGTTGCCACGTCTTGCCGCTGTTCCAGCTCTGGTACGGCCCGCCGTCCGTTCCCAGCAGCAGTCGCCGGGGATCCCGCGGGTCGATTGCCAGTGCGTGATTGTCCGGATGCACTTTCTCGAACAAATCCTCGCGGAATGTCTCGCCGCCATTATCGGAAACGTGCAGGGCAAACCCGAGCAGATAGACGCGCTGGTCGTTTTCCGGATCGACGCGAATCTGGCTGAAATAGAATGGTCGCGGATTCAGGGCGTTCATCCGCTTCCACGATTCGCCGCCATCCGCGGAACGGAATACGCCGCCGCGCCTGCTCTGGATCTCCATGATGCCGCCGGTCCCGCCTTCATCGCTCTGCACCACCGCGTACACGATCCTCGGGTTTTTCGCGTGCACGGATAGGCCGATCCGCCCCGTCATTCCCGGCAGGCCGTTGCCGAGCTTCTTCCAGGTCGCACCGCCGTCGCTGCTCTTGAAGATTCCGCCCAGGTCCTTGCCGTCCGTCGCACTCGGCCCATAGGAAAACGCCCAGGCCTTGCGCTGGCGCGCGTAGAGCGTCGCGTACAGTACATTTGCGTCGCCCGGGTCCATGACGATGTCGCCGCAGCCGACGCGATCCTTCAACTCGGCGGCGGCGAGAATCAGCTTCCAGGTTGTGCCGCCGTCAGTCGTCTTGTAGCAGCCACGTTCCCCGCCCCAGTTCCACAGGTCACCGATCGCTGCGACGTAGGCTGTCTTCAGGTCGCTTGGGTGCGCGACAATCCGCGCGATCGCCTTGCTGTCCTTCAGGCCGGCGTGTGACCAGGTGTCGCCGCCGTCGGTCGAGCGGTAGACGCCGTTACCCCAGCTCGAGCTGTTGCGATCGTTTGCCTCACCGGTGCCCACCCAGACTACTTTGGGATCCGAAGGCGCCACGGCCACCGCACCCACCGCAGCCACTGACTCTTTGTCCAGCACTCCGTCCCAGGTCGCGCCGTTGTCCGAGGTCCTCATCAGGCCACCGGTGCCGAGTGCAACGTAAAATGTTGCAGCATCCTTCGGGTCGAGCGCGATTTCCGCGACGCGCCCGCTCATTACCGCGGGCCCGATGCCGCGCGCCTTGAATGCCTTCAGCATGGCCTCGTCCATGGCAGGGCCCGCAGGGAACGCGGTCGGCGCCGCTCCCCATGCCGCCCCGATTGACAAGATCGCAATAATTACCCCGATCATTCTTTTCATATCCGTCCTCGCCCCAGACTGGTGCTGGAAGTGCCGGTGGCCCGAGCCAGTATCGCATTAGCGATGCATGATTGACCGGCCCGAGCCCGCCCGTCGTTTACACTCCCACGTCATCGGCAACAGATTGCAGGGTCCACCAATGCCAAGGCTAATCCGGTCGAGCGCGGCAGTATTGACTGCAATACTGGCATTCGGCACGGGTATTGCTGCACCGGCCCCCGATGTCGGCGCTGCGCTCGAATGGCGGCTGGTCGGTCCGTTTCGCGCGGGTTGGGCCACTGCGGCTTCAGGCGCAGGCAACGGAACCGATGTCTTTTATCTTGGGGCCGCCGGTGGTGGCGTCTGGAAGACGGACGACGCCGGTCGTACCTGGAATGCGGTATTCGATGGCGTGGGGTCCTCCTCGGTGGGTGCACTGGCGGTGTCCCGGTCCAATCCCGACACGATTTACGCGGGCATGGGCCAGGTCACCAGCCGTTACGACATACCAGCCGGCGACGGCGTGTATCGCTCCGATGACGCAGGTCTCAGCTGGCGCCATCTTGGACTCGCGGCGAGCCGGCACATCGGTTCCATCCACATCGATCCACGCGACCCGGACATTGCCTGGGTCGCGGCCCTGGGCCCGGTCTATGGCCCGGGCGCAGAGCGTGGCGTGTTTCGCACGAGCGACGGCGGCAAGAGCTGGCAGCGCACGCTGTTTGTCAGCGAGAACACCGGCGCCGTCGACCTCGCGGTCGATCCGTTCGATCCGCGCGTGATCTTTGCCTCGGTGTGGCAGATCCGCTATCGGCCCTGGCTCAATTACTTCACGCCGGATACCGGCGCCGAGAGCGGCGTCTACAAGTCGGCCGACGGCGGCCTGACCTGGAACCGCGTGACCGGCGGCGGCTGGCCGGCGGGTAATCTCGGGCGCATAGGGATTGCGGCATCCCATCGACCCGAAGGCACGCGCGTATGGGCCCTGGTCGATGCCGAATCCGGCGGAGGCCTCTATCGTTCCGACGACGCCGGCGCGAGCTGGCTACATGTGAACTCAGAGGCCGAACTGATCAACAGTTACTTCTCACGTGTCACGGCGGCACCCGACGACCCGGACACGGTATTTGCGATGGGCCGCGGCATTCATCGCTGCACCGCCGGCGGCACGCAGTGCGAAATATTCAAGGGCGGACCGGGTGGTGACGACTACCACTTCATGTGGATTGACTCGCAGCGGCCGGAACGCATGATAACCGCCGCCGACCAGGGCGCGGTGGTGACGATCAACGGCGGCCGCAGCTGGAGCAGCTGGTACAACCAGCCCACCGGGCAGTTCTACAAGCTGTCGGCCGACAACGCCTTCCCCTACCGGATCTATGGCGGCCAGCAGGACAGCGGCACGGCGCGCGTCGCGAGCCGCAGCGATTACGGCTCGATCAGCTACCGCGACTGGGAACCGGTCGGCGCCGACGAGCGCGATTACCAGATCGCCGACCCCCGGGATGCGGACATCGTGTATGGCTCGGGGCTGGGTGGCCGCCTGTCACTCTGGAATGCCCGCAATGGCGAAGTCCAGAACATCACCCCGTGGCCGATTTCGAGCTATGGGGAGCGCGCAACGGCAATCCAGCAGCGCTATTCGTGGATCACCCCGATTGCGATGTCACAACTTGAGCCTTATCCCCTGTATTTCGGCTCACAGCATCTCTGGCGCACGGTGGATCGCGGTGCGCACTGGCAGGTCGTGAGCCCGGATCTGTCCGCACGCAGTGATTCGGCACGCGATTGCGGCGGCAATCTCGATCCGCGACGTGCGCGGGCCTGTGGCTACGGCACGATCTGGAGCATCGGGTTGTCGCCACGCGACAACGCCGAGATCTGGATCGGGACCGATGACGGACTTGTACGGCTGACGAGAAATGGCGGCGAGACCTGGACCGACGTCACGCCATCCGGCATTCCCGCCTGGGCCAAGGTGAGCACGGTCGAGCCTTCGGCTACGCAGCCCGGCACGGCATATATCGCCGTCGATAATCACCGGCAGGAAGATTTCCAGCCGCGGATCTTTCGCACGCGAGACTATGGCGCAACCTGGTCGCCGGCGATCGGAGACCTCCCGGCCGATCATTTCGTCAGCGTCGTGCGGGCAGACCCTGTGCGTGCAAGCGTTCTGTACGCAGGCACGGAAACCGGTGTGTTCGTATCGTTCGACGAAGGGGACCACTGGCGATCGTTGCAGCGAAATCTGCCGACCGCATGGGTGCGCGACCTGATCGTGCACGGCGACGATCTGATCGCCGCCACCCAGGGTCGCGCGATCTGGGTGCTCGACGGCCTTGCGCCGCTGCGGCAGTTCGACGCCATGGCCGCGGGCGCCGATGTGCACTTGTTCAAGCCTGCGGCCGCGATACGGCTGCGCAAGAACCAGAATCAGGATACGCCGTTGCCGCGCGAAGAGCCGGTCGGCCAGAACCCGCTCGACGGTGCGGCGATCGACTATTGGCTGGCGGCTCCCGCCATCAAGGTCGAGCTGGAAATACAGGATGCTTCCGGCGCGGTGGTGCGGCGCTTCGCAAGCGACTCGCCCGAACCCGCCGCCGCGGCCAAGCGCTACTTCTCCGCCGACTGGATCCTGCCGGCGCAAGTGCCCGCGAATTCCGCCGGCATGCACCGATTTTTCTGGGATCTTCGTTACCCGCGACCACGCAGTGTCGAATATGAATACTCGATCTCCACCGCATACGGTACCGGAGTCGTAGTCAAGCCCGAAGGTTCGCTCGCCGCCCCTGGTTCGTATCGCGTCGTTCTGCGGGTCGATGGCCGCGAGCTGTCGGTGCCGCTGACAGTCGAGCCGGACCCGCGCGTGGCGGTCGACCCCACGGCGCTGGCGCAAGCCCTGGCCATGTCGCGCCAGGCGCAACAACTGCTGGCCCGTCATTATTCGATCGCCGCCGAATCAGAGTACGTCAGCGCGCGAATCACCGAGTTGAGAAGCTCGAATGCCGGCAGGCGCAACGTGCTGGTGACACTCGACGCCTTCGACAAGCGGGTTGCGCCACTTGCCGGCAGCGCGGGCGATCTGCCGAATAACACCAATTTGAAGTCGATTGGCGAGGCGCTGCGGTCGATCGAAACCGATCTCGAGGGCAGCGACCGCGCGCCCACCGAGGGACAGCAGCGAGCGCTGGCAGAAACCGGCCAACGCCTCGATCGCGCGCTCTCGCTGTGGAACAAGATTCGTTCGAGCGAACTCGCACGCCTGAATGTAGGCCTCGAGAGCGCGAGTCTCGCACCGATCGTCATCCCGCCATTGGAGAGCATCAAGCTGAGCGGACCCAGCGCATCACGCGAGAGGCCCTGAACAGGACCTCGCTCGTCGAATGGCCGGTTGCCGGCCACAACGTTTCATTGAGTCGAGCCTCATTTCGGGCCGCGCGAAGGAAATGCGCGCCGCCCGCGTCTAACCGGCTGTAGCAGATCTTCACTGCACTGCGCACGAGACGCGTGAAACAGACGAGGAGACTTCTCAATGAATAATTATGTAAAGACGGCGTGCCTGTCGTTAGCCCTTGCGGCCCTGGCCGGGCCGGCCGCCAGTCATGGCCGCGGCAGCGGCCCGAAGGCATGCTCCAACACCACAAAGGCGGCATTTGCTGCCTGCCTGAACGAGGGACTGGACGATTTCTGGATCGGCAACGGCAAGTGCCAGAATGAATCCGAGGCCGGCGACCGCTCTGAGTGCTTTTCCGACAACCGGGAGTCGCTCAAGGAATTCTCGCAGGAATGCCGCGAGCAACGCAGTGCTCGTGCCGATCTTTGCGATGGGCTCGGAGAGGCACCCTACGATCCCGAGTTCGAGCCTGAGAATTTCGTCAACCCCGATGATATCGGTGGCAGCGTCGCACCGAACCCGTGGTTGCCGTTGATCGCGGGACGGACGCTAGTGTATGAATCGCCCGACGAGACCATCGAGGTCACAGTCACCCACGACACAAAGATGATTGACGACGTCCCATGCCGGGTGGTGCGGGACGTGGTGAAGGTCGACGGCGAGTTGCTGGAGGACACGATCGACTGGCTGGCGCAGGATATCCACGGCAATGTCTGGTACTGCGGCGAAGCCACGGCCGAGTACGAAGACGGTTTTCCGGTCAATACCGACGGATCGTTCCAGGCCGACGTCGATGGCGCGAGGCCCGGCCTGCTGATGAAAGCAGCCCCGGCCGTCGGGAATATCTACCGCCAGGAATTCGACCTCGGCAATGCCGAGGACGCCGCCATGGTCATCAATCTCCATGGGTCCGCGAACACGCCGGCTGCATCCTGTGCTGGTAACTGCCTCGTCACCCGGGAGTTCACGCCGCTCAGTCCGGACGCGGAAGAGGACAAGTATTTCAAGCCGGGCGTCGGCAACATCCTGACGATCGACCTTGAGACAGGCGAGCGCACAGAGCTTGTAGAGATCATCAACAGTCCATGATGCAAGCAGGCTTGGGCACGTCCATGCCGAAAGAGAAAAGGCGCCGCGAGGCGCCTTTTTTCTTATTCTAACGGATGAAATTTCCGCCCGGGAAGGGCATTGTTAGCCTTGGCCCAGGTGAACGGAAGAATCATGTTTCAGGTTCGAATCCATGGGCGCGGCGGCCAGGGGGTCGTAACCGCAGCCGAACTGCTGTCCGTGGCGGCTTTCCGCGAAGGCCGGCATGCGCAGGCGTTCCCAAGCTTCGGCTCGGAGCGTACGGGCGCACCGGTGGTCGCCTTCTGCCGAATCGATGACCACCCGATCCGGCTGCGCGAGCCGATCATGGCGCCGGACGCGCTGATCATCCAGGACCCGACGCTGCTGCACCAGGTGGACGTGTTCAATGGCCTCGTCCCGGACGGCTACGTCGTCATCAATACGACGCGTTCTTTCGCAGAACTCGGCCTGAGCGAATTCCTGGCCCGCTTCCGCCGTGAGCACCTCTGCACGGTGGCCGCAACGGAGCTCGCCCTGAAACACGTCGGCCGCGCCGTGCCGAATGCCGCGCTGCTTGCCGGCCTTGCAGCCATTTCCGGGCGCATCTCGCTGGATTCCGTGATCGCCGCAATTCGCGACAGGTTCACGACCAGGATCGCAGACGCCAATGTCGCCGCAGCGACAGAAGCCTATAATTTCGTTACGCAGGGAATGCGGGGTGACGCCGATGCTCAAGCAGATTGAGGGCTCGACTGCGGTGGCCGAGGCTGTGGCGCTCTGCCATCCCGAAGTGATCTGCGCCTACCCCATCTCGCCGCAAACGCACATCGTGGAGGCGCTTGGCCGCATGGTGACGGCAGGACAGCTCACTGCCTGCGAATTCATCAATGTCGAGTCGGAATTCGCCGCGATGTCCGTGGCTATCGGCGCCTCCGCCGCAGGTGCCCGGGCCTACACCGCGACAGCGAGCCAGGGGCTGCTGTTCATGGCCGAGGCGGTTTACAACGCTGCAGGCCTGGGCCTGCCCATCGTCATGACGGTGGCGAACCGCGCCATCGGCGCGCCGATCAACATCTGGAATGACCACACCGACGCGCTCAGCCAGCGCGACTGCGGCTGGATACAGCTGTTCGCGGAGGATAACCAGGAGGCGCTCGACCTCCACATCCAGGCATTCCGGCTGGCGGAGGAATTGTCGCTGCCGGTGATGGTGTGCATGGACGGATTCATCCTGACGCACGCCTACGAGCGGGTGGACATGCCGACGCAGGAGCAGGTGGATGCATACCTGCCGCCCTACGACCCGCGCCAGGTGCTCGACCCGGTCAACCCCATCTCGATCGGCGCGATGGTGGGCCCGGAGGCCTTCATGGAAGTGCGCTATCTCGCGCACGCCAAGCAGCGACAGGCACTCGAACTGATGCCTTCCTGGACCGCCGACTTCAAGCGCGTCTTCGGGCGCGAGAGCGGCGGACTCACCCACACTTATCGCATCGAGGACGCAGATACGGTGGTCGTGGCGCTCGGTTCCGTGCTTGGCACGATCAAGGACACGGTCGACGAGATGCGCGACCAAGGCGTCAGGATCGGCGTGCTCGGCATCACCTGCTTCCGTCCTTGGCCCACCGCGGCCGTTCGAGCGGCACTTGCGGCAGCGAAGCGTGTCGTGGTTCTGGAGAAGAGCCTCGCGGTGGGTCTCGGCGGCATCGTGTCGAACAATGTTTCCGCCGCCTACGCCGGTTCACCCGATCTCGTGCACACGGTAATCGCGGGGCTCGGCGGCCGCCCCATCACGCGCCGGTCGCTGCACAAGGTTTTTGGCGAGGCAGTCGAGGGCCGCCTCGAGCCCGTGACATTTCTGGATCTCGACCATGCAGTAGTCGAGCGCGTGCTCGCGCGCGAGCGCGAACTGCGCCACTCGGGGCCGATCGCCGAAAATATCCTGCGCGACCTCGGCGTGGTCGCCGCCAAAGTCGGTTGAGGAGCACACGATGCCTTACCAACCGATCCGCTTCTACCAGACCGGCACCTTCACCGTCGGCAACCGTCTGCTGCCGGATGAGCAGCGCTCGGTACAGGCGAACATGCGACGCACGAACTCGCTGAATTCCGGGCACCGCGCGTGCCAGGGTTGCGGCGAGGCACTCGGTGCACGCTACGCGATCGATGCCGCGATGGAGGCCACGCAATGCCAACTCATCGCAGCCAATGCGACCGGCTGCCTCGAGGTTTTTTCGACGCCCTATCCAGAAACCTCGTGGCAGATCCCCTGGATCCACTCCCTGTTCGGCAATGCCGCCGCCGTGGCTGCCGGCATCGCTGCAGCCATGCGCGTCAAGGGCCGCCATGAGGTGCGGGTAGTCGCACAGGGCGGTGACGGCGGCACCGCCGACATCGGCTTTGGCTGCCTGTCGGGAATGTTCGAGCGCAACGACGACGTGCTCTACATCTGCTACGACAACGAAGGCTACATGAACACCGGCGTGCAGCGTTCCTCGACGACTCCGCCCGCTGCGCGCACCAACACGACGATGCCTCTGGGCCAGTCGCCCGGCAATAGCTTCGGCCAGGGCAAGTATTTGCCTGCGATCGCCATGGCGCACGAGATCCCGTACGTCGCCACCGCCACGGTCGCCGAGCTGCATGATCTCGAAGCCAAGGTTCGCCGCGCGATGGAGATCCACGGCGCGCGGTACATCCACATCCTGGTGCCCTGCCCGCTCGGCTGGGGTCACGATTCCGCCGAGACCATCAAGATCGCGCGCCTGGCCAAGGAAACCGGCCTCTTCCCCGTGTTCGAGGCCGAAGGCAGCAAGGTGACAAACGTCTCGCAGATCAAGCGCAAGCTGCCGGTGGAGGAATACCTGCAACCGCAACAGCGCTATGCGCACCTGTTCAAGGAGCCGGCGCGCCGCGACGTCATCGACAGAATCCAGCAGCTGGCCGACCGCAACATCCTGCGCTACCGGCTGCTCGCCGATGTGGAGCGCCGGGCATGAAGGCCAAACCCTTCGCCATCACGCTTGACCCGGGCTCGAGCCTGGCTAATCGAACGGGATCATGGCGCACGGTCCGGCCCGAATACGTCGATCGCCTGCCGCCGTGCAACCATGCCTGTCCGGCCGGCGAGAACATTCAGGGCTGGCTTTTCCATGCCGAATCCGGGCATTACGAGGAAGCCTGGCGCGTGCTGACGCAGGACAACCCGCTGCCCGCGGTCATGGGCCGGGTCTGCTATCACCCCTGCGAGACCGACTGCAATCGCGCATTGCTCGACGAGAGCGTCGGCATCAATGCGATCGAGCGCTTCCTCGGCGACGAGGCGCTGCGATGCGGCTGGAAGTTCGCAGCGCCACCCGGCGCAACCGGCAAGCGCGTGCTGGTCATCGGAGCCGGGCCTTCCGGACTGTCAGCCGCCTATCAACTCGCCCGTCTCGGCCACGCGGTGACCATCCGTGAGGCCGGCCCGGTGCCGGGCGGCATGATGCGCTTCGGAATTCCGAAGTACCGTTTGCCGCGCGACGTGCTCGACGCGGAGATCCGTCGCATCCTCGACTTGGGCATCGTGCTCGAACTCGGTTCGAAGGTGACGAACGTGCTCGAGGCGAAGAGCGCGGGCGGCTTTGATGCGGTATTTCTCGCGGTCGGGGCGCACATCGCCAAGCGTGCCTATATTCCCGCGGGCAGCGCGGCGAAAATGCTCGACGCCATTTCGGTGCTGCGCAGCATGGAGGGAGGCGAAAAGCCCCTGCTCGGCCGGCGCGTCGTAGTCTATGGCGGCGGCAATACGGCTGTCGACATGGCGCGCACGGCCAAGCGCCTCGGCGCCGAAGAGTCGATCATCGTCTACCGCCGCACGCGCGAAAAAATGCCGGCGCATGAGTCGGAACTTGAAGAGGCGTTGCAGGAAGGCGTTCTCGTGAAATGGCTCTCGACCATCAAGCAGGCCGGCGAATCATCGATCACCGTTGAGAAAATGCGACTCGACACGAAGGGCAGTCCTCAGCCGACGGGAGAATTCGAAACACTCGAGGCGGATTCGGTGATCCTCGCGCTCGGGCAGGACGTGGACCTGTCGTTGCTCGACGGCGTGCCGGGCCTCGAAGTCCAGGACGGCGTCGTGAAAGTGGGCCCGGGCACGATGACCGGGTATCCCGGCATTTTCGCGGGAGGAGACATGGTGCGTGGCGAACGCACGGTGACGGTCGGGATTGGCCACGGCAAGCTCGCGGCACGCAACATCGATGCGTGGCTGCGGGGCACGACCTGGGTTCACCCGGCGAGCCACGAACTCGCCAGTTTTGACAAGCTCAATACCTGGTACTACTCGGACGCACCCAAGTCCAGACAGCCGGTGCTCGACACGATCCGCCGTCAATCCACATTCGAGGAGGTGGTCGGCGGCTTTGACGAGGTCACCGCGCAATTCGAGGCGCGGCGCTGCCTCTCCTGCGGCAACTGCTTCGAGTGCGACAACTGCTATGGCGTGTGCCCCGACAATGCCGTCATCAAGCTTGGGCCCGGTCAGCGCTACGAGTTCAATTACGACTACTGCAAGGGCTGCGGGCTTTGCGTCGCCGAGTGCCCGTGCGGGGCGATCCGGACGGTGCCGGAAGAAATCTGAATGGGAAGTACGGTGGGAAGCCGCGCAGGCAGCGACACGGGCTTGCCATAGCGCCGACGGTGGCGGGCAAGATACACTCCAGTTTGCTGAGGGGTCCCGGGTTCCGCCCGGGTGTATCGCAGGGGCAACCGAAAGGTGTCAGGTTATGAAGACTTCATTCGTGGTGGCGTTTATTACTGCCGCGACGTTCGGCGTGGGCGCAGCTGTGGCCCAGGACACGACTACTCTAGGCGAAATCGTTGTCACCGCGTCCAAGCGTGAACAGACGCTCAACGACATCCCATCGGCGGTCAGCGTCACCTCGGCCGAGACGATCGAGAAAGCGCACATCACCGACATCCTGGACCTGCACACGACCGTGCCATCTCTGCGCACGTCGCAGCTGCAAACTTCGACACAAACGAATTTCATCATCCGCGGCTTCGGTAACGGCGCGAACAATCCGGGCATCGAATCCTCGGTGGGCGTCTTCATAGACGGCGTGTACCGTTCGCGATCAGCGTCGCAGATCGGCGATCTCGTTGACGTCGAGCGCATCGAGGTGTTGCGCGGCCCGCAGACCACATTGTTCGGACAGAACGCATCCGTGGGTGTCATCAGCGTGATCACCAAGAAGCCGTCGTTCACCACGACCGGGTCGGTCGAGGTTGGATTCGGTGATTACAACGCGAAGATGGCGCGCGCCGGGATCTCCGCTCCTATCAGCGATCGCGTTGCGTTCAGTCTCTCCGGCAACTACAACGAGCGCGACGGCTACTTCAGGAACCTGACCAACGGGCACGAGATCAACGACCGCGATCGCTGGGACCTGCGGGGGCAGCTGCTATTTGACGCAACCGACGACCTGACATTCCGCCTGATCGCGGACAAGAGCGAGATCGACGAGCTGTGCTGCGGCGTTTCGAACCTGTTGAATGGGCCGACCGGAGTGATCATCACTAGCCCACCAATTAACGGCCAGATTTACACGGGCAGCCCGTTCGACCGGCGCGGTTACATCAACAAGGACCCGACCAACAGCGTCGACAATGACGGCGTGTCGTTGCAGGTTGACTGGACGCACGGCGACTGGACACTGACCTCGATCACGGCCGATCGCAATCAGAACGCGAAATTCGACTACGACGCTGATTTCACGAGCGCCGACATCCTTGCGACCAACCTGAACGACTCGAGCATCGACACGTTCACCCAGGAGCTGCGCCTCATATTCGACAATGGCGGCCCCGTGACAGGACTGCTGGGCGGCTACTACTTCGACGAGAACGTCGATTACGAAAACACGTTGACCTGGGGCAACCATATCCGGCCGTACGCGACCGGGCTCATCTTCGCGCAGACCGGCAGCCTCACAGTGCTCAACGATCTGGAAACGGCACTCGGCCTCCCGCCCGGAACATTGCTCCAGGGCGGCCAGGGCCAGGTCATCAGCACGAGCCAGGATAGCGAAGTCTCTACGCTATTCGGCCAGCTCGACTGGAAGGTCATCGACCGCCTGACGCTCACGGCGGGTGTGGCCTATGCGACAGTCAAGAAGGACGTTTCGATCGGCCAGACTGACACGGACGTGTTCTCGTCGCTCAATTTCGTCAATATAGGCTTTGCCGGCGCCTTCGGTGCGCTGACGGGCGGACTACCGCCCACGCCCGCGAATCTTGCCGCGTTCCCCGTCCAGGCGGGCCAGGCGGACTTTATCAGCGTGACGCCATGCTCGGCGACGAACCCGCCACCTTTCTGCAACTCGGCGCTCGGCCTGTACCCCTTCCAGTTCCTTGCCCCGGTCGTGCCGTTCTCGAACGGCCGCTCGGATGACAGCAAGACGACCTACACCGCGCGGTTGTCGTACGAGATCAGCGACAACGTCATGGTGTACGGCGGTGTCTCGACCGGGTTCAAGGCCACGTCCTGGAACCTGTCGCGCGACACACGGCCGGTTCAACCGGCGGTCGGCGACCGCTCGCCACTCGGCGGATTCGCGAATCCGTATTACGCCCGCTACGGCACGCGTTTCGCGGGACCGGAGGAATCAACCGTTTACGAAATCGGATTCAAGGGCAAGTGGCCGCAGGTGGCGCTGAACGTCGCGCTCTTTGACGAGGACATCACGGACTTCCAGTCGAACACCTTCCTCGGGACTGGCTTCGGGCTCCTCAATGCAGGCAAGCAGTCGGTCCAGGGTGCCGAGTTCGACTTGCTGTACGTCCCGACGTCGCATTGGGAGTTCAGCGTCGCGGGCACCTACCTGGATCCAAAATACGACTCCTTTGTGATTGGGCCGGCGGTGCAGAACCTGCCGAGCGACGCCCCGACGACGGACCTGACGGGCACGAAGCCCGCGGGCATTTCAGAATTTACGTTCGCCATTGCTGGAACCTACAGGTGGTCCCTGGCGAGCTACGAAGCCTTCGTGCGTGCGGGCTACAACCACGAAAGCAGCGTAACGGTAATCGAGAACGTACCCGCCGGCGTTGCCAGGCGTGAGGTGAACAGCGTGAACGCGTCAGTGGGCTTGTCGAAGGACGGGTGGGATGTCCTGCTGTGGGGACACAACCTGACGGACGATGACTACCTGATCAGCGCATTCCCGTCAGTGGCGCAGTTCGGCAGCTATTCCGGCTACCCGAGCCAGCCGCGCACCTACGGCGTGACACTGCGCAAGCGCTTCTGAGCCGTCTCTCGACTTGAGTCTGCGCGGCATCTTCGCCGCGCAGACTACGTGCTCGAGCGAACCCGGGAGCGCGTAATGGCCCTGATCCCTGGATTCGACGACGGATTCCTGATTCTGGACGGCGGCCTGGCGACCGAGCTGGAACGACGCGGTCACGATGTCTCCGGCCCAACGTGGTCCGCGCAGCTGCTGCAGACAGCGCCTGAAGCCATCGAGCAGTTGCACTACGACTACTTTGCCGCCGGTGCACGTTGCGCCATCTCGGCTAGCTACCAGGCCAGCTACGAGGGTTTTGCGGCGCGTGGACTGGGCACCGACGAAACCACTGCGTTGCTGCGCTGTTCCGTTGAGTTGGCCCAATCTGCCCGCGCGCGCTATCGACGCGATCACCCAGCAGACCACCGCCAGCTATATGTAGCTGCGTCGGTCGGGCCTTATGGCGCCATATTGCACGATGGCGCGGAATATCGCGGCGACTACGGACTCACCAAAGAACAGCTCATCGCATTTCACGCTCGGCGATTTGGAGTCCTCGCCACCTCGGGCGCGGATTTCCTCGCCTGCGAGACCATTCCGGTACTGGACGAAGCGCTCGCGTTGGCCACGCTGCTTGCACGATATCCCGATGCACTCGCCTGGATGAGTTTCACTTCCGGGAACGGCATTCACACGTCGCATGGAGAGCCGCTGACCGAGTGCGCGCGGCAGCTGGATCGCGTTCCTAACGTGTTCGCCATTGGAGTGAACTGCGTGAGACCCGAAGTCGTCGGCGAAGCCATTCGCGCGCTCAAGGCAGGTACGGGCAAGGCCATCGTGGTGTATCCGAATTCGGGTGAGCAATGGGATGGGCAGACACGTTCCTGGCGTGGTTCGTGGGATCACGACAGCCTGGCTGCCCTTGCACCGCAGTGGGTCAGCGCTGGTGCGCGGATGATGGGCGGGTGTTGCCGAATCGGACCACCGGAAATTGCCGCACTTGATCAGGCGCTCAACCAAGGCTTGACGAGCCGACCGGGTGATCAGGGGTAGGATTGAACCACCGAAACGCGAATTTTCAGTCGCAATTCGTAGGTGATGTCGACAACCCCGCTCGCCCCAAGCGCACGAGCCCGCCAAAGTCTGGTCTTACTTGATACTTCAGTGCGTCCCACCGCGGGGCGTCGGCGCGATCAGGGCGGCAACCCCATCTTCTTTACCATCGCCGCGAAGCGCGGGTCGGAGTGAAGGTTGGCGAGCAGCGGATCGAATTTGATCTGGAAGAGGATGCCATCGTGTTGCGCATGGGCACGATTCAGCCAGGTGAAGGCCGCGTCCCGCTCCCCGCGCCAAGCGTAGACCTCCGCGACCTGGTATGCGTTGGTAGACGCATACCCGGCGACCAGTGCATCCAACGCTTGTTGCGAATCCTCGACGTGGCCGAGATCGTGCTCCGCCATCGCGACACCCGCCTCACGCCGTGCCTTGCTCGCTTTGCGGAATTCGGCCAGCGCTGCTTTTGGCTTACTCTCGAGCAGCGAGGTAGTGCCGAGGTTGAACCAGGCGAATGCATGCTCTGGACTGATTTCGAGTGCCCGCATCGCTGCCTTGCGGGCCTCCGGCAGCCTCCCCGCGGCGTTGAGTTGGGTACTGCGCCGGAACCAGGTGTCGGCGGACAGGGGGTCGAGTTCGATCGCCTTCTTGTTTATCTCGAGTGCTTCAGACAATCGCCCCAGGCCGGCGAGAAAACATGCGTAGCAGGTGTACGTTCGATACGAACCCGGATCGAGCGTGAACGCGCGCGATAGGTCCGCCTCGGCACCGGCCCAATCCCAGTTGATCGTGAATCGCAGGAAGCCCCGCGCTGCGTAGCCTTCGGAAAGCGCCGGATCGATGGCAATCGCCCGGTCAGCGGCCACCAGTGCCCGCTGCTGCCCGGCCAACACCTCCGCAACGGAATTTTCAGGGTCATGCGATAGCTCGTTCTCCGCGACGGCGAGGCCAGCGTAGGCCGCGGCGTATTTCGGATCGAGCGCAATCGCCTGTTCGTAGGCCGCGACCGCCCTGCGAAAGTCATCTGTGTTGGTACGATTGAAGAACTGCCGGCCCAGCAGATACTGGGTGTGTGCCGCGGGGTTTGTCGTGCGGCTTCCCGCGCTCAATGCCTTGAGATCGGGCAGCAGCTTGAGCTTCAGCGCCCCCACTACGGCAGCAGCAATCTCATCCTGAACCTTGAAGATGTCGTCAAGCTCTCGATTGTAGGTCTCTGACCACAGGCGGAGGCCATTGTCGGCGCGGATCAGATTGGCAATGATGCGCAGACGCTTGCCTGACTTGCGCACACTGCCTTCGAGAATGTGCGCAACTATGAGGCGACGGGCGATGGTAGGTATGTCTTCGTTCTTGCCTTTGAAGTAGAACGACGATGTGCGTGCTGGAACGCGCAGGTCTGGTATCTTCGCAAGTAGCTCGATGAGTTCCTCCGACAAGCCGTCGGAGAAATATTCCTGGTCCTGCTTCTCACTCATATCGACGAACGGCAGCACCGCGACCGATTTATCCGAGATCGCGGGCGTCACCTCCGCTGAAGCGCTCTGCTCCTCGACGCGCTTCGACAGCCAGACATTATCGACCACGACGTATGCGAAAACGGTCGCGATGATGACCGCCAACGCGACCAGCATGCGGCTCGGTCGCTGGCTCGCCCTTGCGGTCACGGGAGGGCCTGAGTCGACGCGCGCCACCTCGGAGGTTCGCGCCAAAGCACTTTGCACGGCATCGACAAGCTTGGGCAATGCCCGATCGACCCCCGTGGCGCTCGCATCGAGCCACTGTGATGTGTTTAGGAAGTACTCGAGACCGGGCGGTAAAGGCACAAGGTCAATACGGAATGACACGACAGGGTGCCGCTTCGAGCTGGCACGTTCCACTTCTCTGAGCACGTGCTGGGAGACCGCGGCGTTTCGCGATAGAACGAGCACAATCACCTTGGCCGAATCGATAGCGCGAACAATCGATTCGGCATAGAACTCACCGGGCGTTACGTCGCGTGAAGAGATCCAGCACGCCACTCCGGCGCGGTCAAGGGCCTTGCACACCGCGTCGGCCACATGCTTGTCTTGCGACGCATAGCTAATGAATACGTCGCTGGACGCTTTAGGGGCGGCTGGCTCTCCGCGCGGAGCTTCGTGTGTGTCTTCCGACATTCCGCACCCACGGGCTGTTGTTCTTGACGACAGGATGCGCCGGGGAGCGCTTGATCCGCAACTCGGCCGGATTTTGGTCAATTTTCCTGCGTTACGTCTAAGCGCCACCGAACTTGCGAGTCTGTTGGCTACGGCCGCTATCCGGCGGGCAGTTTGACCACCCGTACGTCCACTCCAGGCCGAACTGAGACCGTCACAGTTGAGCACGCTCTGGCAGTGAATCCGGATCAGGACGGATTTAGAACACGGAAATGGCGCTCAGACCGCGAACGAGAAGTGGTGGGCAAGGGTGGAATCGAACCACCGACACGCGGATTATCAGTCGCAGGCTGATATCTACAACAGTAACAACATCAACCGGTTGGTCGGGGCGCCCGTTTGCATCGGGCGGTCCACTCGTGGCACACCTCCAACTAGGGCGCCTTGGCGAACGAGAGGACTTTGGACTCGGCATCCGCGCCGGCTCCCGCGGTCGCCGGTTCGTCGCCCATCCGCACCAGCTTGCCGTCGACGGTGGCACCGCAATCCAGTTTCAACGTGCGGTAGGTGATGCTGCCGGTAACGCGCGCATTGACCTGCAGTTCGAGGAAATGATCGACCTCAAGATCTCCTTCGATGCGACCGTTGATCACCGCGTCGTGGGCCTTGACCGTACCGACGATGACCCCCTTTTCGCTCAGGACCAGTAGGCCACGATCGTCTGGCTTGCCCAGGACATTGCCATCGACCCGCCCGTCGATCCGCAGCCCACCGGCAAACGTCACGTCGCCTCGGACGCATGTGTCATGAGCCAGAAGGCCCGCTAGCCGGCTGACGTCGATGGCCATGGTGTTCTTCTTTCGAAACATGGAACTGTCCTCGGGTGTCGTGTGTGAATCTACTCGACGATCTTGTCGGGTGCCTTGCGGACCATCAGGAATTTGACCTGTCCATTGAGCTCCGCGACCTGCGCATTCAAGTCCGCCGCTTGCTGCTCGAGTTCAAGGCGCGTTGCACTCTCCACGGCCAGTTTCATCTTCAACCGCTCGACCTCGGCGGCGAGCAACCCTCGTTCCTCGCGCAGCGCAGCGAGATCACGCGCACTTGAATAGACGTCGCCCGCGAAACGATAACCTCCCGCGACGAGCAGCAGCAATGCCACACCGGCGGCAATCCGCCAACGCTGCCTGGCTCGATGCGGCGCAGTAGGTTCGAATCTAGCGCTTGTAAGCCAATTCGTGTCGATGCGGCGATCCTCAATTGGCGCGCGTCAGAATTCGTCGTTTGCGAGATACAGGCGCGGCTGCACCGGCGTCCCGTCGCGCAGGATCTCAAAGTGAAGATGCGCGCCGGTGGAGCGGCCGGTCGAGCCGACCATTGCGATCGGCTGGCCGGGCAGCACGATGTCGCCGACCCGTACCAGGACCCGGGATATGTGACCGTAGCGAGTGACTAGACCATCACCGTGGTCAATCTCGACGGTCCTGCCGAATGCGCCGTATGGACCGGCGCGGCGCACTCGTCCGCCAGCGCTCGCCAATATGGACGTGCCGTATGGCGCCATATAGTCGATGCCGGCATGCAGGGCGAGTCGCCCAGTAAACGGGTCGATCCGGCGGCCGAAGCCGGACGAAATCATCACGCCGGGAATCGGTGCCCGGCTCGGGAACGCCATCTGGTCGAGGTCGCGCCGTGCGAGCATCGAGGCCACCATGTCGAGACTCGCCTCGGCGTGGTCGAGAGTTCGATCGAGCCCAGGAAGCGAAGCTCCAGCGCCTGAATAAGCGCCCGATCGTGGCTCGAGCAGCGGTCCGCCCGCAGGTTGTCCGGCGACGTTGGCCGGAGAATCCGCCGCGTCTACAGCCGCCGGCGGTGTCGCACCGATGCGTGCGGCCAAGCGGTCGGCCGCGGCCTCGAGCCGAATCAAACGGCCGGACAGACTTCCGATCTCATGGATGAGTGCCTGGCTCCCGGGCTGCGCCGGATCCAGATTCGCGATTACGCGCGCCCAGCCATCGTCTGCGTGCGAGGCACCGCCGAGTTGGAAACCGAGAACGAAGCCACCGAGTAAACCGACCAGCGCCAGCGCGCCCGCCGCGATCGCGAGCGCACGCATCGTCAAAGTACGCATCCTGGAACTGGCCAGGGTGCTGGCTGAAACAATCACTATTGCCATGTTGCGGTCCTCATGGCTCGCCAGGGCCACAGTCGGCAATGCCTTACAACGCGGCCTCGATTTCGCAGGTTGCCGCGGCGCCAGCAATAGCTGACAACATGATGCTGTCAGGCCCCAGTGAAGGGCAATGTGACGAACGCCGCAATGTCGGGAACGTCAGTCGGCAACATCCGCGCCAGGGCCGTCGATCCCGGCACGCGGACTGTCTGACGCAATTTAATGTGACGGAACTCTCATTCCGGAAAGCCGTTGCCTTACCGGGATCCGGCGTCAGGAGTTCCGTCGAGTCAGGATTTTTTGCCGGCGGCTCGGCCACGACAATCCGGCCACCGCGCTCGTGGCCTATTCACATGCGTTTCAGCGGCGCCAAGCAGTCGGATACGATTTTGTCGATTCCGGCGCTCCATCGAAGGTGCCGCACACAGAAGCCATTGAAGAAATGGTGGCCAAGAATGGAATTGGACCACCGACACGCGGATCTTCAGTCACAAGCTGAAATCTGCAACATCAACTGCATCAACAGGTTGGCCGGGGCGCGCGTTGCACTGAATGCCCCACAATGCACAACCGTGCAGGACTGAGTCCCGCAAAACTCCCGCAGAGATTCTGCGGCCGTTCCCAGTATCTGCGGAGCGCCAAGGTGATTGGTGTTAGCGCCCGGCCGGGCCTATTCTTGGCCCCTCATCAAGGTATGCGGAGTCGGTCCCATGCGTCGAAACGTTCTGATTGGCTTGCTGCTTGCGTCCGCTGACGCCCAGGCGGCGATTCCCGTGCCAGAGAGGGTCATTACGGATCCGAAATCCATTGCCTCACCCGCGAATGCGCAGGCCGTTCCGATACCCATCGAGGATCTGGCCTACACCCGTGGACTGGCCGCTGCGGCTGACCCAGTCGGACGACGTACAGACTGGCCTGAGTCCCTCCCTGGACGGGCGAATACTGCTGTTCACCCAGGATTCTGGCGGGGATAAATACAGCGATGTGTATTCGGTGCCGACCGCAGGCGGCCCGGTCACCCGGTTGACGGCGCAAACGAGGGACACTTTATGACGCAACCAGCGATAGCACTTCAGTCCTGCAAACTCTTTTCCGCTTCCGTCGCGGTGTGGATCTTGATGGTCGCGATGAATCCAGCGCTTGCGGAAACAAAACTCGCTGCGTCGATTCCGCCCGCTGATCTCATTCAACCGGCAGATCTTGCGGCCTCACTTCAATCCTCGTCGGTGTCAAGGCCGCTAATTCTGCAAGTTGGCTTTCGCACGATGTACGATCAGTCGCATATTCCTGGCTCCGACTATGCGGGTCCGGGGAATACGCCTGCCGGGTTGCAAGTCTTAAGCGACCGCGTTGCCGCACTACCGAAAGAAACTGCGATCGTGATTTATTGCGGCTGCTGTCCGTGGAGTCACTGTCCCAATATCGCGGTCGCCTACGATGCGTTGCACGAACTTGGCTTTACTAATGTGAAGGTGCTGTATATCGCCGATAACTTTGGAGCTGACTGGGTCGATAAAGGCTATCCCGCTACCAAGGACAAAGGATTGCGTACAGGAACAAGCCATTGAGCAAGTCACTACGCTGGATCTCCGCTGCGGCGTTATTGGTGCTGCTGTGTGGCGCGACTACGGCAATGAGAGTCGGCGACGTGGCGCCGGATTTCACTCGTGCCGACCTCGCAGGCAGGCAGGTGCATCTCGCCGACTACCGAGGCAAGCTGGTGTTACTCAACTTCTGGGCCACTTGGTGCGCGCCTTGCCGCAAGGAGATGCCGCTATTCTCCAAGTGGCAACACGACTACGGTGCACAGGGACTGCAAATTGTTGGCGTCTCGATGGACGACGATGTCACGTCGGTCAAACAAGTGCTTGCACAGCGCCCGGTTCTGTATCCCATTGTCATGGGCGATGCGAAGCTCGGCGAGCGCTTTGGTGGTGTGCTTGGATTACCGCTGAGCTTTCTGATTGATGCCCAAGGCCGCATCGTTGCCCGATATCAAGGCCAAAGCGATCTTGCAAACATGGAGGCGAAGCTGAAGGAACTGCTGCCTCGCCAACGTCAGTGACGTTTTGCGATCAGCTGGCGTTAACGTGTCACCGTAGCACCAAAGCACTCATTCACTTGCGTTGATAGCCATCGAGTGTCATCGCCAGTGCTTGCGACCTGACACCCTTTTTAGTCCCGCTCGGGGTTAGAGTCCACGGTCAAAGTTAACGCCTTCTCGGCGCGATCCAAAATCATCTGTGCATACTCCTGCAGCGTCAGCTTGCCGAGGGAGCTGAGCTCGCGTTCCGTGGCGACCCGAACTGGTCGTGTTGCGGCGGCTCAGCGTGAGCTAGGGGGTCCCGCAAAACTCCCTCAGGGAAATCTGCAACTGATTGCAGACCTTTGTAAGTGATTGAAGGAAGTGGTGGCCAGGGATGGAATTGGACCACCGACACGCGGATTTTCAGGTCGTCAATCCACGGGTTCCCGTTGCGTCGACAGGTCGGCGGGCTCCGGGCAAGGAGTCTTGACCTCGATGAGCTGACCCTTGCTCCATGGGCCGCAACCGCAGGAGTTGCAGCCGCGCAGTCGGACGAGCGCGGTCCTTGGCACCTCGCACGCGCACTGCGAACTGCTGCCATCAATCACGAGGTCCGCAAACACCCAGCCGAGTTCAGGTAGTGCCATCTGGCCGAGGTAGCGATCGACGTCGGGCATTTGCGACCAGTTCATACTGACGAGGCGACCACAGCCGGGAAGACGCCGCATGGGCTTTGCAGGCGAGAAGGACTTGCCGGCGCACTCGCATCGGGCACCCGTTACTTCAATCGCCGGGCGATCCCGACCGACAATGGAAGAACTCAGAGGCCGGCGATACGCGACGATGCCGGTCATGGCGTCCACGTAGAACTCCTCGTGCTCCCAACCGCCGCCGACCTGGACAACCCAGACGAGCTGCACCGGTTCGGGGCTGTAGCTGTCCGCGTAGTACCCGAGATGCGTGCCATCCATGACGACGATTTTAGACGCATCAATCTTTTCCGCGATCGCGAGGGCCTTGGGCACAACCTGTTCCGCCTGTTTCGCCGAGAGGCGTGGTGCACGCGGCAGGTCCCGGTCGGGAATGAAGTTGGCGGTCACTGTTGTTACTCGCCTCGTCGCGGTGTCGTAGCCGACTGCCAGTACACCCTGGAGTACCGGAATGCCCCGGATCGATTGCGTGAGCATCAAGGCCCGCTCGGAACCGAGTTGATTGCGGTGCTCCCGTACGGTGAGCGACTCAGTGCCGCTTGCAAGCAGGATGTCCGCGAACAAGGGCAAGATATCGTCGGCCGACTTGCCTTCCTTGCGCTTGACGATGTTCGCGGGGAGCACGATGCCCGTATTTCCTCGTAACTGCTTGATCGGCCCGCGCAGCGAGTACTCGACCGATTCGACAGACATCGCTCGCAGCGTATCCGACTGGCGCTGGCGCGCCGCCGCGTCAATGGCAATGGGTGGTTCGGGCGGGTCGAGCTGGGTCGGGGTGCAGTCCGGGAGGGCGGCTGAAGAATAGGCCGCCAACACGAGCAGTGCAACGAGGGCAAACAACCGACGCGGGCCGCGATGCTCCATGTTGCTCATGCCCCCTACACGCATCACGTGCAGCCGAATGGCGGATGGCGGCCGCCAGCACGCACGCATGCGTTATCTTGCGCCGAAGACGAGTCAAACGGGAAAGATGGTGGCCAAGGGTAGAATTGATCCACCGACACGCGGATTTTCAGTAGCAAGCTGATACCCGCAACTTTAGCTGCATCAACCGGTTAGCCGGGGCGTCCCATCGGCGCAATTTGCCGCTGCGATATGCTATGGCCTTCGAGCTGTTCGGTAGCGACCTGCCCGG
>JAQBHG010000107.1:0-37351 GCA_032127975.1 Steroidobacteraceae bacterium
CGCTGCATCGCCTAGTTAGATTGCAAGACTTAAGGAGCATATTCCGAAACCACGGCATCCATCGCGTCCTTGGCTGCACGACTTGTGGCGAGTAGATTCTCTGCCGTTTTCGGCTTTTGTTCCCGGAGATAAGCCTCAACCTTTGCCATGCCTTTGGGATCCCAAAGAGGAGAAGGAACGTTTTTGCGATATACCGCCAGTTGTCGCACGTAGGTCTCCGTTCCAGGAGTGACGTCAATTCCAGCAAGTTGATTAAGGAACGGGTAAAGAGTTGAGTTCTGGACGTCATGCCAGCCTATTAGGCCGGCGTCGACTTGAGACTCGAAATAATAGGTCGCTTCATGCGCTCGTCCTTCATTGATGCTTCGCATCAGCTGCAATCCGGCGACGCCATGTGAAACGGAATTGACCGTCGAGCCAAGCGTCCAGGCCTGGCGGAATCCGAACCAAAATCCCACGCCTGCCGACAGGAAAGCAACGACCAAACAACTTGTAATGACGCGTCTAGATTTCATTGCAATCTAACGTCCGCGATCAGCGGCGGCGCGCAGTCGGCGCGCCGCTTGCTGAGCCAACAATGTGAACCCCGCTTGCAGTTCCTGCAAGCGGCGTGACGACAAGCGCTGACCGCTGCATCGCATAGTTAGCTATCACAACTTACCGTCGACGGCTTCCACAATTGATTTGATCGTCTTCAAAACAAGATCCGAGTTGTCCAACAAGTCTGCCTGGCTTCGGAGCCGCCGTTTGCGAACTCTTGAGGACAGATCGATGTCGAGCTCATGGATGATCTTGTTGCGGATCCGAAATACTTCTTTGAGCGTCGCAATGTCAATTCCTAGAGGTTTAGCTTCTAGTCCCAGGGCTGCTACAGTTCGAAGCACTTCCTCAGCCGATTGAAGTGAATCGCCGGTCAAGTCTTTGATGTAGTCCTCTACCAACTTTCTTCGTGGTTCGCGATCGGCAAGCACCGCAGCAAGAAACTTGGCGCCGCTAGGTAGTTCAAGGACGTCTGCCTCTCCGGTAAGTCTCTTCTGAATGAAGTCCTCAAATCCTTTCCGAACCGCAATGTCTCCCTCTAGGAGCTTTTCAATGGCATCGCGGATTGTTTGCTTGAGAATCGCGTCGACGCCCGCGCAACTCATTACTAATGCGGCGCGAAGGATATCCTGCTCTTGATCCGTTAACACACCTCTCGGGCGGCCACGCTTTGCCTTTGCATCATCAAACGCCAAAAGCAGCGAGGACACAGAAACATGGGTGTACTCGAAAATGAGCGCCGCTTTCTCGAGGAGTGGCGAGCGCACTGAAACATTTGAGGGTGTCTTAAGGGTAGTGGCGGGCATTGTGATAGCTAACGTCCGCGATCAGCGGCGGCGCGCGCTCGGCGCGCCGCTTGCTGACCGAAACCTTTGGGAGCAGCTTGCTGTTCCTGCAAGCGGCGTGACGACCAGCGACGGCCGCTGCATCGCCTAGTTAGGTTGCCGGGCGTGACTTGACGATATGTCAGAACAGACATATACTGCTATCCGTGGGTGGGACTGACAAACCGCTGGTTTGGCTGCATGGTGAGATCAAGACCCCACCATTCAGTGCCGCGGCCCGGATCGAAGCTGGAGTACGGCTGCGACGATTGCAGCGAGGTGAATCGCTGGGACTGCCACATTCGCGGCCAATGCCCGAGATTACGCGGCGCTGTCATGAGTTACGTGTCAAAGATGGCCCACTAGCCTGGCGGATTGTGTACCGAATTGACCGAGATGCAATCGTGATTGGCGAGATCTTCGCGAAGAAGACCCAAACCACGCCAAAGGACGTCATAAGGACGTGCCAACGGCGCTTTCGGGAGTACGACGATGCGTGCAAGTAAGAGGGCGAAGCTGGTTAGTCGCGGCTGGAAGGTCGGCGATACCAAGGAGTTCCTGGATCTGTCTCCGGAAGAAGCGGCGCTGATCGAGCTGCGCCTGAAACTGGCGGAGGGGCTCAAGGCACGGCGCAAGCGCAAGCGTTTGACCCAGATCGAGTTGGCAGAGGCGGTGCAATCAAGCCAGTCCCGGGTCGCCAAGATGGAATCCGGGGACCCGACGGTGTCCATTGATCTATTGATGCGGTCACTCATTGCTCTTGGCGCTTCACGGAGCGACCTCGCGCGAATCATCGCTCCAAGGTAATTCACGGCAACCTAACGTCCGCGATCAGCGGCGGCGCGCAGTCGGCGCGCCGCTTGCTGACCGCAACTTTTGGAAACCGCCTGCCTTGGTTGCAAGCGGCGTGACGACAAGCGCCGAACGTTGCATCGCATAGTTAGAGCGCATCACTGCAGTCTCGGGAAAATACTCATTAGCTTTCCGTACATGGCGAAGGGGAGAAGAGTTACAAGACCAGCACCTCCGCCGGATTCGATCACAACCAAGTTTCCCGATTCACTTACAAATAGCGACACATTGTGTCCGGCGCAGCCCGTCTGAAGGCCCGCTCCACAGCCTCCTCCCTTTAAGACCAACTTGGCGTTCTCAACTCTTAGGCCCGTATTTGGCATTAGCGTGCACTGCGCAACCATTTGACTACCGCGTTCTAGGGCTACCTGCAACCCAAGATCAGGAGCGTAGTTCAGTGTAATGACGTCCACCTTCTCCCAACCGGCCGTGGATCTGCCATCGGACCCAACCATTACTCCGCAGAGTGTCTCGCCCAAATCGTTTGGTCCAATGAATCCGAATTTGTGGGACGTGTAAGATGGCTCGTTGCTGTAGCGTCCGGTAATGCGAACGAAATTGTCCTCCGCAGGGTGTTCCTGCTTCACGCGAGGGTCGACCGCCACGCAGCCAACCAAGAGGAGCCCACACAGTGCGCACGAACATCGATGTGGCATGTCTGCGATGCGCTCTAACGTCCGCGTTGAGCGGGCCGCGCGAGGCCGAACCAGCGCGCCGCAGGCGTAAAATTTCTCTGCGCGCCTGCGGCGCGCCACCCGCGACCTTTCACGGACCGCTCCAACGCATAGTTAGGCAACATCATGGGATCTCGACCGGACAGAAGTACTCGTAATAACGGTTGTTGCCAAAGCGAATCTTGTAGCAGTCGCCCTCCCACACGAGTCGGAGATCGCCTTCCTCATCGCCAGGAAAGGTGACCAAAAGGAACTCAGAAGTTTGCTCTGCGATGCTATATGCCATCGGTTGATAATGAGGCTGATAATCGAACCTAGCGGTGAGCTCGGTGCAGGTCCATTCGTGGATCATGTGTCCAAAGAAGTCATTGCTAATAGCATTCATGGACCTTCGCGACATGGCGTCATTAGCGGCAATGTCGGCAAGGGTTCTTGGCGCATCGGACTTCCACGTGCCTTGCAGGGGGCACGTCGCGGATTCGCAGAGCGCGGGTCCACTTAACGCCAAGAGTAGAAGTGCCACCAGCGTCTTCATGTTGCCTAACGCTCGCGATCAGCGGCGGCGCGCAGTCGGCGCGCCGCTTGCCAACCGCAACCTATGGATACCGCTTGCGGTCCTTGCAAGCGGCGTGCCGACAAGTGCCGAACGCTGCATCGCATAGTTAGATCTTCCCGAATCGAAGCGTCACGCGACTTCGAGTAGAGCATGCGGATTGCGATCAGCGACCAAGAGTAGCGTTCTGGCCGCACCAGACGGCGCACGGCGCCCCTGCTCCCAATCCTGGAGCGTGCGAACTGAGACACCGAGCAGGGTGGCAAACCGGGACTGAGACAGGCCGACACTCTCACGAATCTTTGCCACATCCGGGATGTTGATGACGCGGCCATAGTCCCCGCGCTTGAGTTCCCGCAGCCCGTCCCGGATCTCAAGGCCGATATTGCGCTTGCGCTTAGTCATCGCCAAGTTCCTCGCGTATTTCCCTCAGCACATGGGCGGGAATGGAATCCGCCACATTCTTTGGGTACATGGTCAGCATCCAGATCACGCCCTTGGGTCGCCGCACGTAATAGATCACCCGATACCCGCCGCGTTTGCCTCGACCCGGAGCTGCCCAGCGCAGCTTTCGAACCCCGCCGGTTCCGGCAATGACCGGCCCCAATTCGGGGTTGACCATCAGTGCCAACTGCAACTCAGCGTACTGCTCATCGGAAAGGTACCGCTTCACCAAGCGCGTAAATAACTGCGTCTCGATGAAGCTGAACACCGAACCATTATACGGCAAAGCCGTATAGTGTCAATCGGACACGTTTTGGCCCCGGATGATCTAACGTCCGCGTTGAGCGGGCCGCGGGAAACCCGAAACTAGCGCCGCGGGCGCGACAATTGTCCCCGCGCCCGCGGCGCGCCCCTGCCAAGCTATCACGAACCGCTCCAACGCATAGTTAGACATCGTCATCAACAAGCTCATCGCTACAGAGGTCCTCGACCAGCGAGTGCATTTCAATTTTGAACCACTGCTTGAACGTGACGAGTGTGCGCTGCTTTGGCCACGCCGTGTCGTCGGTATGCCAGCCATCGAGCTCGCGTTCAAAGATCTCGGCGAATACAAGATCAAGGATCTGTGCCGCTTCGTCATCATCTTCAAAACCGGGCACAAGATATACGGTCTGTTCTCCATCCGAGTTTGGCACGAGGCCGCTATCGTCGAGCGTGGCCGCCCAGTCCAGGAAGGGTTGTGCTGGCCGCACAATTATTACACCGCGATTCAGCATGGCTGCTGCATCCGAAGACGATGTCTAACGTCCGCGTTGAGCGGGCCGGGCGCAGCGCGGCCGGCGCGCCGCAGGCGCGATAATCGTCTGCGCGCCTGCGGCGCGCTCGCTCGAGCTCTTCACGGACCGCTCCAACGCCTAGTTAGATCACATGCCATCGCTGATCATGGAAACGCTGAAACAGTATTCCGTAATGTCTTGATACTTTCGAATGGCCACGAAAGGCACCTTGACACCAAGCGTGTTCGGATCATGACTTGTGCAGTACATCTCTACCGGCATCTCAAAATCAACGAGTTGATACTCCACGCCCAAAGTCTTCTTGAGCTCTTCGTCTTCAATACGCCTCAAAACAAAGAGACTGTGACGACGGACGTATTTGGGTTTGTACTCGGCATGTTGGACGTGCGCCGCTCTAAGTCGGCCTTCAAGCTCCGGCCCAGCCAGTGTGTGGTCGATGGAGATTTCCCATATGAACCAGCCGTTCATGCAGATCTGCTCGGACGGGCACTCCCACTCAGAGGCGAACTTGTTGGAAATACCATGGCCAATCGCAAGCGTATCGGCAGCTTTGGCCTGGCTTGCCATGAAAACAAGAACAAGAGGCAGCAGGCGCATGAGCATGTGATCTAACTACAATTAGGGGGACTAAATGCAGTGGAATAATGCGGCATTTGTGACCGTATAACACCGTTGAGCCGCCTTCGATAGGTGCTTTAATCGCCCTGCGGTCTGGCACCCATTTGCTGCGCCGCACAAAATAGAGCATGCCATGACACAACGGCATCGCGCGGCCGGCACCAGTCATTCACATCAGGCGAAGCTCACGAATTCGCTGAGCGGTTTGCGCTCGATATCCGGAACCATCGTGCCCTTGGCCGGATAGCCGACAACCAGCAGCAGGAATGGCCGCTCGAGGTCCGCAGGGCGCCCGAGTATCTTGTTGAGGAATTTCATCGGGCTCGGCGTGTGCGTCAGCGACACGAGTCCCGCGTGGTGGATGGCCGCCAACAGCAGGCCGGTCGCGAGGCCTACGGACTCGTCCGTGTAGTAGTGCTTGCGCTTGGTTCCGTCTGCCAGGCGCTCGAAGCGGCGGATGAATACCGCAATTAACCAGGGCGCGACCTCGAGAAATGGCTTGTTCTCATCGGTGCCGAGCGGGCGCAGCACTTCCAACCAGTCCGGCGGCGCGCGGTGCGCGTAGAACTCGCGCTCCTCTGCTTCCGCCGCCTCGCGAATGCGCTGCTTGATATCCGGATCCGACACGGCGACGAAGTGCCAGGGCTGCTGGTTCGCACCGGATGGCGCCGAGCCGGCAGCGCGCAGGCATTGCTCAATCAGTTCGCGCGGGACCGGCCGTTCCGAAAAATCGCGCACCGTCCGCCGTCGTTGCAACTCGTCGGCTAAGACACGCGCGCGTTCCAGCATTTCGGCGGGCGGATACTCCACGTAGCCCGGCAGTGGAATGAGTTTCGGTTCCAAGTCGCCTCCTGGCGGTTTCCACTCAATGCCCGGCAGCGGTCAGCAAGCGGTCGATCATCCCTTCGGCCTGCGCGCGGTAGCCGCCGCCGAACAGGTTCAGATGATTCAGCACATGATAGAGGTTGTACAGCGCGCGGCGCGTGCCGGCCGCCTGATCCAGCGGCCAGGTCGCTGCATAGGCCGAGTAGAACCGCGGACCGAAACCCCCGAACAGCGCCGTCATCGCGAGGTCTGTCTCGCGGTCCCCGTAGTAGACCGCCGGATCGAACACGACCGGCGTGCCGTCGGCGAGCGCCCCGCGATTGCCGCCCCACAAATCGCCATGCAGCAATGATGCTACCGGCCGGTGGCTCGCGAAGAACACGTCCATCACTTCGGCGAGGCAGCGGCCGCGATCCTGCAGCCGCCCGGCGTGGCCATTGGCCGCCGCGAGTTCAAGCTGGGGCAGCAGGCGCCGTTCGCGCCAGAATGTCACCCAGTCCGCGGCCAAGCTGTTGGATTGCGCCGTTGCACCGATGAAGTTGTCGCGCGCCAGTCCGAAGGCAGGGCCGCAATTCCGGTGTAGCCAGGCGAGCGCCTCGCCGAATTGCTGGTCCGATTCAGCATCGGGCTCGACCAGATCCAGCCATTCCAGAATGAGGTAAGACTCGTCACCCGCGCTCCCCTGCGCAAGAGTCTCCGGTACCCGCAGCGATCCGGCCTGCCGCAGGCCTTCGAGACCATCAACCTCGGCTTCCAGCAAGACACGGTTCGCAAGCGGCGCGCGCTTGACGAATACCGGCCCGCGATCGGTCTGCCAGCGGAAACAATCATTGACGCTGCCGCCATGTACCGTAGATTCGGGCGCCGCGGCGAACTTGCGCCCGAGTGCCGCCGCCATCGCGGCGGCAAGCTCCCCGCTCATGCGCGATCGGCGATGCGCTGCGCCTGCTTTCGCAGCATCGCACCGAATTTCGCGCGATCGTAGAAGACCTCGAGTGCGGCAAGATCGGGCTTGCGGCGGCGCAACTGCTCGGCCGTCACTTCCATCGGCATGTCACAGGCGATGGTCGTCAGGCGCCTGGCCAGGTATGCCGCGTCACGGTGCGTGGTCAGTTTTGCGGCGAGTTTGCTGGCGCCGCGGATCGGGAGTGAGGCCACGCGTTCGAGCCCATCATAAATTTCCTCGAGCGATGCGAATTCGCGCAGGAGCGCGGATGCGGTCTTCGGGCCGACACCCGGAATGCCCGGAATATTGTCCACCGAATCGCCCGCCAGCGCGAGAAAGTCCGCCATGCGTTCGGGACGCACGCCGAAATGTCCCTCGATGTCGTCGTATTCGAGGCGGCGTTCGGCAGCCCAGTCCCAATAGGCGTCGCCTGCATGGATCAGCTGCGCGAGGTCCTTGTCGCGGGTCACCAGCACGGCGCGGTGGCCGCGCTTGCGGAACCTGGCGGCGATCGTACCGATGATGTCGTCGGCTTCATGGGTCTGGCTTCCGAACTCGGCAATGCCGAAGTGGCGGCACAGTTCACGGCACCAGGCGAATTGCCGCTTCAGCTCGGGCGGTGCCGGCTCGCGGTTGGCCTTGTAGGCCGGATAGATTTCATTGCGGAAGGAACTGGCCAGGCTTTCGTCGAAGGCAACCGCGATATGCACCGGCTTCGCCTGTTCGACCAGGTCGCCGAGAAAGCGGCTGAAGCCGTACAGGGCATTGACTGGTTCGCCATCCACGCCGGTCATCTCCAGGCCCACCGAGTAGTAAGCACGGAACACGAAGAAACTCGCATCGACGAGGTAGAGCGGCTCGCGCTCCCGGGCGCTCACTGCCGGAAGCGCTGGATTCGGGCGTGCAGCGGGCTGGTGCGCGGGAAATGGGCGAGCAAGTATTCCATCTGGTCGGCCAACACACGCCGGCCTTTCAGGTAGATGTATTCGGCATAGGTCGGCGTGAATGGCACGGCCAGCAATTGCATGCCGGCCTGCTCCGGCGTGCGCGAGGCCTTGGCATTGTTGCAGCGCCGGCAGGCCGCGACAACGTTGTTCCAGGCGTCCCTGCCGCCCTGGCAGAATGGCCGCACATGATCGCGCGAGAGTTGCTGCGACGTAAAACGGCCGCCGCAGTACATGCAGAGGTGCGCATCGCGCCGGAACAGGGTTTCGTTGTTCAGCGGCGGCACGTAGTCACCGCGCAGGCTGCCGGGATTGCCGGAACTGCCCTGGGTCGCCATCATCGAGTTCACCTCGATGACGGTCTGGCGGCCGCTCTTCGCATTGGTGCCGCCATGCAGCTCGTACAGCCGGCTGCCGAAAGCATAGGCCACCTGGCCGAGGCAATAAAGCCGGACCGCTTCCTTGTAGTCGATCCATTCCAGCGGCATGCCGGAGGCGTCCGTGCGCAGCACCTGCTGCGACAGCCGGCTCGCCAGTTCCTGTTCCGCCGAAGTGGCCGGCGGCTTCGATTGGTGCATTCTTGGGTTCACAAGCCGACTACGGTAACCGAAACCGCAAACAATACGGGAATTGTGATATTTTTCAACGCGCCGCGGTCCAACCGGCCGGTCGGCCAAGCAAGCCCGGGAGGAACTTGATGCCAGTCACGATTGGCGTTCTGAAGGAAACCGTGCCAGGCGAAAACCGCGTGGCCGTGGTGCCCGAGGTCGCGACCCGGCTGGCCGCCCTGGGGGCGCGACTCCTGATCGAGCGCGGCGCAGGGGCCAGCGCCCGGTTTCCGGACCATCTTTACAAGGATGTCTCGTTCGCCGATTCGGCGGATGCCGTCCTGGAGTCGGCCGACCTGGTGCTGGCGGTCCAGCCGCCGGGTCCCGCGCTCGCCGCACGCCTCAAGATCGGTTCCACGCTGATCGGTTTCCTCGCTCCCCATGCGCAGGTACCGCTGGTCCGCGCGCTACGCGACCGCCGCATAACAAGCTTCGCAATGGAGCTGGTGCCGCGCATATCGCGCGCCCAATCCATGGACGCCCTGTCCTCGCAGGCGGCCGTCGCCGGATACAAGGCCGTGCTGATCGGCGCCGCAGCGCTCGACAAGTTCTTTCCGATGCTGACGACGGCCGCGGGCACGATCCGCCCGGCAACGGTGCTGGTGATCGGCGCCGGCGTCGCCGGCCTGCAGGCCATCGCGACTGCGCGCCGGCTCGGCGCGGTCGTCGAGGCCTATGACGTCAGGAGCGCGACTCGCGAACAGATCAAGTCGCTGGGCGCCAGGTTCGTCGAGACCGGCGTCACCGCAGAGGCCGCGGGCGGCTACGCGCGCGAACTGACTGCCGAGGAAAAGCAGAAGCAGCAGGAGGTGCTCGACTCACGCATCGCGGCGGCGGACTGCGTGATCACGACCGCCGGCGTCCCCGGCAGGCAGGCGCCACGCATCATCGGCCGCGCCGCCGTCGAACGCATGAAGTCGGGTGCCGTGATCGTGGACCTGCTGGCCGAGAATGGCGGCAATTGTGAACTCACCCGCGCCGGCGAAACCGTGGATCACGGGGGCGTGCGCATCATCGGGCCGGTCAACCTGCCCGCCTCGGTCGCATTCCATGCCAGCGAGATGTATGCGCGCAACCTGCTGAACTTCATCAAGCCGGCGCTGGCCGCCGGCGTCCTGACCATCGACTGGGATGACGAAGTGTTCGCGGCCTCCTGCGTCACGCACGACGGCAACATCCGCCACGAACCCACCCGCAAGACCGTGGAGACCGCGTAATGGAAGGCGTGATCGCACTTTATATAGTGATGCTGGCGGCGTTTGCCGGCTATGAGGTCATCGCGCGCGTCCCGGTGATCCTGCACACGCCGCTGATGTCTGGGTCGAACTTCGTGCATGGCATCGTGCTGGTCGGCGCGATGGTCGCGCTCGGCCGCGCCGATACGCTGCTCGAGCAGGTCATCGGCTTTGTCGGCGTGATGCTGGGCGCCGGCAATGCGGTCGGCGGTTATGTCGTAACCGAACGCATGCTCGAGATGTTCAGGTCCAGCGGGCAGAAGAACAAGCCGAAGGAGTCTGCGTGATGCAGGGCCTTCTTCCGGACAATGTCGCGACGCTCCTGATAGACGCCAGCTACCTGCTGGTCGCCTTCCTTTTCATCATGGGCCTGAAGGCCATGAGTTCGCCGGTCACGGCGCGGCGCGGCATCGTCGTCGCGGGCGTCGGCATGCTGATCGGCACGGTGATGAGCTTCCTCTATCCCGGCATGGGGAACTTCCCGCTGATGCTGGCGGCCATCGCGATCGGCGGCGGGCTGGCCTGGTGGTCGGGACGCATCGTTGCGATGACCGACATGCCGCAGATGATCGCGCTCTACAACGGCATGGGCGGTGGCGCGGCGGCGGCGATTGCGGCGGTGGAACTGTTACGCATGGCCGCAGCGCAGCCGGAAGCGGTGGCCGCGCACGGGCCCGTGGTCACCGCACTGGCAGCCGCGGGTGCATTCATCGGCTCGGTCAGCTTCTCGGGATCGCTGATCGCATTCGGCAAGCTGCAGGGCCTCATCAAGCGCAGCTTCCGCTTCAAGGGCCAGCAGGTCGTGAACCTGCTGATCGTCGCTGCGACACTCGCGATCGGCGCGTCGCTGGTCGTTGCCGGCCATCCCACGATGCAGACGGTCGTACTGTTCTTCGCGCTCGCGCTGCTCTTGGGCATCACGATGACACTGCCGATTGGCGGTGCCGACATGCCGGTCGTGATCTCGCTGTACAACGCCTTCACCGGGCTCGCGGTCGCGTTCGAGGGCTTCGTGCTCGAGAACGCCGCGATGATCATCGCGGGCATCGTGGTCGGATCCGCGGGCACGCTGCTGACGCAGTTGATGGCGAAGGCGATGAACCGCTCGCTCGGCAACGTGCTGTTCTCGGGCTTCGGCGAAGGCCCGGTGGTCGCTGCCGAAGGCGTGACCGGCGCGTTGAAGCCGATCGAGGCTTCCGACGCCGGCGTCATGATGGCGTTTGCGCAGAAAGTCCTCGTGATACCGGGCTACGGCATGGCGGTTGCGCAGGCGCAGCACAAGGTCTGGGAGCTGTGCCAGCTGCTGATAGACAGGGGCGTCATGGTGCGCTTCGCGATCCATCCGGTCGCCGGGCGCATGCCGGGCCACATGAACGTGTTGCTGGCCGAGGCCGGCGTGCCCTACGACCTGATCGCGGACCTCGACGAAATCAATGCGGAATTCGACACCGCGGACGTGGCGCTCGTGATCGGCGCAAACGACGTCGTGAATCCGGTTGCACGCACCGACAAGAGCAGTCCCATCTACGGCATGCCGATCCTGAATGCCGACAAGGCCAAGAATGTGCTGGTGATCAAGCGCGGCCAGGGCGCGGGATTCTCAGGCATCGAGAATCACCTATTCTTCCTCGACAATACGCGCATGGTCTACGGTGACGCCCAGAAAGTCGCGGCTGAGCTGATCCACGCGATCAAAGCCGTCGGGTAAGACACTGTAGCCGCGCGCTGGAGCCGGGCGGGGCTCCCTCGCTCGTTCAGCCCGAACTTATTCACTCGCTCGGGACCCCGCCCGGCGGAACCAGCGCGCGCGCCGAGATCTTCGCTCAAACGTTAGCGCAGTTCGCGGGTGAGGAACTCGACGGTGCGCTGCCAGGCGAGCGCGGCGGCATCAGCATTGTAGCGCGCGGCGTTGGTGTCGTTGTGGAAGGCGTGGTCCACGTCGGCGTACGTGTGGATCTCGTAAGGCCGGCCCGCGGCCTTGAGCGCCGCCTCGAATCCCGGCACCGCCTCGTTGATGCGCGTGTCGCGGCCCGCATAATTCAGCAGCAGCGGCACGCGCACGCGCGCGGCCTCGTCCGCTGCAAGCGGCATGCCGTAGAAGACGACGGCGGCTGCGAGTTCCGCTGAATTCGCCGCAAGCCGCCCCGCCAGTCCGCCGCCCCAGCAGAATCCAACGCAACCGACCTTTCCGCTGCTGCGTTCATGCGTTGCCGCGTGGCGCACTGCGGCGAGATAGATGCCAAGCGCCGCATCGCGATCAAGCTCGCCGATGCGCTGCCTGGCCAGGTCCTCATCCCCGGGTGTTCCACCCGAAGCTGACAGCGCGTCCGGTGCAATCGTCAGAAAGCCGGCCTGCGCCAGGCGCCTGGCGACGTCTTCAATATGGGCGTTGAGCCCGCGGTTCTCGTGGATGACGACGACGGCAGGTCGCCGTTTCGGGCGGCTCGCCGGCCGTGCCACATAGCAGGCGACCGCGCCGCCGGGCGCATCAAATGATTCACGGCCGGTCTTCAGCGCGGGATCGTCGGGGGCGATCGTCGCCGCCTCTGCGTAACGGTTCTCGAGCAGTGGCAGGAGCACCGCCGCGGCCGCCGCGCTGCCCGCTAGCCGCGAGAGCCCGCGCAGGAACGAACGACGGTCGAGGCCACCGTGCGTGTAGTCATCGTAGAGCTCGATGACCCGCCGGTTCATGCGTCGGCATCAGGCATCAGCAGCCACAGCAGCAGGTACGCGATGATTCCCGGAAACGCCGCGCTCAGGATGGAAACGATCACGTAGGCCACGCGTACGCGGTCGGCCTTCCAGCCCAGCCATTCGGCGATGCCGCCGCAGACACCGGCGATCATCCGGTCATTCGAGCGCTTCAGTTTCGCGTTGGGCATCACGGCACCCGCGTATTGGATATTGGCTGCCAATATCCTCCCACGCGCGGACGTCGAGTGCGAGCGGGTCGTGGTCAGCGCGGGCGCCGGTCCGTCGGCGGGGGCCGCGGAGGCGGCAGGCTCCGTTGCGGCTGACGCCTGTCGATCGCACGCTGCCGCTGCTCGGGGGTCATCTGCCTCCAGCGCTCCCGCAATGCCTCGCGCTGCCGGTCCGAAAGCGACTGGAAGCGCCGGAATTTCTCGCGCATGGCTTCCTTTTCCGCCGGCGTCAGTTCGTGGAACCGCTGCCACCGCTCGCGCAGGTGATCGCGCTGCTCCGGCGTCAGTTTCTTCCACTTGTTCCAGCGCTCGCGGGCTTTCGCCTGCTGCTCAGGATTCATGGCAAGCCAGCGCTCCGAGCCGACGGCCATGGCCTCCTGGCGCCCGGGCGGGAGCGAGTTCCACTGCCCCTTCTGGCCTGCGAGCAGCTCCTGCTGTGCCTCGGCCAGCGATTCCCAGGCAACACCGCCCCCCGGTTCCTGCTCTGCAGCCGCCACGAAAGGTGCCGCGAATGCAAACCAGACAGCAAGTATCCAGATCAGCTTAAGGTTCATGGTCCTCACCCTTGCCAGCCGTGCGATCTTCCTCGACCTTTCGCAGCTCGCGTTCAAATTTGCGTGACTCCACGTACTCGGCGAATTGCTGGTCCTCGTCCGCCGTTTCCGCCAGAAACTCCAGGAATTCCGGGTCCGGCAGCGGCTCGGCCGCCGCGGCCGGCAGCGCGAGGAGTCCCGCGGCAATCCAGGCGCGGCGACTCATCCTCAACCCACGCCATCGGTGGTTTCTTCCACCGCCCAGGCATAGAACGCGGGGTCCTCGTCCATCATGTCGAGATCATCGCCCGCGGCCATGATGTCGAATTCCTCGAGCGCGACCAGCGCCGGCTCCGCCGCCTGCGGCCCCACATGACCGCCGCTCCACAGCGCAATGGCCATCACGGCCGCGGCCGCTGCGGCGCCGATCGGTACCCAGGTCGAAAAAGAAGGGCGGTAGCGGCGCCTTGCCTCGGTGAGCGCCAGCTCGCGGGCGCGCGCAAGACGCGACCGGGTCGCGCCATCGAGCGCGGCGACGCTTTCCTCGAATGCCTCGCGGCTCTTCCGTTCAATGTTCTGCGTATGTTCTTTCATGTCTGCCATTCCCCGATTTCCTGTTGCAGCGCCTGCACTGCGCGGAAGTAATGCGTCTTCACGCTGCCTTCCGAGCAGCCCATCGCAATCGCCGTCTGCGCCACATCGAGACCCTCGAAGTTACGCAGCATGAATGCCTCGCGCTGGCGGCCGCTCAAGGCCGCCAGTACCTGCCCGATGCGCTCGAGCAACTGCTCGCCCTCGAGCTGCTGGTCGGGCGTGCCTGACGGATCCGGCGCCGACTCCACGGGGTCCGGCGGCCCGTCATCCTGTGCGGTGCCGCGCCACCAGGCGATCACACCCTGCCGCACGCGGCGGCGGCGCTGGTAGTCGGTGATCCGGTTGCGCAAAATCCGGTAGAACAACGGCCGCCATTGCTCTTCCGGATGTCCCGAATAATTCCGGGCCAGGCTGATCATCGCGTCCTGCACGACATCGAGCGCGTCGTCGTGGTCGCGGAGCGAGAGTTTCGCGATCCGGAAGGCGCGTTTCTCGACACCGACCAGGAATCGCTCGAGTGCACGCTCCTGGTCCACTGCCGTCTCCCGCGCCCTGTCACGCCCGCCGATCAGCGGCATCGGCCAGGAAAGCGTAGCAGAGCCGATCACCAGCTCCTCCCGCACGCGCATCGCTCGAATGGAATCGCAGCCACGGTGATATAACGTGCGCTGCGCCGGAGCGTTGACGTCTGCCGCCGCGTCCACCCATCTTATTGATAATAAACACATTTTTGAGCACTGATAGCCCCATCCTGCAAGTCGTCCTCGATACGCCGCTGCGCAGGAAATTCGACTATTTTCCGCCGGCGGGTAAGGGTCCATCCGCGGCCCCAGGCCAGCGCGTGCGCGTCCCGCTCGGGAAGCGGCGCGCCATCGGCGTCATCGCCTCCATTGCCAGCCAAAGCGAATTGCCTGCTTCGCGCCTGAAGCGCGCACTCGAAATCATCGACCCGGAACCCTTGTGGGATCCCGTCACCCTCGCGCTCCTCGTCTGGGCCGCAGATTACTACCACCACCCGCTCGGCGAAGTGCTGTTCGCCGCTATTCCGGTTGCGCTTCGCGAGGGCGGCAGCGCCGAACGCCGCGAGCTCGCATGGCGGCTGTCCGGGCGCGGACGGGAAGCGCTGACGACGACGCCACGCCTCGGCCGCCGGCAGCAGCAACTAATCGAGCTGATCGGCGACGGCGACGCCACGCTGGAAGCGATCTCGCAAGCTCGCCTCCGCGATGCGCTCAAGGCACTCGCCGCACGCGGCTGGCTTGAATCGCTGGAAAGGCCGGAACCCGCGCCGCGCGCGGGACCCGGGCGCGCCGGGCCGGTGCTGACTGCCGATCAGTCCGCGGCCTGCGATGCGATCGGCGCTGCCATCGACAGTTATGGCGCGTGGCTCCTGTATGGCGTCACCGGCAGCGGCAAGACCGAGGTCTATATGAAGCTGATCGAGCGCGTGCTGGCCGCGGGGCGCGGGGCGCTCGTCCTGGTGCCCGAGATCGCGCTGACACCGCAACTGGTTGCTCGCTTCCAGGAGCGGCTGACCGTTCCGGTCGTGGCGCTGCATTCCTCGCTGGCGGATGGCGCGCGTTTTGCAGCCTGGCGCGCCGCGGCTACCGGCGCCGCGCCCGTCGTGATCGGCACGCGCTCGGCAGTCTTCACGCCCATGCCGTCACTCGGCCTGGTCGTCGTCGATGAGGAGCACGACTCTTCCTACAAGCAGCAGGATGGCTTCCGCTATTCGGCGCGCGACCTCGCGATCGTCCGCGCCTCGCGCGCAGGCGTGCCGGTCGTGCTCGGTTCGGCGACGCCATCTCTGGAGAGCCTTGCCAATGCGACGGCGGGCCGTTACACGAAACTCGCGCTGCCGGAGCGCACCGGCCGCGCGGGCAAGCCGCGTGTAGCGGTCATCGACCTGCGCCAGCACGCGGCTCGCGACGGCCTTTCGCAGCCGGCGCTGGCGGCAATCGAGCGGCACCTCGCTGCGTCCGGCCAGGTGCTCGTCTTCCTCAATCGCCGCGGCTACGCGCCGACACTGTTCTGCCCGGGTTGCGCCTGGATAGCGCCCTGCACGGCCTGCGATGCACGGCTCACCGTGCATCTCCGCCACGCGCGCCTGACCTGCCATCACTGCGGCGCCGAACAGGCGATGCCCTATGGCTGCCCGCGCTGCGGCACCGAGCTTCGGCCCGTTGGCGAGGGAACGGAGCGCGTCGAGGCGGCGCTGGCGCAATTGTTCCCCCACGCGCCGCTGGTGCGCGTGGATCGCGACGTCATCCGGCGCCGCGGCGATATCGAGCGCGCTCTCGATTCGGTGGTGGACGGCAGCGCGCGCATCCTGCTCGGCACGCAAATGCTGACCAAGGGACATGACTTCCCGGATGTCACGCTGGTCGTCGTCCTGGCGGCGGACCAGGGGTTGTTCGGCGCGGATTTCCGTGCCAGCGAGCGGCTCGCACAGCAGATCGTGCAGGTTGCCGGCCGCGCCGGACGCGGCGATCGGCCCGGCGAAGTGCTGATCCAGTCCTGCTATCCCCAGCATCCACTGCTGCAATGCCTGATCACGGAGGGATACGAGGGATTTGCATTGCGCGCACTGGAGGAGCGCAGCGCAACCGGCTGGCCGCCCTATTCGCATCTCGCGCTGCTGCGTGCCGACGGCCCCGTGCGAGCCGAAGTCCACGGGTTCCTGCGCGAAGCCCAGGCCGTGGCGCCCGAACGGGGCGAGACCGGCCCGCGCCTGCTCGGACCGGCGCCCGCTTCGATGGAGCGGCGCGCCAGCCGTTATCGCGCGCAGCTGCTGCTGGAATCCCCGGTCCGCGCCACGCTGCAGCGCTACCTCTCCGAATGGCTTGCCCGCATCGAGGAATTGCGCGTTTCGCGGAGCCTGCGCTGGTCCGTGGACGTCGATCCGATTGAGGTTGACTGATAGACTCTCGCGCGCTTGAAAAACCTCATTGAAAAGCTGGTGTCTGATGCGCTCGCGGCGCTGCCGCCTGGAACCTGGGACGGTGCGCTGCCGCCCGTGCCCGAGGTGGAGCGCAGCCGCGATACCGCGCACGGCGATTTCGCCTGCAGCATCGCGATGCGCCTCGCGAAGAGCCTGCGCGCCAACCCGCGCAAGCTCGCAGAACAGATCGTCGCCAGGCTGCCGAAGAATGAGCTGATTGAACGCACCGAAATCGCGGGGCCGGGTTTCATCAACTTCTTCATGACGCAGGCGGCCTGGCAGGCGGAACTCGCCCGCGTGCACGCGGCGGGAATGGCCTACGGCCATGGTGCGGGCGGCGCGGGCAAACGTGCGATCGTCGAATTCGTGTCCGCGAACCCGACCGGGCCGTTGCACGTCGGCCATGGCCGGCATGCCGCCTATGGTGCGACCATTGCCAGGCTGCTGGAGGCGCAAGGCTGGTCGGTGCATCGCGAGTACTACGTCAATGACGCCGGGCGGCAGATGGACATCCTCGCGACGAGCGTGTGGCTGCGCTACCTGGAGCTCTGCGGCGAGACGATACCGTTCCCCGCCAACGGCTATCGCGGCGAGTACATCCGGCCGATCGCGGCGGCGCTGCACGCGAAGCATCGCGACGAATTCCGCAGGGCCGCAGCCGCCGTGATCGCAGGCCTGCCGCCGGACGAGCCGGCCGGCGGCGACAAGGACGCGTACATCGACGCCGTGATCGCACGCGCCAAGAAACTGCTGGCCGCGGACTTTCGCACGGTCTTCGATGCGGGCCTCGCCGAGATCCTGGCCGACATCCGCGACGACCTGGAGGGCTTCGGCGTCCATTTCGACCGCTGGTTCTCCGAGCGCTCGCTCGAGGACGGCGGCGCCATCGAGCGCGCGCTTTCGCGCCTGCGCGCCCAGGGCCATGTATTCGAGAAGGATGGCGCGCTGTGGCTCAGGGCGACGGATTTCGGCGACGAGAAGGACCGGGTGGTAGTGCGCGAGAATGGCCAGACCACCTACTTCGCGTCGGATATCGCCTATCACCTGGAGAAGCGCGAGCGTGGCTTCGATCTGCTGCAGGACATCCTCGGCGCCGATCACCACGGCTATGTCGCCCGGGTCCGCGCCGGGCTCATGGCGATGGGCGAACCGGGGGAATCGCTCGACGTGCGGCTGATCCAGTTCGTGTCACTCTACCGCTCCGGCCAGAAGGTGCAGATGTCCACACGCTCGGGCGATTTCGTGACACTCAGGGAACTTCGCGCCGAAGTCGGCAATGACGCCGCGCGCCTGTTCTACGTGATGCGCTCGAATGACCAGCACCTGGACTTCGACCTGGAGCTCGCCAAGTCGCGCAGCAACGACAATCCCGTCTATTACATCCAGTACGCGTATGCGCGCATCGCGAGCGTCCTGAAGCAGGCTGCCGAGCGCGGCCTCCCATTCGACCGCGAGGCGGGCTTCGCGTCGCTCGCGCTCCTCGCCGAGCCGCAGGAGCGCGAAATGATGCGTGAGGTCACGCGCTGGCCCGAGATCGTCGTGCAGGCTTGTGAGCTTCGTGCGCCGCACATCGTCGTGCACTACCTGCGCGAGCTCGCAACCGCGTTCCACGCTTATTACAGTGCGCTGCCATTCATCGCCGACGACGCGGGACTGCGCAATGCGCGGCTCGCCTTGATCGTCGGCGCGCGGCAGGTCCTTGCCAATGCGCTCGACCTGCTCGGCGTCTCGGCGCCGGAGTCCATGTAATGGTGTCGCGCGACTACAAGCGGAGCAAGGCGCGGCGCGAGCCGTTTTCGGGCTGGACCGGGCTCCTGATCGGCGGCATCGCGGGATTCAGCGTCGGACTCGCGCTGTATTTCTTCGACCCGCGCTCGGTGCAGCAGAATGGCGGCGGGGCGGCGCCGGAACCGGCTTCGGCGCGCGAATCGACCGGTGACGAACCGGCCGAGCGCTACGATTTCTACGAGATGCTGCCGAACTTCGAGGTCGTCGTGCCCGAGCGCGAGGCCGCCGTGCGCCGCGACCTGCCGACCGCTCCGGTCGAGAAGTCAGGCTCTTACGTTCTGCAGGTCGGCTCGTACCGGGAATTCAAGGAGGCCGACCGGGTGCGGGCCCAGCTCGCGCTACAGGGCATCGAGTCGAAAGTACAGCGGGTCTCGGTGGACAATGACACTTGGCACCGCGTCCGCATAGGCCCGATCACCGACCTCACCGAGCTCAACAGGGTCCGCGCCCGCCTGCGCGAGGCGGACATGGACATGCTCGTCATCCGCGTCGGCGACTGAGTCGTGCCGAACTAGTCTTCGGTGATCTGGCGGAAATCCACGCCCAGCGAGCGCAGCTTCCGGTAGAGGTGCGTGCGCTCCATGCCGACCCGCTTGGCGAGCAGTCCGACCTTGCCATTGCACAACATCAGCTGCTGCAGCAGGTAGGCGCGCTCGAACTGCTCGCGCGCTTCGCGCAACGGCAATGCCAGCAGGTCCTGCTTCACCAGGGGTTCGTCCGGGGTCTGTTGCAGGGCAAGCTGCTGCTCGATCTCGTCGAGCCCGATTTCCTCAGGGCCGCCGATGATCAGCACCCTCTGGACGAGATTTCGCAACTCGCGCACGTTGCCGGGCCACGGATAGTTGCGCAGGCGGTTCTGTGCCGCGACGCTGAAGCGGCGCAATGGCATGCCCTCATCGTCGACCAGGCGATCGATGTAATGCCGCAGCAGGTCCGGCACGTCTTCCGCGTACTCGCGAAGCGGCGGCACGCGGATCGTGATGACCTCGAGATGCGCCAGCAGGTCGCGCCGCAGGCCACTCGCCGCGCTGTCGTGGCCGGGTTTCACGGCCGCAGTGAGGCGCGCGCCCAGCGGCATGCGGCGGTCGCCGCCCTCGTGCTGCCAGCTGCCTTGTTCCAGGTCCGCGACCAGCAGGCGTTGCGCGCCCGCAGACAGGTCTTCGAGCCCGCCGAAGAAAAGCGTGCCGCCATCCGCCTGCTCGTAAAGCCCGGCTTCGATCCTCCCGCCTGCCTCGACACCGCGGAGCCTCGCCGCGGCGGTGTCGTCATCGAGGCTCGCACAGGTCACCGCAATGAACGGGGCCGCCGATCGCGGACTGAGCGAATGCAGGTAGCGGGCGAACGCCTCGCGTCCCGTGCCCGACTCGCCGACCAGCAGCACGGGCGCGTCGTGGGCGGCGACCTGTTGCACTTGCTCGCGCAACTTGTGCATCAGGCGGCTCTTGCCGACCGGCGCGACCAGCGGCGGAATCAGCGTGCGCTGGGCCTGCCTGCGCCGGCGCCCGGATTCGAGTGCGCGCTCGACGGTGCGCAGCAGTTTTGCGATCGACAATGGCTTCTCGACGAAGTCAAATGCGCCGAGCCGCGTCGCCTCGACCGCCGTCTCGACCGTGCCGTGCCCGGACAGCATGACCACCGGGAACTTGAGCATGTGCTTCTCGGACCATTCGCGCAGCAGGGTGATGCCGTCCGTGTCGGGCATCCAGATGTCCAGCAGCACGAGGTCCGGTTCCTGCCGCGCGCAGGCGCGGCGCGCAGCGGCGGCGTCGGCCGCGGCCTCGATCTCATAGCCCTCCTCCGTGAGGATTTCGCCCAGCAGCCCGCGGATGTCGGCCTCGTCATCGACGACGAGAATTCTCGACGAACTCATGCTCGCTCTCTCCTCGCGGCCGGCAATGTGATCGAGATGCGCGCGCCTCCCTGCGGCACATTCTCCAGCTCCACCTGGCCGCCATGCTCCTCCACGATGCGCCGGACGATCGCGAGACCGAGCCCGGTGCCCTTCGGCTTGCTGGTGACATAGGGATCGAAGGCCTGCTCGATCAGGCCGTCCTGGAACCCGGGCCCATTGTCGATCACGGTCAGCACGATCTGGTCACCAGCGCGTTTCGTTTCGATCATGATGACAGGATTCTGCCGCCCGTCGAGCGCCTCGACCGAATTGGTCAACAAGTTGTTCAACAGCTGCCGGATCCGGCCCGGGTCCGCCTCGAGCATTGCCGCGCGCGCATCCAGCCCCAGGCCGAACGCGACGCGCGGATCCTGCGCGTGGTACAGGTCCGACACCTGGCGGATCATGACATTGATGTCGATCTCGCTCACCTGCATCTCGGGCACCTTCGCATACTCGCTGAAGGCGGCCACCATCTGCTTCATCGCCTCGACCTGCTGGATGATCGTCTGGGTCGAGCGATCCAGCAGTTCCGCGTCGGAAGTCGCGAGCCCACGGAAGAGTTTGCGCCGCATTCGCTCGGCCGAGAGCTGGATCGGGGTCAGTGGATTCCTGATCTCGTGCGCGAGGCGGCGCGCAACCTCGCCCCACGCGGCCTGGCGCTGGGCCTGCAGGAGCTGCGTGATTTCGTCGAACACCAGCACCAGGCCACCGGCGCCGCCGGCATCGCCCGGCAGCGCCGTGCAGGCGCAGACCAGCTCGCGGCGGGAGGCTTCGCTGCGGAGTGTCACCTGCTCGCGCCACTCGCTTTCGCCGGCGTCGATATGCCGCTGCATCGTGGCATGCAGCTGCCCGAGCAGAGGGTGGCGGGCCGCGAGTTCTGCCAGCGGCTGGCCGGCTGCCTGGTCGAAGTCGACGCCGAGGATGTTGCCGGCCGCATGATTGGCAACACGCACGCGCAGGTCCGGTTCCAGCGAGATCACGCCGCTCGTCAGGCGCGCGAGGATCACGGCGAGCGAGGCACGCTCGCCTTCAACCGCAGCCTTGCTGCGCTCTGCTTCCTCACGCGCGCGCGCAAGCTTGATCGTCATGTCGTTGAACGAAGTGACGAGAAAGCCGATTTCGTCGTGCGAAGGCTTCGACAGGCGCGTCTCGAAATTGCCCTTCGCGACCGCGCGCGTCCCGGCAATCAGCTCCTGCACCGGCCGCACCAGTCGCTGCGAAAAATAGAGAGCGCCGTACAAGGCCGCCAACAATGCCATCAACAGCACCAATGACAGGGTCAGCACGAAGCTGAGCTTCAGCGGTTCTCGCAGGAATGAAATGCGGCCGTATTGCTGGTACGCCTTCTGCACTGTCGCGGCGAGATCGGCGAGCCGCTGCGGCACCGGGTAGGTCGCGATCAGCGTGCGCGAGCCCTGCAGGCTCTGCGCGGCGCCGATGCGCGTTGCGGCGCGGATCAGGTAGCCTCCGCCGGGTGCCGGTTCGAGACTCACGTAGGGCCGCCCTTGCCGGACCTGCTGCAGCAACTCCTCCTGCGGCACGCCCGGAAGCCCGTGCTGCATGCCCGCCGTGCTGTAGGCCTCGGGCTGGCCGCCCGCGCTGGTGACGATCAACTCGTCGGCACCAGCCAGGCGCAGGTGATTGTCGAGTGCCGCGTACAGGCTTCCACCCTTCAGGTTGGACAGGTCGTCGGCGATTCGCTCGGTGCGCTCGAGGATCTCGCGCATGCGCAGATCGAGCGCCGCACGCGACAAACCGAGCGCATCGGACAGGCCTTCGCGCACCTCGGCATGGAACCAGCTGTCGATGCCACGCGTCAGGAACAGTACGGAGAACGTGAACACGAGCAACAGCGGTGCGACCGCAAGTCCGCTGAACATCAGGATCGTGCGGCCGCGCAATCGCGAGCCCGGCACGTGCCGGCGCCAGTCGCGAACGAAGTCGGTCACGCGGCCGCCGATCAGCGCGACCAGCACGACGACGCCCGCGATGTTGATCAGGAGAATCCACGGCTGCAACTGGCCGAAGCGCTGCGATCCTTCGGTGGTGACCGCAAGCAGCGCGAGCGCAGCAACCCACACCACGATGCCGATGCCGACCCCGATCGGGAGCCAGCGCCGCGTCATGGCCGTACGCTCCAGATGTACCAGTCGGTGCTGCGCGACCAGCTCTTCCAGAACAGCAGTATCTTGATTGCAACGGGCAGCTCGCCGATCTCGACCGATGCGCGCACACGCATCTCGAAGCGCCCGTCCGGCGGCAGTTGCGTCGTGTCCGCGAGTGGCAGGGCGCCGATGCGCGCGAGCGCCGTGAATGCCTCCTCGCGCGAGGCGTGGCTCACTTGCTCGCCGCTCACCGGCTCGCTCACGACATAGCGGTCGGCGATCGCGTCATATGCAAGCTGCCATTGCTTCGTCAGCGATACGACGGTTTCGTCGGGAAGGAAGCGCCGCGCCGTGGTCGCCTCGGCCTCAAGATGCAGCGTGAGCGGCACACCCTCGTCGAAGGCCTGCCGGGCGGCCTCGGACAGGCCCAGGTCGAGCCGCACATCGAGCTGCCAGACGCCGTCGACGAGTTCGACATAGGCGTTGCGGATCTCGAAGCGGCCATCTTCCGCGGCCACCGCGCGCAGGGTGAGCGCCGCGAACAGCAGCGTCGCGATGAAGACCAGCCCAGGATGTCGCCATCGCCTCAAATGCACGCCGGTCCCTCAGGCCCGCTTCTCGAGGCAGGCGTAATAGAAGCCATCGGCGTCGGCCGCGCCGCTTGGCAGCGCACAACCCGGCCCCGGGCCCTGCACCGGCGCGACGCCCGGCAGCAAAAGCCTAGCAGATTCGGTCACATCCAAAGCCGTGGAGTCGGCCGACAGGAATTCGCCGACCACGGCCGCATTTTCCGCCCGCAGCACCGAGCAGCTCGCGTAAAGCAGCCGGCCGCCGGGCGTGAGCAGGGCATAGACCGAGCGCAGCAGCGCGAGTTGCGCGGCCCTGAAGCGCGCGATGTCATCAGGCCGGCGCAGCAGCTTGATGTCGGGATGTCGCCGGATCACGCCCGTGCCCGAGCAGGGCACGTCGAGCAGGATCCGGTCAAAAGCGCGGCCGTCCCACCAGTCGGCATTCGCGGCATCGGCGACGACGACTTTCGCAGTGAGCCTGAGGCGCGAAAGATTCTCCTCGATCCGCTTGCTGCGCAGCGGATCGACGTCGAGCGCAACTAGTTCCGCAATGCCCGGTTCCAGCTCGAGCATGTGGCAGGCCTTTCCACCCGGCGCAGCGCAGGCATCGAGCACGCGCATGCCGCTCTCCGCCGCAAGGAAGTAGGGCGCGAGCTGCGCGGCGGCATCCTGCACCGACACCGCGCCTTCGGCGAATCCCGGCAGTTCGCCGACATTCACCGGTTCCGCAAGCCTGAGTGCCTCCGGCGCAAATGCCGAGCACTCGGCGCTCATGCCGGCCTCAGCGAGTCTCGCAAGATAGGCATCCCGGGTTCCGTGCCTGCGATTGACGCGCAACCACATCGGCGGCTCCGCATTTCCCGCGGCCACGATGACCTGCCAGTGATCAGGCCATTCGTGCATGAGGACATCGAGGAGCCAGGAGGGGTGGGCGTGGCGTGCCTGCGGATCTTCATGTGCCCTGCCCATGATCGCGGCACCCTCGCGCTGGAAGCGTCGCAGCAGTGCATTGACCAGGCCCGCCGCACGTGGCCGCCCGAGCACGCGGGTCGCCTCAACCGTTTCCGCCACGGCTGCGTGCGCGGGCGTCTCGCCGTGCGAGAGTTGAAACAACCCGACCAGTGCGAGCGCGCGAATCTCTGGGTCCAGCGCGGCGGCCGGCCTGTCGAGCAGCAGCCTGAGGCAGGCGTCGAGCTCGAAGTACCAGCGCAGGGTTCCGAATGCCAGCGACTGGATCGCGGGCCGCTGGGCCCGTCCCGGCACGACTTCGGCGAGCGCCGACTCGAGCCGCTGCCCATTGCCCGCGACCGCTGCCACGGCGCGGGCTGCAGCCGCCCGGATTCCCGCGGCCTCGCCCACGGTCAGGCCAGCACCAGGCCGACGAAACCGCGCGTGTTGGCGAAATCCGCCGCGGTGACGGCACGGCGACCCGGCAATTGCAGGCGCTCGACGGCGAGGGCATTCCTGCCGGTCATCACGACAATGCCCTGCGGTCCGGCGGCGAGGATCGTGCCAGGCTCGGGACCCGCGGCTGCAGGCACGACCCGGGCCTGCCAGATCCGCAACTGCAGGCCCTCGAGCCGCGTCTCGGCAACCGGCCAGGGATTCAGCGCGCGGACCCGACGCTCGATCACCTCCGCCCGTTCACGCCAGTCTATGCGCGCCTCCGATTTCTGCAGCTTGCGCGCGTAGCTGGCATGCGCGGGATCCTGCAGCTCGAAGCTCGCATAATCCGCGGCCAGCGCATCGAGCGCTGCGACGATCGACACCGCGCCTTCCGCGGCCAGGCGCGTCTCGAGTTCGCCCGCGGTTTCGCGGGGCCCGATCGCCAATTCCCTGCGCAACATGACCGGCCCGGTGTCGAGACCGGCTTCCATGCGCATGATGCAGACGCCGCTCATCGAATCGCCCGCCTCGATCGCGCGCGCGACTGGCGCAGCGCCGCGCCAGGCCGGAAGCAGGGAGGCGTGGATATTCACGCAACCAAGGCGCGGCACATCGAGAATCGCCTGCGGCAACAACAGCCCATAGGCGACGACCACCATGACATCCGGTGAATGACCGGAAAGCCGGGCCGGGGCCACGGAATCACGCAGGGAATCCGGCTGCTCGACCGGCAATCCCAGGGACAGCGCACGGGCCTTGACCGGGCTCGCCGCCACTTCACGGCCACGTCCGGCGGGACGATCGGGCTGCGTGTAGACGACGACCAGCCGGTGGCGCGACGCCGCGATCGCATCGAGCGCCGGCAGCGCGAATGAGGGGGTTCCGGCGAACGCGACCGCCAGGCTCTTTTCCACGGCGGCCTGCCGGTCAGATTGCCGGTGCGCGGGCGGGCGCCGGCGACCGGCCTTCCGCACTCAGGCGACGGTCTTTTTCCAGCTTTTTGCGGACGCGCTGGCGCTTCATCTCCGACAGGTAGTCCACGAACAGCTTGCCGTCGAGATGGTCGATTTCGTGCTGGAGGCAGATTGCGAGCAGGCCGTCGAGTTCAACCTCGAATGGCTTGCCATTGCGGCCGAGCGCCCGCACACGCACGCTTTCCGCGCGCTCGACCTCATCGTAATAGCCCGGCACCGACAGGCAGCCCTCCTGCGACTTGGTCGTGCCGTCCAGCCTGAGAATCTCCGGGTTGATGAAGACGCGCGGATCATTGCGGCCCTCGGAGACGTCGGCGACCAGGAGCCGCCGGTGCACATCGACCTGTGTCGCGGCCAGACCGATGCCATTTGCGGCGTACATGGTCGCCAGCATGTCGTCGATCAGTTCACGCAATGGGGCGTCCACGGCGTCGACCGGAACCGCCCGGGTGCGCAATCGGGGGTCCGGATACTCCAGGATTGTGAGGCGCGTCATGTGAGTGGGGCCGTGGGTGCGTGTAACTGACCGGGGAATGCTGTTAAAGTTCGTCGAAGCATAGACTTATGCGCGTTTGGTGACCCGGAAGTATACGATCCTTCGGGCCGCCCCGGCAGTGAGGGAGCAACTCGCATGGCAGCGTCAGGCAATTCCCCGTCCCGCAACCCCGTCATCAGCCTGGCCGGCGCCGCGCTTTTGGCGCTCGCGCTGTCGATCGCCCTACCGGCCGGTGTCGCCACCGGCCAGCAGCAGGGAATCGACCGCAGCGTCATTCCGGTCGCACCGGATGCGCCCGAGCGCTATACGGTCCAGAAAGGCGACACGCTCTGGGACATCTCGGCCAAGTTCCTGACTGATCCCTGGTACTGGCCGGAGATCTGGCACATCAATCCGCAGGTCGCAAACCCGCACCTGATCTATCCAGGCGACGTGCTCGCACTGACCTGGGTCGACGGCCAGCCGCGGGTCATGGTCGAGACTGGCGGACCGATCCGCATGTCTCCGCGTGTGCGCGAGAGCCCATTGTCGGAAGCGATCAACGCGATTCCATATGAAAGGATTGCCGCGTTCATGTCACGGCCCGAGGTGCTCGCGAAGGAGCAGGTCAAGGCAGCGCCCTATGTCGTGCATGGCCGCGACGACCGGCTGATTACTGCGGAAGGCAATGAGGTCTATGTGCGCCGTCTCGGGAATTCGCAGCCCGGCGGCCATTACAATATTTATCACGTCGGTGACGAGCTGAAGGATCCCGACGACGGCGACGTGCTGGGTTACCAGGGCCTGTTTACGGGCCAGGGCAGCATCAAGCGCAGTGGCGATCCGGCCACGATGTTCATCGTCAGTTCGGCGCGCGAAACACTGGATGGCGACATCCTGCTGCCGGACAGCGCCGAGATGAGGATGGATTTCATCCCGCGGGCACCGAAGTCGAATATCGAAGGCACGGTCATGTCGGTCATCGACGATCGCACGGTGGTGGCCGAATACGACATCCTGATCATCAATCGCGGCAAGCGCGACGGCCTCGAGCCCGGCAGCGTTCTCGCGACCTGGGCGGCCGGCGAAAAAGTCCGCGACACCACTGCCAACGCAGAGAGCGGCAGTGTGCAGCTGCCGAATGAGCGCACGGGCCTGTTCATGGTCTTCAAGACCTATGACCGCATGAGCTACGGGCTGATGCTGGAGTCTGAGCGCGAAATCGAAGTCGGCGACAAGGTCCGTTCGCCCTAGGAAATAAAGCGTCCTGATTGAAAGAAGCGCCGGCCACTTGGCCGGCGCTTTGCTTTAATCTTCCCGGCATGCGGGAATTCCCCAGCTTCACGACCCACCTCGAATGCAGCGCCACGGGAAAGCGCTATCCCGCCGACGTGCTGCACGGCCTTTCGGATGCGGGCAAGCCGTTGCTGGTGCGTTACGACCTCGATGCGCTGCGCCAGGCAGTCAGCAGGGACGAGATCGCCGGACGCGCCGAAGGCGGGTTCTGGCGTTATCGCGAATTCCTGCCGGTGCGCAGGAGCGCCGATGTCGTGAGCCTCGGCGAAGCAGTCACGCCGCTCATCGCGGCACCGAAGGCTGCACGATTGCACGGCGCGCGCGCGCTCCTGGTCAAGGATGAGGGCCGCCTGCCGACCGGATCGTTCAAGGCGCGGGGTCTCGCTGTTGCTGTGTCGATGGCGAGCGCATTCGGCGTCAAACGCATGGCCATGCCGACCAATGGCAATGCCGGGGCCGCGCTCGCTGCCTACGCGACCCGTGCGGGCATCGAATCATGGGTGTTCTGCCCGGACGACACGCCCGAGGTCAATGTGCGCGAGATCGCATTGTTGGGCGCGCATGTATTCCTGGTCAACGGGCTCATCAATGATTGCGGGCGCCTGGTCAACGAGGGCAAGGCGGCGATGGGCTGGTTCGATGCGTCGACGCTCAAGGAGCCTTACCGCATAGAGGGCAAGAAGACGATGGGCATCGAGCTTGCCGAGCAACTCGGCTGGCAACTGCCCGATGTGATTTTCTACCCGACCGGCGGCGGCACCGGGTTGATTGGCATGTGGAAGGCATTTGCCGAACTCGAAGCCGTCGGCTTCATCGATTCGAGGCGCCCGCGCATGGTCGCCGTCCAGGCAACGGGCTGTGCGCCGATCGTCAGGGCCTGGCAGGAAGGCAGCGAACATGCCGAACCCTGGAAGGACGCCCATACCCTGGCCGCCGGCATCCGCGTTCCGGGTGCGATCGGCGATTTCCTGATCCTGCGCGCCGTCCGTGAGAGCGGTGGCTTCGCGATCGCCGTGGAAGACGAGGCGATCACGGAAGCGCAGGCCGAGATGGCGCGCGCGGAGGGTTTGCTGCTGTGCCCGGAAGGTGCCGCGACCTACGCGGCCTGGCGCGCGGCGCTTTCCGGCGGCCTGGTCGGGCGCGAAGAGCGGGCGCTCCTCTTCAATTGCGCGACCGGTCTCAAGTACCCGATGCCGAAGGCGGGCCGGCCGGTCGACTGTCACCGTCCCGTGGACTACGCGGCCCTCGCAGGCGGGCAATAGCCGCGCGCAGGTCGGTCTCCCCGCGGCGCAGGTGGGCCCAGTGGCCGCGCGGCCGATAGCGCTCGAGCCCGCGCATCAGCTTCTGCGCCGCGGATTCATCCAGGCCATAGGCAGCGAGCCACTTGTCGCAATGATCCTCCGGATAATGACGCCGGAGCCGGTATACCAGGTCGAGCAGGTCAAAGTTCGCCATCCGGGTCCCTGCGATACCGCCCGGGAATACGTGGCCGTAGGACATATCGATCACGTGGAAGGCGGGCGCTCCGCCGGCGGGAAACGAAACCAGGATATTCCTCGGCGCCAGGCCACCGTGCGACACGCCACAGTCGTGCATGCGCCTCACGAGTCTCAACAGTTGCGAGAGATCCACGAGCACGCCCGGCCGTTGCAGCAGCTTGTCGAGCGCCGTCGCGCCGGCGACCTCGCGGGTCACGAGCATTTCATGCAGGCCGTGCGGATCGCGGCGGCCGTGCGACCATGACAGCGGAACGGAACAGGGAACACTGTGGCGAACCAGGTGCGAAAGCAGCTTGAATTCGCGCTCGGCACGATACGGGATGAACCAGCGGCGCAGCGGATCGTAGAAAGGCCGCCGGCGATAAAGTTTCACGATCGCGCGACCGCCGTCCTGCAGCGTTTCCGACCAGACCAGCGTGCCGTACTCGGCCTTGATCAGGATCTGCCCGGGTCCGGCGCCAGGGGCGCCCATTTCATCCAGCGCGGAATCGATGCCGGCGCCCGGCGCAGTCACGCGATTTCCTGGTCCTTGACGATCAGCGCGTAGCGGTGGCCGGACCCGATGCGTGACAGCGGCGGCGCGGCGACGAGCCTTGCGCCACGCACCCGCGCGAGCTCTGCGACGCGCGCCGTCGTCATGGTCATCTTCGGCGGCTGGCGGTCAAAGGGCCTGCGCAGTCGCCTCAGCACGTTCTTCAGTGAATGATGATCGAAGAAAGTCATGATCACGAAGCGCCGCGACACCCGCAGCAGCTCCGTCAGCAGGCGCTCACGCTCGGCTGCGGTAGGCAGGTGATGCGAAAGTCGCACGCAGACCGTGCCGTCAACGCTCCCGTTCCGCAACGGAATGTGAAATGCCGACGCGGTCATCCAGAGGCGGGGAGTCGTCACCGATGACTCCGCGCGCCCGAACAGCAGCTGGCCGTGCGCGATGTCGGCCTCGATCACGAGTTCGGCCGACGCGGCGAAGGCCGGCGTCAGGCGGCCGCCACCACAAGGCAGGTCAAGAATGATCCGGGACCGGCCAACCCGCCCGATGAGCTGCCGGAGCAGCTTGAACTCGCGCTGCGTACTCTGGCGCTTCAGCAGGCGCTGGCGGTAGCTCAAGTTGTAGGCCGCGGCGCGATCGACGCGCTGGTATTCGCCCTGATAGCTGGTGCTCTGCTCACCGGCCTGCGGCTCGCCCCAGGTTTCCGAGGTGCCGCGTATGGCGAGCAGCGCGATGCCATCGCGCAGCGGATAGCTGGCGCCGCAACTTGTACAGTCGATCGAGTCTGGCCCGATCGCGACCCTCGCTGCACAGCCCGGACACACCAGCGACTCCGCAATGGTTTCTATCCCGGCGCTGCCATTCCGGCCAGGCGCCGGTACTAATGAAGTCATCGCGTCAGCGCTCCTTCCCCAGGTACGAATCAGCCCAAGATGGACGATCGGCAACGAGGGTTCCAATCTAATCGGGAATCTTGCGCAAAATCAACGACTAGGGCCCGCACTACCCCGCTATTTCTGCCGCTACGCGGCCCAAATCGGGTGCCCCGTCAGGGCCGTGATTCCAGATCATGGCCCGGTGACGTCGTGGACCCAGACCGCAGTGCAGGGCGCATGGCTCCGCCTTGCGCGCGTTCCCGGCCTCGACATTGCCGACGCGAAGTCGCTGCTCGCCCGCCTCGGCGGCCCCGAGGCGCTGCTCGCGGCAGATGAGGTGGAACTCACGCGTGCGGGCGTCGAGCGCGCCGGTCTGTCTGCGATCAGGTATCCGGACGAGGCCGCGCTCGAGCGGGACCTGCGCTGGCTCGATATGCCCGGGCACTGCCTGCTCACCGCCGATGACCCCGGCTACCCGCCGCAACTTGCGGCGACGAGGGGCGCGCCGCTTGCGCTTTTCGTCCGAGGCAGGCCATCCGTCCTGTCGCTGCCGCAACTCGCGATCGTCGGCAGCCGTTCAGCCACGGCCGCGGGCCGGGAAACCGCATTCGAATTCGCCGGACGCCTGTGCGCCGCCGGGCTCGCGATCACGAGCGGCCTCGCCACGGGCATCGACGCGGCCGCGCATCGTGGTGCCCTCGCCGCAGGCGGCATGACGATCGCAGTGTGCGGCACCGGGCTCGACCTGGTCTACCCCGCGGAGCACGCCACGCTCGCCGCATCGATTGCCGCACAGGGCGCGCTGGTATCGGAGTTTTCCTCCGCGACGGCGCCCGTTGCGGCAAACTTCCCGCGCCGCAATCGCCTGCTTTCAGGACTCGCGCGCGGCGTTCTCGTCATCGAGGCGGCCGCGCGCTCGGGCTCGCTGATCACGGCGCGGCTCGCCGGCGACCAGGGACGCGATGTCATGGCGGTGCCCGGCTCGATACATAACGCGCTCGCGCGCGGTTGTCATCGCCTGATCAAGGACGGCGCGGCACTTGTCGAATCACCCGAGGATGTGCTCGCAGCAATCGGCTTTACCGGGTTCGCGACAGCCTCCACGGTGGGTGCGGAGGCCCCTGGCGGGACCAGCAATTCCAACGGCCAGTTGGACAGCGCGGAAGAAATGCTGTTGAATGCGCTCGGTTTCGAGCCGGCGGATCTCGACAAACTGGTCGAAAGGACGGGCTTTCCGGCCCATGCTGTCGCCTCGATGATGCAAATGCTCGAATTGGAAGGTCGGATCGAGTCGCTAGCCGGCGGGCGTTACAGCCGGACTCCACCGAGGCAGGCCCGATGAAGGAAAGCGTTCTCGACATCCTTATTCACCTGTTCGAGAACTTCCTGGACGCCGATGACGACAGTGCGCCGAGCCGGGATGCCTTGAAGCAGGAGCTGGAGCAGGCCGGTTATCCGGAAGCGGATATCGAGCGCGCGCTGGCATGGCTCGAGAGCCTGGCCGCCGATCCCGACCGGGCCATGAGCGAGGGCACGGCACGCGCGGTGCGCGTGTTCAGCGGCCAGGAGCAGGTGCGCCTCGACACGGATGTGCGCGGCTATCTGCTGCACCTGGAAAATCTCGGCATCCTGTCCGCCGCGCAGCGTGAGGTCGTCATCGACCGGCTGCTGGCGCTCGAAGCCGACGACATCGACATCGAGCAGCTTAAGTGGGTGGTCCTGATGGTCCTGTTCAGCCAGCCGGGACAGGAAAACGCCTACCAGCGCATGGAAGACCTGGTATTCGACGAGCGGCGTGACGCAATGCACTGAGCGCCGGCGGCAGAGGTCGGCCAGTGAGCCGCGGCCGGGCCCGCGGCTTTGGCGTCTTTGGGGACTACGTGAGACGAAATAGAGCATGAGCACCAATCTGGTCATCGTGGAATCGCCCGCCAAGGCGAAGACCATCAAGAAGTACCTCGGCCCGGATTTCGAGGTGCTGGCTTCGTATGGCCACGTCCGCGACCTGATCGAGAAGGAAGGCGCGGTTGACCCCGAGCGCGACTTCGAGATGAAGTACCAGCTCATCGAGAAGAACCGCCCGAAGGTGGATGCCATCGAACGCGCGATGCGCAAGGCCAAGGCGCTCTATCTTGCGACCGACCCGGATCGCGAGGGCGAGGCGATTTCCTGGCACCTGTCCGAGATCCTGCGCGAGCGCGGCGTGCTCGACGGCAAGGAACTGCGCCGCGTGCGCTTCTACGAGATCACGAAGAACGCCGTGCGCACGGCGATCGAGGAATCCGAGGGTCTTAACGACAACCTCGTCAACGCCCAGCAGGCGCGCCGCGCACTCGATTACCTGGTCGGCTTCAACCTGTCGCCGCTCCTGTGGAAGAAGATCAAGCCGGGGCTTTCGGCGGGCCGCGTGCAGAGCGTCGCGCTGCGCCTGATATGCGAGCGCGAAGCGGATATTGCACGCTTCATCCGCCAGGAATACTGGACCATCGAGGCCGATGCGGCCAAGGACAAGGGGCGATTCCCGGCGCGACTCGTCGAGTACCGCGGCGAGAAGGTCGAGGCCGACACGCAGAAGGGCCGCTTCACGATCACCGCCGAGGAACAGGCCCGTGAGGCCGAGCGCACGATCATCGCCGCCGCGGGCGGCCTGCTGACGGTGGACAGCGTCGAGCGCAAGCCAAAGCGCCGCAACCCGCCACCGCCGTTCACGACCTCGACATTGCAGCAGGAATCCGCGCGCAAGCTCGGCTTCACCGCACGGCGCACGATGCAGACCGCACAGCGGCTGTACGAGTCGGGGCACATTACCTACATGCGCACCGATTCGGTCACCCTGTCGCAGGGCGCGGTCGCCGAGATGCGCGACGTCATTCGCGCGACCTTCGGCGAGAAGGCGCTGTCCGATGGCGTGAATGTCTACAAGACCAAGTCGAAGAACGCGCAGGAAGCCCACGAGGCGATCCGGCCGACTGCGGCCGCGGAGACGCCGCAGCAGGCCGAAGCGGATCTCCACGACGAGGACCAGCGGCGGCTCTACGCACTGATCTGGAAGCGCGCCATCGCCTGCCAGATGGCGCCTGCAGTATTCGACACCGTGGCGGTGGATCTCGTCGCCGGTGAGCGCGGCGCAACCGGCGTGAATCGCCACGTGTTCCGCGCCAATGGCCAGACGCTGCTGGAACCGGGATTCCTCGCCGCCTATCACGAGGACCATGACGAGGACGAGACCGACGTCGAGAGCGAGGACGAGCAGCGGCTGCCCGCGCTCGAGCCAGACGAACGAGTGTCACTGGAAACCCTGCGGCCCGAGCAGCATTTCACGCAGCCGCCACCGCGCTATACCGAGGCAAGCCTCGTCAAGTCGCTCGAAAGCCACGGCATCGGGCGCCCGTCCACCTATGCCTCGATCATCGAGACGCTGCGCTACCGCAAGTACGTCGAGATGCTCGGCCGGGCATTCCAGCCGACCGACATCGGCAAGATCGTCAGCAAATTCCTGGTCAAGTATTTCGAGACCTACGTGGACTACGGATTCACCGCCACGATGGAGGACGTGCTGGACGAGATCTCCAATGGCGAAAAGGCCTGGCGGCCCGAGCTCGAGCGATTCTGGAGGCCGTTTTCGAAACTTGTCGAGCACATCGGCAAGACCGTCACCCGCGAGGAAGTCGCCGAATCGCGCGAAGTCGGCCGCCATCCCGAGAGCGGCAAGCCGATCGCCGTGCGCATGGGCGCGTATGGGCCATTCGTACAGCACGGCACCCGCGACGACGCCGACAAGCCGAAATTCGCGAGCCTGATGCCGGGCCAGCACATGGACGACGTCCGGCTCGAGGATGCGCTCAAGCTGCTATCACTGCCGCGCGCGCTGGGACATGGCCCCGACGGCACGCCGATCAGCGTCGGCCGCGGCCAGTACGGGCCCTATGTGAAGTACGGAGCGAAGTTCGCATCGATCAAGGAAGACGACCCGTTCAATGTCACGCTCGAGCGTGCGCTGGAGATCGTTGCCGCCAAGATCCAGGCCGACCTCGAGCGCACGATTCTCGATTTCCCGGATGCTGGCATCCAGGTGCTGAAAGGCCGCTACGGGCCCTACATCACCGATCGCAAGCGCAATGCACGGATTCCGAAGGACCGCGACCCTGCATCGATGACGCTCGAGGAATGCGTGGCGCTGCTTGCCGTTGCGCCCGAGCGCGGCAAGGGCCGCTTCGGCCGACGCGGCGCGAAGAAACCCGCAGCGACGGCCGCGCCGCCCGCAGCCGGTGCCACCGCAGTGACGCCGGCCGCGAAGGCAAAAGTCGCGCGCAAGGCTCCCGCGAAGAAAAAAACAGCGCCGCGCGCCGCCGGCAAGGCTCGCCGCATCAAGGAGTGAGCGATGCCCGATCGAGCCGCAATGAGCGCATGGCTGCTCGAGTTGCAGGAGTGCCTCACACAGGTGCTCGAGCAGGCCGATGGCAACGCGCGCTTTCGCCGTGACGCCTGGCAGCGGCCTGAGGGTGGCGGCGGCGAAACACGCGTACTGAAGGATGGCGCGCTGTTCGAGCAGGCAGGCATCAATTTTTCGCGGGTGCAAGGCGAGCGCATGCCGCCCTCCGCGAGCGCGCAACGCCCCGCGCTGGCGGGCGCGCCATTCGAGGCGATGGGCGTGTCCCTCGTGCTGCACCCGCGCAATCCGCATGTCCCGACCACGCACATGAACCTGCGCCTGTTCGTCGCGGAGCCCGTGGGCGGCGAGCCCGCGTGGTGGTTCGGCGGCGGATTCGACCTGACTCCTTACTATCCGGAAGAAGAGGACGTGAGGCACTGGCATCGTGTTGCGAAATCGGCCTGCGAGGGTTGCCCGCCGGGCACCTACCAACGCTACAAAGACTGGTGTGACCGCTATTTCTACCTGCCGCACCGTGGCGAGACGCGCGGCGTGGGCGGCTTGTTCTTCGACGACCTCAACGAATGGGGCTTCGACGCCTGCCTGGCTTTCAGCCGCCGGGTCGGCGCCGCTTTCGTTGCCGGTTACCTACCGATCATTGAGCGGCGCCGCGATACCGCCTTTGGCGAACGCGAGCGGCAATTCCAGCTCTACCGGCGCGGCCGCTACGCGGAATTCAACCTGATCCACGATCGCGGCACGCTGTTCGGCCTGCAGTCCGGCGGACGCACCGAATCCATATTGATGTCGCTGCCGCCAGTCGCGCGCTGGGAATACGGCTGGGAGCCCGAGCCCGGTTCGCCCGAGGAACGACTGAGCAGGGATTTCCTGCACCCACGCGACTGGCTCGCCGGCGCCAATTCCGCTTGAAGTACCGCCACGCCTGTCACGCGGGCAATTTTGCCGACGTCGTGAAGCACGTCGTGCTGGTCGCGGTGCTCACGCGCCTGGTGCAGAAGGACCGCCCGCTCTTCTATTTCGACACCCACGCCGGCCGCGCCCGCTACGATCTTGGTTCGCGTGATACGGCTGCAGAAGCAGCCCGCGGCATCCTGCGGCTCGCTGCCGCTGACCCCAAGGGCATGCCCGCGCCGATCCGCCGATATCTCGAGCTGGTGCGCGGCTTTGACACCGCCAATGACGCGGTGCCGCGAATCTATCCAGGTTCGCCCTGCATCGCCCGTGCCCTGCTGCGACCGGACGACCATGCCGCACTCTGCGACATCGAGCCCGGCGAGGCCCGATTGCTCGGGCAGGAGTTTCGCGGCGACCGGCGCTTCGCCATTCACTGCCGGGACGGCTTCGAGGCGCTGGCGGCCTTGCTGCCGCCGCGCGAGAAACGCGGACTGGTGCTGATCGATCCGCCCTACGAGGAACAGCTGACCGACCTGGAACGCGTCGCCGATGCGCTGGCGGGCACTGCGCTGCGCTGGCCGCAGGGCGTGCTCGCCGGCTGGTATCCGATCAAGCTGGCCCCGGTGATCGCGCGCTTTCATCGGCGCCTGCTCGATGCCGGCTTGCGCCGCGTGCTCGCGGTGGAACTCTGCGTGCATCCGGACGACTCGCGCGCAGGCCTGAATGGTTCGGGAATCCTGCTGGTGAATCCGCCATGGAAGGTCGACGGTGACCTGCGTGCGGCGCTGCCCGCGCTTCACAAAGTGCTCGCCCCCGACGGTGGCGGGCGCTGGCGCGTGGACTGGCTCGCGGGGGAATGAGCGGGAGCGGTATCAGCCGCCCCAGTCCACCGCTTCGAAAACCTGCCGTGCGATGCCCTCCAGGTCCTTCTGGTCGCGGCCGACGATCGCGATGCTGCCGCGCGGCGCCGGCAGCACGACGCCGACGTATCCCTGCTCCTCGAGCCGGACCGGCCCGTCGACATTCCGGTGCCTGAGCAGCAGCACCGTCACCGGACCCTGCGGCATGCGGACCACCAGGTGCGGCACGACATTGCCAGCAAAAACGCAACGCGCCGCAAATGAAACATCGCCGATTCCCGGTCGCAATCTCGTGCCTTCCGGCTCCAGCACGCCCGCCAGCTGCTCTGGGGCAATCGTCGTCGTCGAAATCATCGCGTGCGTCTCGCTCGCGACATGGCCGATGACCTCGCGCGCAAGAGAAGCACGCGGAGAACTGACCCAGAGCGCGATCCCGACCGACACTCCGATCACGATGCTGGCAGCCATCGCCAGCCAGCGCCTGCCGGTTGCCGGCGCAACCACAGCGCGGGGCTTGCGGATTTGCGTCGCATCGACCGCGAATGCGCGCCCGATCAGGGCATCCATCGCGCGCAACTCGTCCTGGTGACGCGCGCAGGTCGGGCAGTCCCTGCGGTGGGCGTCGACCTCGTCTCCGGAGATCGCGGGCTCGGCGCCGGCGCGACGGCGGAATTCCATGCAGTTCATCACGGCGATGACTCCACGGCGATGCCGAGTTCCTGGCGCAGGCGGGCGCGGGCGCGGAACAGCCGTGTCAGCACGGCGCCCTGCTGCAGGCCCATGTGTTCTGCGATTTCCTTTGTCGAGTAGCCCATCATCACCTGCAGCACCAGTGGCTCCCGGTATTCGTCATCGAGCCGGAACAAGGCCTCGCGCATCTCCGCCAGGGCGGCATTGTCGTCGGCCGCAAGAACGTCAGCCTCTGCGGCCACCAGCGCATCGAGATCCGCGACCTCAAGGCGCTTGCGCTCGAAAGAACGGGCAAATTCCCGGCGCACGATCGT
>JAQBHG010000108.1:0-6842 GCA_032127975.1 Steroidobacteraceae bacterium
ACGGTCTATCACCCGGTCGGAACCTGCCGCATGGGCCATGACGAACTCGCCGTGGTCGATCCGTCGCTCAGGATCAGGGGCCTGGAAGCACTTTCCGTCGTCGATGCGTCGGTGATGCCCGCACTCGTGGGCGGAAATACCAATGCGCCGACCATCATGATCGCGGAGAAAGCGGCGGAGCGGCTCGCGGCCTGAGGATGCCCGCGGCGCCATTCGTAAATTTGCCCTGAGGAAATTGCGCCAAGCCGTTGTCGTTGCTGGAATCGTTCCCCCGGACCGCCAGCCGATGTGGATCACGCGCAACAACTGAATTGGCGGTCGCAAAATGCAGCCAACAGGCTGTAACATTCCCGCACTATGCTGATCCTGGCGCAACGCCAGTATCTGCCGCGTTCATGGGGATAATAAGGGGAGCCATAACCATGTCCGATCGTCGTCGCTCGATCCGCCTCGCCGCCGCTGTCACCACGATCCTGTCTGCACCCGCTGTTGCGGTGGGCGCAGGGCTTGCCATTGCGCTGGCCGCCGTGCCATACGCGCAGGCGCAGGAAACCGCCTCGCAGCTGTCCGGTTTTGTCGTCGATGTAGAAGGCAATGCCGTCGCCGGCGCGAAGGTCACCATCGTGCACGTGCCAACTGGCACTACCTCGACTGTGACGACCAGCGCCTCGGGCCAGTTCTCGGCGACCGGCCTGCGGGTCGGCGGACCCTACCGCGTCACGGCCAGGGCCGAGGGCATGCAGGAAGCCAGCGTCGAGGACCTGTATACGCAGCTCGCGCAGCGCAGTTCCGTGACCCTGGTCGCGCAGCCGATCACGCAGCTGGCGGGCGTCGAGGTCACCGGTGCTTCGGAACGCGACGTCACGATCGGGGCCGGCAGCCGGTTCAGTTCGCAGGATGTGCGCACATTGCCGTCCATCAGCCGCGACATCAAGGATGTCGTGCGCATCGATCCGAAGGCCTGGGTCGACCCGACCAATTCCGACGCGTTGGAAATCGCCGGCGTCAACAATCGCTACAACAGCATCACGATCGACGGCGTGCGCCAGAGCGACGACTTCGGCCTGAACAACAACGGCTATCCGACCCAGCGCAGCCCGCTTTCGGTCGAGGCGATCCAGGACGTTTCCATCCTGACCGCGCCATTCTCGGTCGAATACGGCATGTTCCGCGGCTCCACGATCAATGTCGTGACCAAGTCCGGCACCAACGAGTTCAGCGGGTCGGCGTATTACTACAAGGGCAAGGACGACCTGGCGGGCGACCGCAGCCAGGACCGGGACCTGACCTTCACCTTCGATGAAGAAACATACGGCGGCACCTTCGGTGGCCCGATCATCCAGGACAAGCTGTTCTTCTTCCTGAGCTACGAGAAACTTGACCGCAAGGCGCCGCAGGAATTCGGGCCCGCCGGCTCGGGCTCCGCGGTCGAGATCGCGGGCGTCACCCAGCCCGAATATGACCAGATCCTCGGCATCTCAAACACGGTGTACGGATTCGACCCCGGCCAGCGCTTCGACGTGCTGGCCGAGAAAGACGAGAAGATTCTCGGCAAGCTGGACTGGAACCTGAATGACAGCCAGCGCGCCTCGCTTTCGTACCAGCACACCGAAGGCAATGAGTTCGTCACCAGCAACAATAGTTCGTCGCTGAACCGGATCAGCACGCCGTCGGGCTGGTACAACCGCGCGATCACGATGGATTCGTATTCCTTGCAGCTGTTCTCCGACTGGAACGAATTCTTCGCGACTGAAGTCAAGCTGGCGCGCAAGGAAGTCGAGGTCCGCCAGGATTCCCTGATGGGCACGGACTTCGCCGAGATGCAGATTACAACACTTGCAATTCCAGATGACCCGATGACCCCGGCGAACGAGTTCAAGCCGGCCGGAAGGGTATACGTCGGGCCGGACGAGTTCCGTCACGCCAATTACCTGACCAACGACCTCGATGCGATCAAAGTGAAGGGCAGCTTCTTCCTCGGCGACCACACGCTGATGGTGGGCTACGAGCGGGAAATGCTCGACATCTTCAATATTTTCGTGCCGCGCAGCAGCGGCCTGTACACTTTCTCGAGCATCGCGAATTTCCAGGCTCGCACGGCGTCTTCGCTGTCCTACACCAATTCATTCACAAATGTGAAGAATGACGGAGCAGCAGCATTCGGTTACGACACCGACTCGTTCTACGTCCAGGACGAATGGCAGGTGACACCGGACCTGAAGCTGCAGGCGGGCGTGCGGCTCGACAAGTACTCGGGCAGCGACCAGCCGGGTCTGAATACCAATTTCGCAGGCCGCTATGGTTTTTCGAACCAGTCGACGCTGGACGGCCGCGACCTGGTCATGCCGCGCGTTGGTTTCAACTGGCAATGGCGGCCTGAGACGACGATTTATGGCGGCTGGGGCCTGTTCGGCGGCGGCTCGCCGAATGTCTGGATCTCGAACAGTTTTTCGGGCGATGGCGTCACCGTCGTGAACCAGACCATCAACCGAACCGCTCCGCCCGGAACGCCTTCGCCGCTGGAGGTCGGGTTGGACAACGTCGATGGTTTCAACATCAATTCGGCGATCCTGGCGAATCACATGCTGTTGCGCGGCGACGGCGAGGTCAACGCGCTCGACCCGGATTTCGAGATTCCGTCCCAATACCGCTGGAACCTGGGCATGAAGCACACACTGCCCTGGGACATCCAGTGGACCGCAGACATCGTGTTGTCGCGGGTCAAGGACGAAGTGCTCTGGAGAGACCTGCGTCTGGAACCGATTCCCGCCACGCCAACTGCGCCCGATGGACGGCCGCGCTATCGCACGCGGGCCGATGTGTCTTGCCAGGTTCCTGTTCCGCCCGCGACGACCTGTGTCCGGCCGTCAGGCCAGGATCTCCTGCTGACCAACACCCACCAGGGTGAAGGCACGGTCTTCGCGACGGACTTTTCGAAGACCTGGCGCACGCGTGCGGGGCGCTTCGATGCCTACCTGGGCTATGGTTTCCAGGACATCAAGGACGTGAACTCGGGCACGAGTTCCACGGCCCGCTCGAACTGGGACAGCTTCGCGGTCGCGGATCCGAACGACCCGGGGCTCGAGACCTCGAACTACGAGATCGAGCACCAGTTCAAGGGCCTGTTCGCCTGGCGCAAGGCCTTCTTCGGCGACAACGAGACCAGCATCGCCGTGGTGGCCGAGCGCCGCTCGGGTCGTCCGTACAGCTACACCTTCGGTGCCGGAACATCGGTATTTGGCGATCCGCGTCAGTCAAGTCGCCAGCGCGCTTTGTTCTATGTGCCGGGAGCTGCCGGCACACCGGGTGACGTGATTTACGAGGCTCAGTGCACAGCCGCCGATGTTGCGGGGTCGGTAGGTGGCTGCACAGCCACGACGCAATTCAGCTCGGCGACGCCTGGCGCGGCGCAATTCCGGTCGAATACCGACGCATTGATCCAGTCCGAGGGTCTCGAGCGTTACCGTGGCAAGATCGTGCCGCGCAATTCGGGGCGCAGCCCCTGGGTGACGTCGCTTGACCTGCGCCTCGCGCAGGAAATCCCGGTCTGGCGCAAGGCGCGCGGTGTCGTGAGTCTCGACGTCGAGAACCTCGCCAACCTGATCAACAACGACTGGGGCCAGGTCAGCCAGGTGAGCTTCATCTACGTATCGCCGGTGCTGGACGCGAATCGCATCGTGACGACCGGCTGCCCGGGTGGAGCCTCGTCCTGCTACGTATACCGTCCGCGCTCGGGCGAGACAGGCCCGACGGCGCCGGTGACGTCGCTGACGGCACTGAACTCGGTATGGCGGGTCCAGCTGGGAGTGCGCTTCGAGTTCTGACCGGCAATCCTGCAATCAGGGCGCGGCCTGGCGGCCGCGCCCTTTTTTTGTCGGTAGGCGGCCGCAGCGCCGCGGCTTGCTAAACTGATGCGATGAAACCCACGCCGGATTCCGACCGGCAATGCACCGATGCCGTACTGCTGATCCGGCCGGCGCGCTTTGGCGCGAATCCCGAGACCGCGGCATCAAATCGCTTCCAGCAGGACGGTACGACCGGCGACACGCCGCTCGTCGCACAGCGCGAATTCGAGGGGCTGGTACACGCGCTTTCGGATGCCGGTGTCGCAGTCCATGTGGCGGATGACAGTCCGACGCCTGCCAAGCCGGACGCCTGCTTTCCGAACAACTGGGTCAGCTTTCACGACGACGGCAGCGTCGTGCTGTATCCGCTGATGGCCGCGAGCCGTCGCGCGGAGCGGCGCGAGGAACCCATCGCACTGTTGCGAACAGCGGGATATCGCGTTGCACGCACGATCGATCTCACGCAGTGGGAAGCACGCGGTGAATATCTCGAGGGCACTGGCAGTCTCGTACTCGATCGCTGCCATCGCATCGCCTATGCCTGCTGGTCGCCGCGCACGACGCCGGCAGCGCTCGGCGATTTCGCGACGCGGCTCGGCTACCGCGTCGTCAGCTTCGATGCCCGGGGCCCGGACGGCCAGGCGATTTATCACACGAACGTGATGATGGCGATCGGCGAGCGCTTTGCCCTGATGTGTCCTGATGCGATTCCCGATCCGGCGGAGCGCGTGACCGTGCTCCACGCGCTCGAGCAGAGCGGTCACGAACCGATACTGATCAGCATCACGCAGATGAACGGCTTCGCCGGAAACCTGCTGGCGCTCAGATCGCGTGACGGCGAGCCGTTGATTGCGATGTCCGCCGCCGCCTGGGATTGCCTGGCACAGCGCGAACGTCTCGCGCTCGAGCGCCACGGCAGGATCGTGATCGCGCCGATACCGACCATCGAGCGTCACGGCGGGGGCAGCGTGCGTTGCATGATTGCGGAAGTCTTCCTGCCGCACTGAGCGTATTGCCCGCGATGCTAGAATCCTGAAGCCGCACGCAGGAGGCACCGTATTGCTGGAACTCAGCCTCAAGACCCTGATCGCCTACCTGCTGGGCTCGTTGATGGGCGCCCTGATCGTGGGGTCCGCGCGCGGCATCGATATCCGCGTGCAGGGCAGCGGCAATGCGGGTGGCACGAATGCGCTCCGCACCCAGGGATTCTGGTTTGCGGCCAGTGTCGTCGTCATCGATATCGGCAAGGGCATCGTGGCCGCAGGCTGGCTGCCGGGCTGGAATATCCCCGGCATGGCAGGCGATTCCGCCGTCGATCACGAGTGGATGGCCGCGGCTTGCGCTGCGGCTGCAGTCGCGGGTCACGTCTGGCCGCTGTACCACGAGTTTCGCGGTGGCAAGGGCGGCGCGACGCTGGTCGGTACATTGCTCGTGCTTGCGCCGCTCGTCGTTCCGGTGGCCATCGCGGGCTGGCTATTGATTGTGCTGCTGACGGGTTTCGCCGGGCTCGCGACGATTGTCACCGCCGTCGCCGTGCCGATTGCCCTGTGGCTGCTTGGCCTGCAGACGCTGCCATTGATGGCATTCGCGATCGCCATGGCCGGGTTCGTCGTATGGACGCACCGCGGCAACATCGGTCGCATGAAGAGCGGCACGGAACCGCACCTGGCCGGCCTGTGGCTTCTGCGGCCACGGAACCAACGTCCGTGACGACGCGCGGCGCGCTATTGCACCTGCTGGCCGATGGCGAGCTGCATTCGGGCGAGGACCTCGCTGGGCGGCTCGCCATTTCACGCGCGGCCGTATGGAAACAACTGAAGCTGCTCGGCGACTGGGGCATCGAGCTGCAGGCGACGCCGGGGCGCGGTTACCGGCTGCATGAGCCGCTCGATCTGCTCGAGGCCGCCGCGATCCGCGATGCGCTGCCGCAGTGGGCCTCGGGCCGCCTGCGGAACCTGGAAATCCACGAAGAGCTCGCATCGACGAGCGACCGCCTTCTCGCGGTCGCGGACCTGCCTGCGGGGCGCTTCGACGCCTGCCTCGCGGAATTCCAGAGTGCGGGCCGCGGTCGGCGTGGCCGGCGCTGGCTCGCGCCCTATGCAACGGGCCTGTGCCTGTCCGTCAACTGGAGCTTCGGCGACGCGCCGGTGGCGCTCAGCGCCCTTTCACTCGCGATCGGCGTTGCAATCCTGCGGGCATTGCGGCGGCTTAGTATCCACGGGCTCGCACTCAAGTGGCCCAACGACATCGTGCACGGCCGGCGCAAGCTGGGCGGCATCCTGATCGACATGCGTGGCGAGGCTGCGGGGCCTGCCTATGTCGTCGTCGGTGCCGGTATCAATGTCCGCTTGCCGCATTCGCTGCGCGCGGAGCTGCAGGCCGACGGCATCGAAGCGGCCGGGCTGGCGGAACTCCTCGACTCGCCACTCGGCCGCAACGCATTGGCGGCCTCGCTCGTGAATGAGATTGCGCTCGCGCTCGAGGAATTCGGCGCGCGCGGCCTTTCGGCTTTCATGGATGAATGGCAGAGTGCCGATGACCTAGTCGATCAGCCGGTGCGCGTGCTGCAGGGTGCCGAGACTGTCGAGGGGCTGGCGCGCGGCATCGATGCCGATGGCGCGCTGCTGGTCGATGTCGGTGGCGCGCGGCGGCGAATCCTGTCCGGTGAAGTAACGGTCAGGGCGTTGCGGTGACTCCGCCTAACGCATAGATTGCGCACCGATGCGGGTCATCTTCGCACTGCTCGTGCTTGCCAATGTTGCCTGGTTCGCCTGGACGCATTGGATTGACAGGCCCGCCGAGGATGCGGCGCCTGCAAAGGTCGAGGCGCCACAACTGGTGCTCGCCCGCGAAGCGCCTGCCTCGGAAGCAGCGGCCCGTCCACCCATCCTGCCTGCGGAGAATTGCTTGAGCTTGGGACCATTCAGCGACCTGACCGATGCGGCGCGGGCCTCGACGCTGCTGCGCGATAACGGCCTGCAACCGCGTCAGCGGGCC
>JAQBHG010000109.1:0-4763 GCA_032127975.1 Steroidobacteraceae bacterium
CCATTCGTGCATTTCGACGAGCGCTGCCCGAAGGAGCGATTTTCGCTGGTGCAGGTTGGCCTGGAAACCTGGGGCGGATTCATATTCCTGAATCTTTCCACCGCTTCGCCGCCGCCCGTGCACGCGCAATTGGAAGCAGCCGCTGCAAAGCTCGAACGCTACCCCCTGCAGGATCTGCGCCGGGGTGCCCAGCTGGTCTATGACGTGCAGGCCAACTGGAAAGTGATCATGGAGAACTATAACGAGTGCTATCACTGTGGCCCGGTCCATCCCGAGCTTTGCGCGCTCGTGCCCGCATTTCGCGAACGCGGTGGTGCCGGTCTCGATTGGACCGGTGGAATTCCCCATCGCCCCGGCGCCTGGACATTTACCGCCTCGGGGACATCATCTCGCGCGCCATTTCCGGGGCTCTCCGAGAAGGAGAAGACGCATCACAATGGCGACATCGTGTATCCGAACCTGCTGCTCAGCGTCGCGGCCGATCATGTCGCTGCATTCACGCTGTGGCCGAAGGGCCCCGATCTCACGCGCATCGGCTGTGAATTCCTGTTCCATGTCACGGAGACGGCCAAGGCGGGATTCGACCCGCGCGATGTGGTTGACTTCTGGGATGTTGTGAATCGCCAGGACTGGCGGATTTGCGAGTCGGTGCAGGCCGGCATGAAATCGCGCGGTTTCCGTGGCGGTTTCTATGCGCCGATGGAGGATCCGAGCCTGGATATCCGGCGCTATATCGAAAAACATCTCGGCGACCTGTCGCGCGTAGGCTGAGGCGCCGGCGCAATCCCGTGAACAAAAAGAATTACGACGTCGTCGTCATCGGCGGCGGCCACAATGGGCTAACCGCTGCGTTCTACCTGGCGCGGGCCGGCCTCGCCACGCTCGTGCTCGAGCGGCGCGAGATCCTGGGCGGCTGCTGCGTCACAGAGGAAATCGATCCGCTGGCTGCGCCCGGATGCCGCGTATCGACGGCTTCGTACATGGCGAGCATGCTGCGGCCCGAGATCATCCGGGATCTCGAGCTTGATCGGCTGGGCCTGCGGCTGGTCGCGGCCGAACCGACCGTCCAGGCGGTGACGCCGGATGGCGTCGTAATCCCCTGGTGGAGCGATGGCGCACGCATGCGGTCGTTCCTGCGGCAGTTCGCGCCGGCGGATTGCGATCGCTTCCTGTCACTTGACCAGCGGCTCGCCGGCCTCGCCCGCCATCTCGAGCCATTATTCATGCAGGCGCCGCCGGACCTGCATCGTGGTGGCATTGCGGGATTCGGCGAACTGCTTCGCTACGCATTCCGGTTCCGGCGACTGCGCGGGCGCGAACTGGCCGACCTCGTCTCATTCGCAACGGGCAGTCTTGGGGAGTTTCTCGACCGCTCGCTCGAATCACCCCATCTCAAGTCACTCGTGCTGTCCAACAGTCTCTATGGCAAACATGGGGGTCCATACGATGCAGGCACCCTCTTCGGCCTGCTGTTTCATCTGCTTGGCGGCGGCCCGAAGGCCAGGCAGGGATTCGTCGGTCATGTCATGGGCGGCATGGGCGCCATAACGCAGGCGATGGCCGCGGCCTGCCGCGCCATCGGCGTCGAATTGCGGACCGAGGCTTCGGTCAAACAGATCCTGGTGCGCGGCGGACGCGCCGATGCCGTGGTGCTGGAGGACGGCACGGAAATCGCGGCCAGCATCATTGTTTCGAATGCGGATCCGAAACGTACCTTCCTTGGTCTGGTGCAGGCTGGAGAACTTGACCCGGAATTTCTCGCCGCGGTTCGCGGGATCAAAATGGACGGGCCCTGCGCCAAGCTAAATCTGGTGCTCGCCGAGGAGCCGCAGCTCAACGGCATCGACCAGGGCGCGGACGCGCTGCAGCGCGCTCAGTTCACGCTTGTGCCATGGCTCGAAGGCGCTCAGCGCTGCTACGAGCAGTCGCGCCAGGGCAGGATTTCCGATCAGCTGTGGATCGATTGCCTCGTGCCCTCACTGATCGACCCCTCGCTGGTGCCGGCCGGCCGGCACGTGATGACTTGCTTCGTGCAATACCTGCCCTACCGTTTCAGTGATTCCAGCTGGCGCATCGAGCGGGACCGCCTGCATCTCCAGCTTCTGCGCCAGATCGGCAGTTTCGTGCCCGCGGTGAATCAGTCACTGGTCGCGAGCCGCCTGTACACACCGTTCGATCTGGAATCCGTATTCGGAATCACCGAGGGCAATATTTTTCATGGCGACCTGCGCCCGGACCAGCTCTTCTTCATGCGCCCCGTGCCCGCGTATGCACGATATGCGACGCCGCTACGCGCCCTGTATCTCTGCGGCGCCGGCACCCATCCCGGTGGCGGCGTGACGGGGGCGCCGGGCCACAACGCCGCGCACAGGATTCTGGATGACCTGTTGCGCGATCGCGGCCTGCGCAAGGTGGCCACAACGTGAGCGTCACATGAACATCCTGCGAACCATGCCGGTGCGCTTTCGCATCCTCGCAGTGCTGATCGTGCTGAGCTTCGTGAATTACCTGCTGCGCAACAACATCTCGGTCGCGATCCCGAGCATTCGCGAGGAATTCGGCTTCAGCAACACGGAAATTGGCTGGATCCTCGGCAGCTTCAACATCAGCTACACGCTGCTGCAGATTCCGGGCGGCATCTTCGGCGAAGTTTACGGGCCACGCCGCGCGATGGCGATCATCGCCGTCACCTGGGGTGTGTTGACGCTCCTGACCGGTTTCGCGCCATCGCTGCTGGCGGCCTCGGCAACTGGCGCGATGGTCGCGCTGATCAGCGTGCGGTTCCTGATGGGGATCGCGAATGCGCCGATTTTTCCCATCATGGTCGGGGCGACCGCCAGGTGGTTTCCGACGGGCGGCTGGGCGTTGCCGAATTCCCTGAGCAGCGCGGGACTCACGCTAGGCCAGGCCGCGCTCGGGCCGATCGTGACCCTTCTGATCGTCCATTTCGGCTGGCGTGAATCTTTCTACCTGCTCGCGCCATTCGGGTTCCTGGTCGGCGCCTGGTGGTACTGGTATGGGCGCGACCGGCCCGCCCAGCATCCGGCGATCACCCGTGCAGAAGTCGAACTGATCGATCGTGATCGCGACCCCGCATTTACCACGGCCGTCGCGGCCGGAAGCTGGCGTGAGGTTCTCGCGAGCCGCGACGTGCTGCTGCTCGCGGCCAGTTATTTCTGCATGAACTATGTGTTCTACATGTTTGCGCAATGGCTGTTCACCTACCTCGTCGAAGAACGCGGGTTTTCGCTGCTGGAAAGCGGTTTCCTCTATGCATTGCCGTTCGTGACCGGCGCGGTGCTCGCGATCGCGGGGGGCCTCTCTTGCGATTTCCTGTGCCGGCGGATTGGCGCGCGCTGGGGCTGCCGAATTCCGGCGATGACCGGGCTGGTACTGGTTGCCCTGTTCATGTGGGTGGGCGTGCACGCGGTGAACCCGTACATGGCCGTGGCCCTGCTGTCGCTCTGTTTTGGATTCACACAGTTCACGGAGGGCGCCTTTGGCGCCGCTTCGGGCTACACGGGGGGCGCGCACACGGCGACCGTCTACGGTGTCGTGAATACCGGCGGGAACGCCCCCGGCTTTCTGGCACCGGTCGTCGGGCTCATGCTCGATCACTTCGGATGGTTGCCGACGCTCGCAAGCGGCTCTCTGTTTGCGCTGACGGGTGCGGCGCTGTGGCTGTTCATCGATGTGCAGCGGCGGCTGCTACGAACGCAGTAAGTTCTTCGCTCTCCCGCGCTTATCTAGGGCCGCAGGGGCCGGGCGTATAGCGCGTCCCACGCGGCGAGCGCCGGCTTGGCGTTGAAGTCACTATCGGTCAATCCGAGATGTACGAACAGCGGCAAGTTGACCGGTAGCGGCGGCGGGATCGCCGCAAGGTCGATATCCGCATAGATGAGCTGGATCACGCCGCGCGCCGCCACCGAATCGAGCAGCCGCGCATGCTGGTTGAAATACCGTGCCTGCAGCGCCGGTGACGATTGCACGGCGCCGACAGCCGCGCTGGTCCAGCCACCCTCGACCACCATCACCGGAAGTGTCCGTCCGTTGCGTAGCCGGCTGTAGTAGTCAACCGGCAGATTTTCCGGTTGCGCGAAGTCGAAGTACGGATAGGACGACAGTCCGAGCATCTCCATGAACGGGAAATCGGCGAAGTCGCGCTCGATGCCGACATAGGGGCCATTTCCGCCCAGCCCGCCCCAGGCGACCTCGACCTGGGTGCTCACCAGCAAGGTGGCCTGGCTGCCAGCCGACTTGAGGTCACTCGCGGCCGCGTTGGTGACTTGTACCACCGCTGCGTAGACGGCAGCCGGCGCGGCCACGCGGATCAGGTTGGTCTCCGCGGCAAGGCCGATGATTTCCGGGTTGAGCACTGATGCGACGGCGAGCGCATAGCTGCGATAAGCCTGTTGCACCTCCGGCTCTGCGATGCTGCGGCCCAGCGCACGCAGTTGCGGCGCCTCTTCGGCACGCGACAGTCCGTCCGTCAGGTCCAGCATGAAATAGATGGCCAGGCCCTTGCTGCGCAGGTAGTTGACGAGGTCCACCTTGTCGCGGGCCAGGATCGTCTCGGGCGCCACTCCGCCCAGAAGCTCGGTCCACGGCAGTTCTTCATGAAGCGCGACCAATTCGGCACGCAGACTCCAGCGATCGATGGATTCGATTGCCGCGGCGACGCTCGGGCGCGGCGGAACCGTGAAGAAACCCATACGCCAGCTGCGGGTGAGCTCGACAGGCGGCGGCGACGGCGCCACGGCCGA
>JAQBHG010000110.1:0-7346 GCA_032127975.1 Steroidobacteraceae bacterium
CCACAAAACTCGCTCTCGGCGTCGATTTCGGCCTGGCCGCGCAGGTCCACGCCGAAGCGGCTGGCGGCGCGGCCGCGCTCGCGCTGGCCGTGCATCGCTTTCTCGAAGCCGGCCGTGTCGATCGTAAGACCGCGCTCGCGCGCGATGTCGGCGGTGAGATCCACGGGAAAACCATAGGTGTCGTAGAGCTTGAAGACCGTTTCGCCGGTGATGGTCTTACCCTTCATTTTCTTGATTGCAGTTTCGAGCAGTTCCATGCCGTTTTCGAGAGTCTCGGCAAAGCGCTCCTCTTCCTGGCGCAGGATCTTCGCGACGCGCGCCGCCGATTTCGGCAATTCCGGATAAGCCTCGCCCATTTCCTTGGCGAGCGCGGGCACGAGCTGGTGGAAAAAGGGCTTTTCCTGTCCGAGCTTGTAGCCGTGGCGGATCGCACGGCGGATGATGCGGCGCAGTACATAGCCCCGGCCGTCGTTGCCGGGCACGACGCCGTCCACGATCAGGAAGCTACAGGCCCGGATGTGGTCCGCGATCACGCGCAGCGACGGGCTTGTCTTCTTCTTCTGGTACGTCGCCTCGGCCGCGGCCGTGATAAGGCCCTGGAACATGTCGATGTCGTAATTCGAGTGCACGCCCTGCATGATTGCGGCCGTGCGCTCGAGGCCCATGCCGGTGTCCACCGAGGGTTTCGGCAGCGGGGTCATTTTCCCGTCAGCCGAGCGCTCGTACTGCATGAACACGAGGTTCCAGATCTCGACGAAGCGATCGCCGTGCTCTTTCTTCGAGCCCGGCGGGCCGCCTTCGATGCCCGTGCCGTGGTCGTAGAAGATTTCGCTGCAGGGGCCGCAGGGACCGGTATCGCCCATGGCCCAGAAGTTGGAGTCCTCGCCGAGGCGCGAGAAATGCTTGGGACTGACGCCGATTTTCTTCAGCCAGATGTCCGCTGCGTCATCGTCGTCGCGAAAGACCGTGACCCACAGTTTCTCGGGTGGAATCTTCAGCGTGCCGGTGATGAAGTTCCAGGCGAACTCGATCGCCTCGTGCTTGAAATAGTCGCCGAAGCTGAAATTGCCCAGCATCTCGAAAAAGGTGTGATGACGCGCCGTGTAACCGACATTCTCCAGGTCATTGTGCTTGCCGCCGGCACGCACGCAGCGCTGCGAGCTCGCCGCGCGCTTGTAGCTGCGCTTGTCCTTGCCGAGGAAGACGTCCTTGAACTGCACCATGCCGGCATTGGTAAAGAGCAGTGTCGGGTCGTTGCCGGGCACGAGTGAACTGCTGGCCACGACCGCATGCTTGCGCGCCTGGAAAAAATCCAGGAATGCGCTGCGCAATTCCGCGCTCGTCATGGATTGCTTCTGTTTCGATGCCATCATTCCCCGTCCGGATCGCCGCCGATCGCCGCGCGCACCTGTTCCGAATTGAAGCCGCGCTGGGTCAGGAACCGCGCCTGCTTGCCACGCTCGGCCCAGCTCGCCGGTTCGCGCGCGCCGAATCGCTTGCGCCTGACCTCGGCGCAGCGCCGCCGCCAGTCGGCGGATCGCACGTCCACCGTGGCCGTTACGAGCTCCTTGGCCACGCCGGCCTCGTGGAGCTTGTGCGCAATGCGCACGGGCCCCTGGCCGCGATTGGCATGATACGCGACGAAATGCTCGGCAAAACGGCTGTCGTCCAGGAGCCTTTCCTGGACCAGGGCATCGACGACCGCCTGTGCGGTCGCTGCTGTGAAGCCACGTTCGGCGAGGCGTTGCCCGAGCTCGCGGGCGCCGTGGTCGCGCCGGTTCAGTAGCCGGAGTGCCGCGAGCCGGGCAGCCTGCTGATCGTCCGGTGCCGCCGCGGCGGCTGGATCAGGCTTCCGCCGCCTCACTCGCAACCGCCACCGGGCGGCGCACCGGCAGCAGCCGGGTCCGCAGCGCCGTCTCGATCTTGGCGGCGATTTCCGGATGCTGCTGCAGGTACGTGCGCGCATTGTCCTTGCCCTGGCCGATGCGCTCGCCGTCGTAGGCGTACCAGGAGCCGGACTTCTCAACCAGGCCGTGCAGCACGCCCATGTCGACCAGCTCGCCTTCGCGCGAGATGCCGTGGCCGTAGAGGATTTCGAACTCCGCCTCGCGGAACGGCGGCGAGACCTTGTTCTTGACCACCTTGACACGGGTCTGGTTGCCGATGACTTCCTCGCCGTTCTTCAGCGCGCCGATGCGGCGGATGTCGAGCCGGAGCGATGCATAGAACTTGAGCGCGTTGCCGCCGGTCGTGGTTTCGGGGTTGCCGAACATCACGCCGATCTTCATGCGGATCTGGTTGATGAAGAGCACGATGGTGTTGGAGCGCTTGATGTTGCCGGTGAGCTTGCGGAGTGCCTGCGACATCAGCCGCGCCTGCAGGCCGATCTGCATCTCGCCCATCTCGCCCTCGATTTCGGCCTTTGGCGTCAGCGCGGCGACCGAGTCGATCACGACGATGTCCACCGCCCCCGAGCGCACCAGCATGTCGGTGATCTCGAGCGCCTGCTCGCCGGTGTCCGGTTGCGAAATCAGCAGTTCCTTGACCTTGACGCCGAGCTTTTCGGCGTAGACGGGATCGAGCGCGTGCTCGGCGTCCACGAAGGCGGCGACGCCGCCCAGCTTCTGCGTCTCGGAAATGATGGAAAGCGCGAGGGTCGTCTTGCCGGAAGCCTCCGGCCCGTAGATCTCGATCACGCGGCCGCGCGGCACGCCGCCGACGCCGAGCGCGACGTCGAGTCCCAGCGAGCCGGTCGATACGACCTCGATATCGTTGTTGGCCGGGTGCTCGCCGAGCAGCATCACCGAGCCCTTGCCGAACTGCTTGTCGATCTGGCTCAGCGCTGCGGCGAGAGCCTTCTTGCGGTTTTCTTCCATCGCGATGCTTCCTCCTGGAAGTGGATGATTATTTCACAAAGATCCGGCTTGCGGCGCACGCAGAATTTGTTCCGCGTTGGCCTCGAATGTCCGTTTCGCGAGCAGATTACAGGACCGGGTGGCTCAGGCGGCGACCCCGGCCCCGAACCAAGCTCTCAGGACTTGCCCAGCGGCCATTCGGCAAGCGCCGTGTAGTGCAGGCCATCCGGCCCGGACACAGATTCGACCAGCGCCAGTCGATCGCAGGCCCAGGGTATGGCCGGAATCGTCAGTTTCGGCGGCGGGCGGCGTACCCGGCGCACGACCGTGAAATGCGGCCGCCAGGGCCGTTCTTCGCGTTCCAGCCCAAGGGGCAACAGGCGCTCCCACAGCATATCGACCAGCTTCTGGCCCGCTTCCGGGATCGAATCCGTCAGGGCCGAGACGACCTTGGGCCTCGGCCAGTATTCCAGGCGGTCGAATATGAGCTTGCAGGGCTTGTAGTCGCCGCGCGCACCGACCCGGACGATTTCCGGTATCCGGACGCCCGGTACACGGCCAAGGAATGCCAGCGTCACGTGGAGATTGGAGGCGGTCACAGGCTGGCCGTCGATGGAGGCGACGGCCGCGCGGGTCGCCTCGAGCAGGGACTGGCGTGTCTTCGCGTGCGGCCAGTACGCGAAGAACAGGCGCCGCGAGTGTTCCCGAAGATCCAGTGGTGTGCTCATGGCTGCAACAGCCCCGCAAGCGCCGCCGCGACGCTGCGGCGACGGACGGCGTCGCGGTTCCCTGCGAAACGGTGGTGCTTGGCCGTGGCGCTCACGCGACCGCGATGGCGCCTGGCCCAGGCGATCCAGACCGTGCCCACGGGCTTGCCGGGTGTCGCGCCGGTCGGGCCCGCGATTCCGGTGACGGCAACTGCGACCGTCGCGCCTGCCGCTTTCAGGGCGCCGCGGGCCATTGCGAGCGCCGCTGGCTCGCTGACCGCGCCGTGCCGTTCGAGCACACGCGGGCTCACGCCCAGCAGCTTCTGCTTCGCGGCATCGGAATAGGTCACCCAGCCTCGGTCGAAGTAGTCAGAGCTGCCCGACCGGTCGGTCAGGCACTTGGCGAGAAAGCCGCCGGTGCAGGATTCGGCCGTGACGACCGAGGCGCCAGCCTTGCGCAGCTTCTGGCCCACGCGCCTCGCGAGGCGGTAAAGCGTGCTGTCCCCGGGTGCGGGCATCGTCAGCCGGTCCTCGAGAAATCCGGCGCGCGTTTTTCGCGGATGGCGGCGATGGCTTCGCGCGTCTCCGCGCTGGCGAGACGTGGCCCGAAAACGCCCGCTTCGCGCAGGATGGCGTCCTGAACCTGCGTTCCGAGCGCCTGGCGCAGCAGCTTCTTTGTTTCACGCACGGCGCCCCACGGCAGGGCGTTGAATGACCGGGCAACGGATTGGGCGTGAGCCAGTAATTCTGCCGGCGGCAGCACGGCATTCGCGATGCCCATGGCCACCGCCTCGGCGGCGTCGAATGGCCTGCCCAGCAGCAACTTTTCGGCCGCGCAGGCCTTGCCTGCCGCCAGCGGCAGCAACAGGGTCGAGCCGAACTCGGGCACCAGGCCCAGGTTAACGAAGGGCATCGAAAAAGTCGTGCCTTCTGCGACATAGACCAGGTCGCAATGCAGCAGCATGGTCACTCCGATGCCGACTGCCGTGCCATGGACGGCGGCGACCACCGGTTTGTCGAAGGTCGCAAGCGACTGCATGAAGGACAGCACGGGCGAATCCGGCCGCGCGAATTTCGGGTCGCCAAAGTCCTTGAGGTCGTTGCCGGCCGTAAAAGCCGAACCCGCGCCCGCGAACAGGACCGCGCGCACCGCCTTGTCCGCCGCTGATTCCCGGAGATGCCGGACGATCGCCTCATACATCTCGCCCGTGATCGCGTTTTTCTTGTCCGGCCGGTTGAACGTCAGGGTCGCCACGCCCTGGTCCAGTTGATACGCAATGCTCATGTGTCGTCGATCCTCCGTATCGTCATAATGCCTCAAATGACGGCCTCCGAGCGCCCACCCGCCACCGAGCCCCTGTTCGCGGGTCTCGAAAGCCATACGCCGATGATGCAGCAATACCTGCGCATCAAGGCCGCGCATCCGGATCTCTTGCTGCTGTACCGGATGGGCGATTTCTACGAGCTTTTTTACGAAGATGCGCGCCGCGCCTCGAAACTACTCGACATCATGCTGACCCAGCGCGGCGAATCGGCGGGCAAGGCGATCCCGATGGCGGGTATCCCGGTTGACAAGCTCGATAGCTATCTCGCGCGGCTCGTGAAACAGGGCGAGCCCGTCGCTATCTGCGAGCAGGTCGGCGAAGTCGGGAAATCCAAGGGACCGGTCGAGCGCGAAGTCGTGCGCATCGTGACGCCTGGCACGGTAACCGACGATGCGCTGCTGGACGCGAGGCGCGAGACGCTACTCGCCGCCATCGCGATGGACGGCGAGGCCTTCGGCCTCGCCTGGCTGGACCTCAGCGCGGGCCGCTTCAGCGTGCTCGATGGCGAGGGAAGCGAATCCCTGCTTTCGGAACTGGAGCGCTTGAGGCCCGCCGAGCTGTTGCTGGCCGAGGGAACGGCCGGCGGCCTGGCGGCCGCGGTGCCGGCGCGCATCGTCGAGCGCCCACCCTGGCATTTCGAGCGCGAATCCGCCCGGCGCGCACTCAACCTGCAGTTCGGCACGCAGGACCTGGCGGGTTTCGGTGCCGAGGATCTCGGTCCTGCGGTCGGCGCCGCGGGCGCGCTCCTTCAATATGTGCGCGACACGCAACGCGCGGCCCTGCCGCACCTGACCGGGCTCGCGCGCGAGTCGCGCGACGAGGCGCTCGCGATGGACAGGGCCACGCGGCGCAACCTCGAGCTCGATCGCAGCCTCGCCGGGCGCGACGAGCACACGCTCGCGGGCGTCATCGACCGGACCGCGACCGCGATGGGCGCACGGCAGTTGCGACGCTGGATCCAGCGGCCGTTGCGCGATCACTCGGAGCTCAGGCGCCGCTACCAGGCGATCGCCGCGCTGATCGAATCCGGCCGCGCGACGGCACTGCACGAAGGCCTGCGCGGAATCGGCGATGTCGAACGGGTGCTCTCGAGGATCGCACTTCGATCGGCGCGACCGCGCGATCTCGCCATGCTGCGCGCTGCGCTCGGCATGCTCCCCGCCATTCAAAAAACACTCGCCGGGCTTGATTCGCCGCTACTGGCTGATGTCGCCGTCGACCTGACGGCGCAGCCTGAATTGCACGCCCTCCTTACCCATGCGCTGGTCGAATCGCCGCCGCTACTGCGCGATGGTGGCGTGATCGCGGCGGGTTACGACATCGCACTCGATGATGAGCGGGCCATCGCGACAGGCACGGACCGCCACCTGTTCGAGCTCGAGGAGCACGAACGCCGGCGCACCGGCATCTCGCAGCTGCGGCTCGGCTATAACCGCGTGCACGGTTATTACATCGAGCTGCCGCGCAGCCAGGCGGGGCGCGCGCCGCCCGATTACCACCGCCGCCAGACCATCAAGAATGCCGAGCGCTACACCACGCCGGAACTCAAGCAGTTCGAGGACCGCATGCTGGGCGCCCGCGACCGGGCGCTTTCACGCGAGCGCGAACTTTACGACGCGCTGCTCGACACGCTGACGCTGGAACTTGCGAATCTCAAGCGTCTCGCCGCGGCGCTCGCAGGGGTCGACGTGATCGCCAATCTTGCCGAGCGTGCGGTGACCCTTTCATACGTGCGTCCGGAACTCACGGATTCACCGGGTCTTCGCATCGAGGGCGGCCGTCATCCCGTGGTAGAGCGGGTGCTCGATGATCCCTTCGTGCCGAACGATCTTGAGCTGCGCGACGGCCGGCGCATGCTGGTGATCACGGGCCCGAACATGGGCGGCAAGTCCACCTACATGCGCCAGGCGGCGCTGATCGTCGTGCTGGCCTCGATCGGCAGTTTCGTGCCGGCGGAGCGGGCCGTGATCGGGCCCATCGACCGGATCTTCACGCGCATCGGCGCCTCGGACGACCTCGCCGGCGGGCGCTCGACCTTCATGGTCGAGATGACCGAGGCCGCGGTGATCCTGAATGCGGCCACCGAGCAGAGCCTCGTGCTGATGGATGAGATCGGCCGCGGCACCAGCACCTATGACGGCCTGTCGCTCGCATTCGCCTGCGCGAGCCACATCGCGCGGCGGCTGCGCGCTTTCACGCTGTTCGCCACGCATTACTTCGAGCTGACCGAGATCGCTGCCGAGCTTCCCGAGGTGGACAACGTCCATCTGGACGCGACCGAGCACCTGGACGGCATCGTGTTCCTGCATGCCGTGCGGCCGGGACCGGCGAGCCGCAGCTACGGCCTGCAGGTCGCGCAGAAAGCGGGCGTGCCGCGCGAAGTGATCGCGAGCGCAAGGGCGTACCTGGAGAAAATCGAGCACCAGCACCGGCGCGATGCGCCGCCGGGCCCGCAGGCG
>JAQBHG010000111.1:0-12789 GCA_032127975.1 Steroidobacteraceae bacterium
GGAATTCGGCTCCGACGCCGAGGTGCGGCAGCTGCGTGCCGGCGTACTCGTCGTATTGAACTGCATGGTCAGCGAATCCGCGCTGGCGGAGGATCTTTGCAACGAGACCTTTCGGGTCGTCCTCGAGCGGCTGCGGCGCCAGCCGCTCGAGGACCCGGGCAAGCTGGCCTCCTATATGGCCCAGACGGCTCGCAACCTGGCGATGGCCGATCGACGCAAGGCCAGCCGCCGCCAGACCGTGACCGGCGAGCAGGCCGCCATAGACAGCTTTGCCGACGAGAAATCGGACCCCAGTGCCGGCCTTGAATCGCAAACGCGCGCCGCGGCGATTCGCACGGTGCTGCAGGAGCTGCCGAATATTCGCGATCGGCAATTGCTGGTTCGTTTCTACCTTAACGATGAGGACAAGTCGGCAATTTGCCGCGATCTCAATCTTACCGAAGAGCATTTCAATCGAGTTGTATTCCGGGCACGAGAGAGGTTTCGCGTTTTGCTGGATAAGCGCTTCGAGCGACCAGATTTGCTGTGTCTGGCACTTGCGTAGCACATGCTCCTGAGAGGATGGGTCGACTCATGACAGAGAGTAAGCACGGAATCCACGAATCGATTGACCGGTACCTGGCCAATCACCTGGGCGATGCGGAGCGTGAATCGGTGGAGACACGAATTGTTGGCGATCCGGCCTTCCGGCATGAAGTCGAGTTGACGGCCGCCCTGCGGGACGGGCTGCGCGAACTCGACAGGCAAGGCAGGGTCGCGCCATTGCTGAAGACCCGGACCGGGATCTGGCCGCGATCGCCGATTGCCATCGCGGCATCCATCCTGGCGCTCGCGCTGGGTGTCGCTGCCCTTCTCTTCTATCAGCGGATCGAGCATGTGCGGCGCGATCTCGCGGCTGCGCCGGGCAAACTGGTTGTTGCAACGCTTCGGTTTGAACAGACCAGAGGCACCGAAACCGGGCCGGACATGACGTGGCAGCACCCTTCGCAACCGACTGTCCTGGAGATGCGGTTCGATGTCGGCCTGGAGCCCGCCGCCGATTACAGCGTGGTCATCGAGCGCCTGCAGCCCGGAGCCGAGCCGCTGGTCGTATTGTCGAAGCGGACGGTGCCGTCTGCCGACGGGACGGTGCCGCTAACCGTTGATTCGGCAGTGCTCGCGTCCGGCGACTACCGGATTCATCTTGCGCCGCAACCGGCAAGCTCGATGACTTCGGATCCGACGGCTTATACGCTGCGCATCACCGACTGAGGACGATTGTCCTTGGCGGCCGTGCGCCGCATCGCTATCGCCTCATCGACCCATTCCGCGATGTATGTGGCTATGTGACTGAAAACTTCGGGGCTCGTCAAGTACGGCGGATCGTAGGCCTTGACCACGCTCGATAACTTGCGCGCCCCACCTTCGATCATGAACCTGTCGAACGGATTGGCGCCCTTTGCGGATTGATTGCCAAGCCGGTCTTTCAGGTTATGGACGTAGATGCCGACAACACCTTTGTTGTCCACCCACGCCTTGTTGATTTCATAGTTGATCCACTTGCGCCCGGCCGTGCCGGGGCCGATTAGAACGACCAGGCATGACCTTCCGTAGAACTGGGCGTTGATCCAGCGTTCGGTGGCGAATTCACCCTCTGCCGTTATCTTTTCCCATTCGCTGTCGGATACGGATGCGTTGCATTCGAGAGGCGCAACACTTCGGATCTGGAGTGCCCGCCAGTTGTCCAGCTTATGGTAGTAGCTGAAGAAGACTTTGTGGGTCAATTGCTGTTCCTGAACCTGGGCCCGCATGGCCGTGCGAAATCCGCGGACTCAGTAACCTCTGCCTCGACCCTGCGACTAATCTCACCCCCGGCAGAAATATTTTCGGACCTCATCCGGTCTCCTGCGTAATGGGATACAACAGTCGTAGCGTTTCGTGCATGACGTGGCCAGCGAAGGGCTCGTCGGCATCAGGTCCCCCCGCGGCGGTGGCCACGTTCTTCGGTCAACTGCCGGCCTATACGGCCTCCAGACCGGCCCCTGGCCTGTCTGGGGGCCGCTTTTTTGTGCGGTTCGCCCGGGCCGGGCGGCCAAAGCGCCCTCTGTGGGGCGATTCACTACAATCGGCGCTGCAGCCATCAACCACAACTTTTTGCGGGAAACCACATGAAATACCTGACCAATATGCTGATCGATTGGCCGCGGCGCGTGGCGCAGCACCTGCAGTGGCTGGCGCCGCTATTCGCACGCTTCGTGGTCGGCTGGGTATTCCTGTGGAGTGGCTGGGGCAAGCTCACTCATCTGCCGATGGTCACGGAAAACTTTGAACGTTGGGGCATTCCTTTCCCGGAGATCCTCACACCCGTCGTGGCCGGTGTTGAATTTGTCGGCGGCCTGTTTCTGCTGCTGGGCCTGTTGACGCGCATTTCCGCAGGCGCCCTGGGCGTGGTGATGATCGTCGCGGTTCACGCGGCACGGTGGGACGAGATCGACTCCCTGTATACCCTGCTGGGCTTCGACGAAGTCCTCTATCTCGCCATATTCCTGTGGCTCGCCATTGCGGGGCCCGGCACCATCGCCATCGATCGATTGCTCGAGCGGCGCAAAGTTTCGAGGTCCTAGCGCCTGGAGTAGTAACCGTCGAAAGCGGTCGACCAAGTCGAGCCGCCGTCGGTGCTCGATTCCCAGAGCTGACGCACGCGCCCGTCATCAAGGAGTGTCCAGGTGACTCGATTGACTTGCTTCGGGTCTACGATCGATGCGAGCACCATGGATTTGCCGTCGAACCCGCCCTCGATGTAAAGCGGCCCGCCCTGGTTGTCGATCCAGGTCTGGTGCCAGACCTTTCGCGCGGAGTCGTAGAAATTGAGGCTCGAACCTTCGTACCCGCTCGGCGTCGTGTACTGCTCGAGCAATGTGCAACCACCGTTGATGCTCGAGATCCGGTTGTGGCTGACGACGCCAGGGGCAGCCGGCGCCTCGACATTCCAGTCACCGAGCCAGAAATCAAACTGACGGTACTCGGGCGCCGCGCAAGGCTTTAGTGGGTCCACGAGCGCGGCAAAGCGTGGATCACCGCGCAGCGCCTGCAATTCGGGAACCGTCATCGCCGCCTGGTAGTTTCCGCCACCCGCGCCGATCCACGCCTGCAGTGTCGCCAATGCAGCAGATTCATCACCCTTCGCGGCCTGGGCACGGGCCAGCCGGAACAACGCAAAGGCGTTGGCGGGATTCTTCTTGACGATCCCCTGGTATGCGACGGCCGCTGCTTCCCATTTCTGGGCCGTGAACAGCTCGGCGGCCTCTTCGAGTGTTGCGGCGGATGCGCCGGCGGCCAGTAGCAGGCCGCAGGCGATGATGATCAGCGTGTTCATGGCTTGACTCCTTTGCCGATTCTCCGCCGGAAGGGACTCGCGGACAAATGGTTGCACCCGGTTTGCGTTAGCGCGCCGTTTTCCTGCGATGATTCGATCATGCCCATGGACCAAATTGCTCCGAACAAGCGGCGATTGCCACCGGGCATCTGGCTGCTCGGCATGGCTTCCTTGTTCATGGACGCTTCGTCGGAACTGGTGCACAGCCTGCTGCCGGTTTTCATGGCCAGTGTGCTCGGCGCATCCATGCTGACCATCGGCATCATCGAAGGCGTGGCTGAAGCGACGGTGGCCATCACCAAGGTTTTTTCCGGCGCGCTCAGCGACTACCTGCGTCATCGCAAGTGGATCGTGGTATTCGGCTACTCGCTGGCGGCCTTGACCAAGCCTATGTTCCCGCTCGCGCAGTCGATCGCCTGGGTATTCGGCGCCCGTTTCATCGACCGCGTCGGCAAGGGGATTCGCGGCGCGCCGCGCGATGCCTTGATCGCCGACATCACGCCACCGGAACTTCGCGGTGCGGCTTACGGCCTGCGCCAGGCGCTGGACTCGATAGGCGCCGTCATAGGCCCGCTGCTCGCCGTCGGACTGATGATCTGGCTGGTCAACGACATCCGTTCGGTCCTGTGGGTCGCGGTCATTCCCGCCTTCATGGCCGTCGCGCTGCTGTTGTTCCTGCGCGAGCCGCGGGAGCCGGCCGCCGGCCCTGCGACAGCACAGTGGTCGACCGCTGGCGCCGGAAGGCTGCCGGCACGCTTCTGGGTCATCGTCTCCCTGGGAGGAGTATTCACGCTCGCACGATTCAGCGAGGCATTCCTGATTCTGCGTGCGCAGGATGTCGGACTCGCGCTCGGCCAGGTGCCGTGGGTGCTGGTCATCATGAGCCTCAGTTACGCGTTGTTCGCGTACCCGGCGGGAGCCGCTGCGGATCGCATGAATCATAGATTTCTGTTGCTGCTCGGCATCGCGCCGCTGGTCGCTGCGGACGTGGTGCTCGCAACGGCGGACTCGGCGATGCCGGTGTGGATCGGCTGTGCACTGTGGGGCCTGCACATGGCATTTACGCAGGGTTTGTTTGCAAAGCTCGTTGCTGACGTTGCCCCGCAATCATTGCGCGGCACGGCTTTCGGTATCTTCAATCTGGCGACCGGTGCCGCGTTGCTGCTCGCTAGCGTCATCGCGGGCGGATTGTGGACCGCCTACGGCCCCGCGCTGACATTCTGGGCAGGCGCCGGGTTCGCGACGCTGGCAGGGCTCGGCGTGCTGGTCGCGCACTCACTGCGCCGGTCATGACCGGTCGAAACGCACTCCAAGCGACCAGGTCCGCCCGGGCAATGGCAAGCCCAGTTGCGGCAGAATGATATCGTTGCCCAGATTGTCTACTCCGGCATAGGCACGCCAGCGCCCCTCTTCACTTTCGCGCAGGGACCTGAAGATCCGCAGGTTGATCTCCGTGGATTCCGGCAGATGAACCACCGTGCCGTCCTCATCCTCATCGAGAGCCCCGCTGATACGCTGGACTTCGAGGAACAAATCCCACTCCTGGGCGACGAGGTAGTCGAGCGCCAAAGAAACCTGGACTTTGGGACGTAGATAAAGCACGGGGCGTGTCCCATCGCTCTCACGCCGGGCTTTGTGATCCTGCCAGTTCCCGCTCAGCCGGAATTCCAGTTGATCACCCGCACGCCATTCGATTCCGGCCTCGAGTCCCCGACCCGTCGATCCCCGCATGTTGTAGCGCTGGCGACGCCGGCTACCGTCTACCACGATCGTTCGCCTGGAAAGCGTGTCGTCGATGCGCAGCAACCATGGCGTCAGCATCATCCGCAGCTGCCCGTCGTTCCACTCGCGCTGAAATGTGAGGTCGGCAAGCCACGCTGTTTCGGGCCGCAGGTCAGGATTCAGTACGAATTGCCCGAGGGCCTCGCCATACAGTTCGCGCAGGCTCGGAAAGCGCGTGCGCCGCCCCACCGTGCCTGCTATCTGCCATTCCTCGGATGGATGCCAGCGGGCCGCAATGCTCGCCGCCCATGCAGAAAGATCATCCTGTGAACCGCGTCCCCCTGTCACCGGCGTTGCCGCAATATCGTAGGACACGCCGGCCGAGAGCAACACTGCTTCAACTGGCGTCGTATCGACTTCCGCACCGAGACTATAGAGATTCTGCTGATAGCGTTGCAGCGGGTCGCGGATGTTGTTCAGCTCATCAACGTCGACCTGCTCGTGTGTCGTCACCTGCGCGTTGGCCACCATCCGCACATCGAATGCTTCGAATGGCCGATCAATGACCATCCGCATCCCAAGCGTCTTGTCCCTGACCTCCTCGCTGCTTTCGACGGCCGAATAGCTGTCATCCGCGTATTGATCAATCGTCTGCTCGAAATTCTGCAGCCAGACTGTCGATCGCAGTCGCGTCGCGGCACCGAGATCCGCTACGGCATTCAACGTCAACTGATTGAAGCGCCAATGCTGGTAGCGCCAGTAACGTGGCGAGCCGATTTCCGGATCGATGTGGCCGGCATTCGCGATTCCGCGCTCCGCGCCGACCGAGAACAAGGATGCGCGGGCGATGCCCCACGCAGGCCGCGCGGTGGCGGCTATGAACAGGCTGGCGCTTTCGAGATCGGTGTTGACGCGGGCGCCGTCGCTTGTAAGCCCGAACGGGATGATCGACCTGCTGCTCACCGCTTCACCGCCGAGCGTGCGCAAGGCCCCGCCGAATAACCAGTCGACGCGGCTGGTCCGGGAGCCGCCAACGGCACTCAGCGAAGCCGAGTCCTGCGAACCCAGCTCCGCCTGCAGGCTGTGCAATCCCGGCTGCGATTTCATCGGTGTGAAAATTTCCACCACACCGAGAGCCGAATTGGTGCCGTACTCGATCGGTGCGGCACTGGCCGTCACGCGCACCTGGTCCACGATGCCTGCCGGCAACGCGCTGAGATCTACCCTGCCATCCCAGGGTACGCTGAGTGGCGCACCGTCAAGAAATAGGCCCGTCTGGCGCTCCTCCGAGCCCCGCAGTCGAATGACCGCCTCGCCGCGCGAATTGGTCCGGATGCCTGTAGCCGGCAGGCGGCCAAGGATGTCCGTCAGGGTGATGGGCGCCAATTCGCTGATGGTCGCCTGATCGATCTCGGCAGCGGGCTGCAATGCGCGCCGCGGCCGCTTGAGCTCAACGACGGTGACTTCTTCAAGATTCGCCTGCGCCATGGACGAATTCCACACACACAGGGAATAGCAGGCTATCAATGCCGGTAGAGTTCGACGCCGCATTTCATGACCGCGTGTGTCCAGGGTTTTCACTCAGAACTGCGAAAGCACCGAGGCTGAATCATACAAATATTCGGCGATTCGAGTTTCGCGGCATTTGCCTGGAATGGAATATGTGCATCCAGACCCTGGAGTGGGCGCGGCTTCACACTTGTGTCAAAGACAATACGAATTCACGTTTTCGCTGAACCCGCCGTGTCATACTCCGCCCCGTATTGACGGCCCTCCGGAATGGAGGATCAGGCGGCCAAGGATCAGGCCGATCGCCGGGTGCTTATTTTCGCCGCCCGGCCCACCGCGATGCCCTAAATCAATCGTGAGCCATCTGGCCCGCGAACTTTGTCTGTGTCCGAGAAAGCGAGGTACGAAGTGATGATCGTTACAGCCCTGGTGATTGCAACCAGCCTGGTCTGCTACGTCGCGAACGAAATCGCGCAGTAGGCCGACCCAGCAATGACACTGCAACACACGTGACCGTGAAGTCGTGGGCAAGAGACCCACGATTTCCCGGCCTCACGGAATGGCTGGCCGCTCAGACGGCCCTGCTTCCTCCGACCCATCAACGCGTAATTCAAGGCCTTGGCAGTCGCCGCTGTCGTCCCGGCAACTGGTTATTGACTGAAATCAGCTAGACCTCTATATTCAACCGTATGGTTGAATATAAAACCACACACGCAGGCGTTACGGATTTGCGGGAAGCGAGTCTTGATCGCGTATTCAGCGCGCTGTCCGACAGCACGCGCCGCCGCCTAGTGCACTTGCTGGCCAAGCGCGAGCGCACAGTCAACGAACTCGCCGAGCCATTCGACATGTCGCTGGCAGCGGTATCCAAACACCTCGCGGTTTTGGAGCGCGCCGGCCTGGTACGGCGCCGCAAGGATGGGCGCACACACTACTGCTCTCTACGCCCGGAAGCCCTGGCGGGCTCGCTGGACTGGATCTCGATCTACCACCAGTTCTGGCGCCAGCGCCTGGATGAACTGGCCGCCGTTTTGTCGTCGGCTTCCACCAGAGACACCTGATCATGCACACCCTGACGCTGACAGAAATTCTCTCCGCACCGTCAGCCCGGGTGTTCCAGGCCTGGACGAATGTCGATCAGATGAAGCGCTGGTTTGCGCCCGGCGACCTGCGCGTGCCGGAAGCTGTCGCCGATGTGCGGCCCGGCGGCCGCTACCGCATCGTGATGGAACGAGCCGACGGCCAGCAGCACATTGCTGCCGGCGAATACCGCGAAGTCGTTCCAAACGAACGGCTTTCGTTCAGTTGGCAATGGGAAGGCAGCGACGCGATCACCATGGTCAGGGATGGGCGGGATGCCTTTCCAACCTCCACCGGTACATTTCGACACTTTGAAACTATTGATTTGAGGAGCCCGCCGTGAAGCTCTACTACAACCCGTTGTCGACCTATTGTCAGAAAGTCCTGATCGCCTTCCATGAAAAGGGCATCGCTTTCGAACCCGAGATCGTCAACCTGATGACGCCCGAAGGCCGCGCCGCATACGAAAGTATTTCTCCGCTGGGGAAACTGCCGTTCCTCAAGCCCAGCGAGGACTGGCAGGTGCCGGAATCGACCTCGATCATCGAATACCTCGACGACAAGTTCCCAAAAACGACGCGCCTGATACCGGCCGCAGGCGGCGACGCTGCGCGCCAGGTGCGCTTCATGGATCGAATGGCCGATCTGTATTTGAACGACCCGGTGACGGAACTATTGTTCCAGCAACTCGGGTTCCGTAAGCCGAATGAAGAAGTCGCCGCCAAAGCAAAGAAATACGTCAATGTGAGCTATTCGCATCTCGATCAGCGGCTGGCCAAGCAGGCCTGGATGTGCGGCGAAACGTTTTCGATGGCCGATTGTGCGGCGATCCCGCCTCTGTATTACGCGCAGCTCGCCGCGCCTTTCGAAGCATTTCCCGGAATCGTCGGCTACTGGAAACGTGCGCAGCAGCGGCCTTCTTACGCCAAGGTTAGGGCGGAATTCGAGCCCATCTGGCAAGGCATGACGGCGAAAAACGCCGCCTGAAGACGCGGTGACCCTTGGCTGGGCCAACTAGTGGATGACGGGCAGCTCGATCGCCGTCGCGTGCTCCGGTGTATGCCAGATGCGCTGCGTGGCCTTCACATAGCTTTCTGGCACGGCATACATGATGTTGGGCACGAAGGACTGCGGGTTGCGGTCATACAGCGGGAACCAGCTCGACTGGATCTGCACCATGATGCGGTGCCCCGGCAGGAATGTGTGACTGATCTGCGGCAGCGCGATGCGGTATGGCAGCGCCTTGTCTGAAATCAAGGGGTGCGGTGTCGCCAGGTCATCGCGATACCGGCCGCGGAAGATGTCTGCCGACAGCATCTGCTGATAACCGCCCAGCTTCGGATTGGCCGGAACTTCGTCGGGCCATACGTCGATGATCTTGACGACCCAGTCGGAGTCGCTGCCGCTGGTCGAAGCAAAGAGCTTCGCGATCGGCTGACCGGCAACGCGCAATGGTTCCTTGAGCGGCTCGCTCGAATAGACGAGCACGTCGGTCCGCGTAGCGGCAAAACGCTGATCATCCACTAGCCACTCGCCCCAGGTGGAATTCTCCGAATAGGATTCCAGCGTCGGACGCTCACGATAAGGCACGGGCTTGGCGGGATCGGAGACGTATTCATCGTAGGACTGCCCCGCCCCCTTCGGACCAGCGAATCCCAGGCCCCCGCCCGGCAGCAGGTAGAGTTCACGCGATTTCACGGGGCATCCTTCGTTGCATGACCGCGGCCAGTGATCGTAGCTGTGCCACTGATCGGCGCCGGTCTCATAAGCGAGAACGCGCGGCGTATTTGGCTTCGGGCCCCCTTTCAGGTAATGGTCCAGAAACGGCTGCATCACGTTCCGGCGAAACCAGCCCGCCGTATCCCCCTCGAACTGGATGGCGCCGATGCCGCGACCCTCACGCCTTCCCTGGCCGTGATTCCAGGGGCCGAGCACAAGATGCACGAATTCACCAGCGGGGTCCTTCGGTGCAAGCGCCTTATACAGGGCCGGCCCCCCGTAAATGTCCTCCTGGTCGAAGAGCCCGGCGACGATCATCATCGGCACCCGCAGCGGTTCCCTGGCGAGCAGCTTGTCCACCGCCTGGTTCTGCCAATAGGAGTCATAGCTGGGGTGCGCGGCCAGCGCCCTCCAGAAACCCAGTTGCTCCAGCCCATGCGAAGAGGCCACGGCGCCCGCCGAGCCAGCTCTCAGGTAGGCGTCGTAGGTATCGTAAACGCCGGACCACCACTTCTCTTCGTTCTTGCGGGTCGCTTCCTGGTCGTGGGTGTAGTCAAGCGCGCCGTCCTGACGGAATGCGCCGTTATGAAACCAGTCGTCACCCATCCAGCCGTCGACCATCGGTGCGAACGGCACGGCGACCTTCAGTGCCGGATGTGGGCGAACCGTCGACAGCACCGTGGTGTAGCCCTCGTAGGAACCGCCTATGGTGCCGACGCGGCCATTGCTCTCAGGCACGTTCTTGATCAACCACTCGATGGTGTCGTAGCAGTCCGTCGCGTGGTCGGTTTCGCTCGAATTCAGCGGGCCCATCAGCGGCCGTGTCATGACGTAGTCGCCCTCGGATCCATATTTTCCACGCACGTCCTGATAGGCGATGATGTAGCCGGCCGCGACCGCCGTGTCCTGCATCTGCTGAACGGCCGCCGCGAGATGTGGGCTACTGAATCGCGTCACGCGCCCGGAGGCGTTGTAAGGCGTGCGTGTCAACAGGATCGGCGCCTGCTTCGCGCTTTTTGGCACGAGGATAAAGGTCTTCAATTTCACGCCATCGCGCATAGGAATCATTTCCTCGCGCTTGACGTAGTCGAATTCGTCGGTCTTGCGATTGAAGGTCTCGGGCGTATCGCTCGACGAAACTGCCAGGGGTTCATCGGCGGATGCGCCGCTGCAAATCAGCAGTGAAATTGCAATGCCCACAACGATTTGATCGCGACGAAAACACATCGACATACGGCGGCTCCTGGTACCTGGCGGGCCAAGGGCGGCATAGTAGCAGCAGACCAAGATTTCCTTAACTGATCATCAGAAATCCGATTGGCTGAGGTTGCGCCTGGTATCCAGAGTCCCACTGAGGAACTGGCGAAATGCCAAACGGATTTCCGATGACTCAAGCCAGAGGAATATCACCATGAACGACGGCACATGCAGCTGGCGAGAAATCGCGGTACTCGGTGTCCCATCCAGTGCGGGTGCCCGGCGCCGTGGACAGGAAGAAGGCCCTGATGCTTTGCGTGCTCTCGGGCTTATTGATGGTCTCCTGGAGCACGGATTCGCGGTCCTGGATTCTGGAGATCTCCCAATACTTGTCGGCGGAGCCGATCCAGGAGACCCCAAACAGCAGAATCTCGGGCTCGTCGCCGGGGTTGTTCGCGACATCGCAAATGAAGTATCGCTGGCGAGTCGCAACCGGCGCTTCCTGCTCGTCCTCGGTGGCGATTGCACGATCACAATCGGGGTTGTGGCCGGACTGCTCGGAAACGGTTCCAGACTCGGTCTCGCCTACTTCGATGGTGATCTCGACCTCAATACACCTGCTACGACACCATCCGGCATTTTTGACGGCATGGTCACGGCGCATCTTCTCGGCCAGGGAGCCCCAGAGCTTGCGCGGCCCACGTCGCGAGGCCCACTTCTTGAAGAGTCACACTTGGTGTATTTCGGCTACAACTTAGGAGCTGGCGGAATCGATCCGCCGGAGTTCAAGGCCCTTGCACGCAGCGCCGCATTACGATACCCGATCGAACTGGTCCGGGAGGATCCCGTTGCAGCAGCCCGTGAAGCACTTTCGACGCTTGAAGATCGGGTCGATCGAATTCTCTTACATTTCGATATCGACATCACCGATACGCTGGCAGTCGACGTGCCCCACGCGAATGGCTTGTCGCTCGATGACACCGTATGTGCGCTGAAGATCTTCCTCGCAAGCCCGAAGTGCATCGGCCTGGTGGTAACGGAACTCAATCCTGCGCTTGACCCCGACGGCGCCTTTGCCGGTCGACTGGCCGATCAGCTCGTGGGCGCGATCAACGCCGCCAGGCACCCGCCACATGCAGAGGGATCCCGATCTGTCACTGCCGTGAGATGATATGCGTGCCGCTTGGCGGCGACCGCCGGGGAAGCATCGCATGGCAGATCTCGACCTGGATTTCGTTCGCGCGCAGTTTCCTGCTTTCACCGAACCCTCCCTCGAAGGATTTGCGCACTTTGAGAACGCGGGCGGCTCCTTTGCCTGCCAGCAGACTATCGACTGGCTCGATCGCTACTACCGGCAGACCAAGGTCCAGCCCTACTACGCGTTTGCGCCGTCGAAGACTGCCGGTGAGCAGATGGACTCGGCAAAGGAGCGGATGGCGGCCTGGCTGAATGTCGGCGCCGATGAACTGCACTTCGGGCCGACGACTTCGCAGAACACCTACGTCGTCGCGCAGGCCCTGCGCCAGAAATTGCGGCCGGGTGACGAGGTGGTCGTCACCAACCAGGACCACGAAGCCAATATCGGCGCCTGGAGTCGTCTGCGGGACGTTGGCATCGTCGTCCGCGAGTGGAAAGTCGATCCGTGCACTGCGGAACTGAATGCCGAGGCTCTCGAGGCACTGCTCGGCCCGCGCACGAAGGCGGTTGCCTTCACGCATTGTTCAAATGTTGTTGCGAGCATCAATCCGGTTCGCGAGCTCACCGACTTGATTCACCGAGCCGGGGCCTGGGCTCTGGTCGACGGCACGGCTTTCTGCCCGCATGGCTTGCCGGATGTCCGGGCGCTGGGCGCGGACCTGTATGCCTTCTCCTTATACAAGGTGTATGGCCCGCACCAAGGCGCGATGTTCATGCGCCGGGAACTCAATGCCGAATTGCCGAACCAGGCGCATTTCTTCAAGGACGGCAACGCGGCCGCCAAATTCATGCCTGCCGGCCCCGACCATGCGCAGATCGCTGCGGTCAATGGCGTGATGGACTACATGGATGCGGTCGCAGACCGGCACGGTCTCGCCGGCAAACCGGTCAATGCGCGGGCAGCGGCGGTCAGGGGCCTGTTCCGCGATCACGAAACTGCCCTGCTGCAACCCCTCCTCGACTATCTTTCGGGTCATCCGAAGGTGCGCCTGATCGGCAAGAATCGCGCG
>JAQBHG010000112.1:0-8655 GCA_032127975.1 Steroidobacteraceae bacterium
CCGAGTGTCGCGACCGAATAGGCAATGCCGGCCTGGGCGAGCCGCGCGACGTCGACGTAGCCTTCGACCACCAGCAGCCGCTCGATCTTGCGCAGCGACTGGCGCGCCTCATAGAGGCCATAGAGTTCGCGCCCCTTGTGAAACAGCGGCGTTTCGGGCGAGTTCAGATACTTTGGCTCGCCCTTGTCGATAATCCGGCCGCCAAATGCGATCTTCCGTCCGCGCGCATCGCGGATCGGGAACATCACGCGGTCGCGAAAGCGGTCGTAGAAACCAGACTCCCCCTTGCCGCTGCGCTCGATGACGAGACCGGCATCGGCCAGCAGGCGTTCGCGTTCCGCGCTGCCGCCGAAGCGCTTCAGCACGGCGTCCCAGGAATTCGGCGCGTAGCCGATCGCAAACTTGACGCAGGTCTCGGGCGTGATGTTGCGGCCGGCCAGGTACTTCTTGGCGCGCGTGGATTCGCGGAGCGTATCGCGATAGAACTGCGAGACCTGCGCCAGCAACTCGTAAAGATCCTCGCCCGGCCGCGCGCGCGTGCCGCGCCCGTCGTCCTCGCGCGGAACTTCTAGCCCGAGCCTTGAGGCGAGTTCGTCCACCGCATCCGGGAATGGCAGCTTGTCGTGCTCCATCAGGAAGCCGAGCGCCGTGCCATGCGCGCCGCAGCCGAAGCAGTGATAGAACTGCTTCTCGGGACTGACCCAGAATGACGGCGTTTTTTCCGCGTGGAACGGGCAGCAGGCCTTCCACTCGCGGCCCGCGCGCTTCAACTGCACGCGACCACCGACCAGTTCGACGATGTCGGTACGGGCGAGCAGCTCGTCGATGAAGGACTGTGGAATCCGCCCGGCCATGCGACAAGATACCGCAGATTGCGGCGCCGGCCCCGTTCAGGAGGGGGGCGGCGCCACCGCGTGGCACCGCCCCTGCGGCAAGACTTCTAGTTCTCGAGCTCGACCTCGCTGGCGGTAATCGTCGTCGACGACGATTCGGTTCCCTTTGCCTTCACCAGCGTCCCGGCCGCCACCCGGTTGAAAAATTCAGTGGACGTGATGATGCTGTCATCCGTATCGTGGAATTGAGTCGCGCCATTCGTCGTAATCGTCACGCCGAGGATTGTGAATGACGGGTTGGCGACGGAGACCACGAAACCCTGCAATATTGTCTCAGTGTCGACGTCGTCGCGCTCCAGTATGGTAGCCAGGATCCGCCCGCTGCCGGCCGGCTGCTCGCTGCCCCTGACTTCCAGGTAGTCGCCGGTGTTCAGGTCGTTGATGGTCAATGGCCTCACATTCGCATTGCTCTTGTCCTCCAGGCGGGTGAGCGCGTCGATGTTCACAGTGATGCCGAGCATCACCAGGCTGTTGGCCGGCCCGTTGACTGAATCCACAAGTGCAGTTGCGCGCACGGCTTTGGCGCGACGAATGTCGACCTTGGTGGCGACAAGCGTACCGCTCGCATTCAGGCTGCCCTCGACTTCGACCTTGATGTTCAGGCCCAGATCGGCCGCCGCGCCGCCCTCAAAGACCGTGCTGTTGTTGGTCACGACCGGCAGACCGGACACGTCGAAGCCCTGGGCTGATGCAAAGCGGGTGATAAATCCCTCGATTTCGACACGATCACCGTTATTGCCGACAACCGTCGGGCCTTCGAATTCGACTCGCGTCGCGACCAGCGCGCCGGCCCCATCGAGCGAATTGCCCTTTGCCTCGACGAAGTGGCCGTTGCTGACCTGCCCGCCGGGGAAGTTGTCCAGTGTCGCACCGGAATAGTTGACGACCAGCGCATTCAGCGAAAAGCGGAAATTGCCCGGATCGAGATTACTGACCGTGCCGTGAACCTCAAAGAGCGAGCCGGCCGCTTTCTTCTCGATTCGCGTGGCGTCGATACTGCCGTCAGCCAATACGAGACCGCTCACTTCCACGATATCGCCGGCGATCAGGCCGGCGAGCGATGCGGGCTGGATATTGTCGTCGAACGAAGTGTCCGGCCCCGTGCTTACTGTCTGGCCCATTACGACCAGCCGGCCAGCGGCCAGGTCGATGCTTTGCACGGGTCCCTCGACGTTATCGTCGAATCGTATGGTGTCTGCCGTGCCTGTCATGAGGTTGTCGTCGAACGTGCCGTGCACCAGCACAACCTGGCCGACTTTCAGATCGTTCTGGTTGCCGGGCGAATCGTCCACGGTGATGACGGCCGTCGTCGTGCTATAGCGCACGCCATTCACGAAGACGCTGCCGAAATTCGTGATCGGGCCGATCCCGAAACCGGTGCGCGTGATGCCACCAACCGGCGGCGGCGGGGCGGGATTGCCTGACGAACCGCCGCCGCCGCCGCAGGCGGAAAGAATGAGGGCGGTCGCGAAGGTTGCGAGGATGGATAGAGTCTTCATGATTGTTTGCCTATGGGTAGTTGGCCATCGATGGCGTAGACGCCTACGCCCAGCCTGATTGGTACACAGTCAGTATCTTTTTCTGTCACGCGATGACGATTCAGCCATTCGTCGATTTCCTCGAGGAATTTCTCGCCGCGCTCGTCGACAAAACGGCGGAACTCCTCGGCCGCGTCCGGCCGGATGCGCTCGTCAGCCGCGAATCCCTCGAATCGGCGCTTGTCTTTCCGGGCGGTGACATTCCGCTCCAGGGTCGTCGCGTGATCGAAGAGATTCGAGCCGAACAGGCGGACGTTTTCTTCGGACATCGCCGCCGGCATGTGGTATCTGCGCAGTGCGGTGAGCTTGCCGCCGTCGCCGGCGGCGATTGAACCGGCTGCCTTCAGTTCCTTCAGCAGGGTCTGAAATGGCGTGTCACCGCCATAGCCCTGGAACAGAGATTCAAAGCTCGGAATCGGTCCACGTTCGACGAGCGGCAACGGCGCGCCGCTGGAATCCTGGTACGCAGGATCCTGGTGCCAGCCGGCCAGCAACCGGGTGGCGTCGTTGGTCTTGGTGGATACCGCGACGCTCGCGGAGGCGAGCATCTTGCGCTGGCGCGTGACTTCCTTCCTGCTGATGCCGGTCAGTATCGATACGCGCGAGACGTTGGTCGGGCGGCCCCGAATGCCGAATTGATCGGTGGCAACCTGCACGAAGACGGGCTTCGCGAGGTCGGCAAATTCTTTCCAGGTAACTCCGCATTTCATGATGAGGGCGACGACGGGCCTGAGCAGCAGCCGGCAGGCTCCATATATCGTTTCCTTTTCCACAACTTCCATAGTTGGGTAAATTAGCCCCACTAGTGACAAAATGCAAGTGCAAATGATGAACTGTGCCTCTCGACCAGTGCCAGTGCTCAAAGCGCCAGTGATTCAAGGCCTTAATCGTTCCCTGCAGCCTCATGTGGAATCATGGTGACCATGAATTCGTGGCGAAACGTCCAGGTCCTGCCGCTCGCGATGGCCCTGATGCTCAGCGCCTGCGGTCGGCCTGATGCGGAGACCGCGACGCCAGCTGGGGATGCCGCAGCGGTGCTGACAAGGGGAAATGGGGGCGACCCCGGAAGCCTGGACCCGGTTCTTGCCGAGGACGTGCACGCATTCAATGTGCTGCTCGACCTTTATGAAGGTTTGCTGATCGCCGAGGCCGACGGTTCGATTTCGACGGGTGTCGCGGCTAGCTGGACAGTCTCGCCCGACGGACTGACGTACCGCTTCAGGCTGCGCGGCGACGCCGCCTGGTCAAATGGTGCCCCGGTGACGGCCGATCATTTCGTCGCCGGCTTTCGCCACGCCGTTCAAAGCGGCAGCCGTTCGCCGAATGTGTTTCTGCTGTCGCCGCTCCGGAATTATCAACCGGTGTTACGCGGCGAACTGCCGGCGACATCGCTTGGAATCCGGGCCGAGGACGAACGGACGATTGTCATAGAGCTCGACCAGCCGGCGAGCCATTTCCCCGGAATACTCACGATGCCGATCGCATTTCCGCGCCTGCCGGGTGTGCACGACGATGCGGCCAGTTTCCGGTTGCCTTCCAGATTTGTGGGTAACGGACCGTATGTGCTGCAGGAATGGCAACCGGGCGGCGCTTTGCGACTGCGCCGCAGTGAGACATTTCATGCTGCGCGATCCGTCGCAATCCAGTTCATCCGATACTTGCCATTGACGGACCCGGTTGCGGAATTCAACCTTTACCGGGCCGGAGATGTCGACATCACGGCAACCATTCCGCCTGCGGCGTTCACCACGGTGCGCGCGGAGCGCCCGAATGAAGTGCGCATAGCGCCTGGTCTCGGGCTTTATTACCTCGCCTATGACTTGAGTGAGCCGCCGCTCGACATTCCAGCGCTCCGCAGGGCACTTTCGATGGCGATCGACAGGGAGCAGCTGGTCGAGATTCTGGCTCGCGGAGAGCAGCCGGCCTATGGACTGGTGCCGCCCGGGGTAAAGGGAAACGAACCGGTTTCCTATGCATGGCGCGACATGTCCAAGGCGGAAAGGGAACGGCAGGCGCGCGAGGCTTTTTCGGCAGCCGGTTTCCACGGCGACTCAACGCTTGATATCCGGCTGACCTACGACGCCGGCGATGTCCACGAGAAAGTCGCGCTGGCAGCGCGATCGATGTGGCAGGAGGTGCTGGGTGTCGAAGTATCGCTGCAACGCATGGAGTGGAAGATGTTCCTGGACACGCGCAGCGACCGATCCGCGTGGCAGGTCATGCGCTTCGCGTGGGTTGGGGACTATGACGACCCGAGCACTTTCACGGATGTCTTCATTTCGGGCGGGCCGCAGAATCTGCCGGGCTACGCGAACCCGCACTACGATGACTTGCTGAAGCGGGCGTCGGCAAGTAACCAGGATTCAGTACGGCAGCGGCTCCTGGGCGAGGCCGAGCGCGTGCTGCTGGAGGACTTTCCCATCGTGCCCCTCTACTTCTACGTGAACAAGCACATGGTCAGCGACCGCGTGCAGGGCTTCGAGCCCAACGCTCTGGATCGCCATCCGAGCCGCTTTCTCGTACTGCGGACGCCGTGACCGCGCTCAGGCCGGCAGCATTTCGCCAGCGGACCAGCCGCTGCGGCGCAGCCGGTCGAGCAGGGCCAGGACTGCCGTTCGGCCCGCGAGTGAGTGCAGCGGCAGGACCAGCACGTCGCCGGGGCGTGCCCAGGCGAGCGCCGCGCGCGCGCCAGCCAGTTCGTCTCCTTGCTCGCGTATCAGCGAATCCGCCAGGCCAGCCTTCTGGAGCGCCCGGCGCAGTATCGCCGGCACTTCGCCTTCGCCGCGGCCGCGCCGATAGCCCGCGAGTTCCTTGACGACGACGAGATCCGGCTTCACCGCGACTGCGACCCTCGCCAGCTGCTCCATGTCGGCATCCACGCGATTACCGGCCTGGCCGAGCAGGAGCGCGAGCCGCCCGCCGCGCTTCCTGCGGGCCAGCTCGAGCAGGCCCGCCAATGCCGCCGGGTTGTGCGCGAAATCCACGAACAGGTGCAGGCCGCCCAGCTCGTATTGCATCAGCCGGCCTGGATTGTCCATCGGATCGGCGCCGAAGCGCGCGAACACGGCGGCAATCGCCGCGGGCGTGATGCCGAGCGTGACAGCGGCAAGTGCCGCGGCCGCGAGATTCGCGATGTTGAAGGCCGACAAGCCGCCGGCTGTCAGCGGCAGCGATGCAATGGCGCCGAGATCATGCTCTTCGGCGGCGACCGAGAGCAACAGCCGCCCATCGCTCACGCCGCAGCTGGCGCCGCCCCGGCGACGGTGCGCGACCAGCAGCCCATGATTCGCGTCCTGCGCGAACCAGGCCAGCGTCTTGCCGGCGTCGGGCGCCCGCGCCGCGAGCATGGCATCGTCGGCATTCACGATCAGCCGGCCATTACGGTCGAGCGCACGCGCGACGGCGAGCTTCACGTCGATGAGCGCGTCCAGGTCGTGCACGCCGTATTCGCCGAAATGATCCGCGCTGACAGCCGTGATGACGGCGGTGTCTGCGTGTGAAACGGCGAGCCCGCGGCGCAACATGCCGCCCCGCGCAGTCTCCAGAATCGCCGCCTCGACGCGCCCGTCGCGAAGCACCGTGCGCGCGCCGGCAGGCCCGGAATAATCACCGGCCTCGATGCTGGCGCCGTCGATGTAAAGCCCGTCGGTGCAGCAGTGGCCCGCCGTCCATCCCTCGGCTTTCGCACAGGCGGCGATCAGGCGCACGACCGTGGTCTTGCCATTGGTGCCGGTCACCAGCGCGATCGGTATAGCGCGCAAGCGTAGCCACGGCACATCAGTTACGCCGGGCAGTTCGGCGAGCGGCCAGGTCCGGCCGCCGGCGCCGGCACCGATGGTCAGGAATTCATCGTCCTGCAGGAAGGGCAGCGCACGATCGTCGGCGGCACAGAGCAATGCACGGAGCCGCGGATTCGCTTCGGCCGCAGCCCGTGCCGCCAGCCGGTCAAGCGCACCTGCCTCTTCGATGCCGGGTGGCTCAGGCGCGTCGGGTTGCTCAAAGGCAAGCGCGGCGAGCAGCTCTGCCTCGCGCGATGGGTCGCGTTCAAGGAGTGACGCGGCGAGTGCCCATTCGTTGAGCTCGGTTGCCGTGATGAGCTGGTCAGGCGCTGCTGCGAGCGCGAGCGATGCGCCCGTGGCATGTGGCACCGCGACGACGGCAGCCTCGGGCCAGGCGAGTTTCTTTTTTGCGCGCTGCACGCGCGCTTTCCAGGCATCCAGAAGTGCGGCATCGGTATCTGCGGCCGCGGATTCGAGCACGGCACCGGGGCCGTCGAAAAACCGGTTATGGCCGATCAGTCGCCGCGAGTCGCTAAACGGCGCTGCCGCTGACCCGATCAGTCGGACGCCTCCGGCGCATAACGGATGCCGCGCTCATCGCGGATCAGCCCGTCAAGGGACAGCGGCGCCAGGCTCTGGGGAGCTGCCTCGGTCAGCGGCGTGGAGACCACCGATTCCGGCGCCTGCGCTGCCGCCGGTTCCGCCGCGCCCTCCGGCCGGAAGCGGATGATCTGCTTCCAGGAGCGCACCAGCGCATCGGCAAAAATCAGCAGCAGGTCGCCCGTCCGGCCCATGCGAAGCGCCGCGTCGATCGCCTCCAGCTCGTCCGGGATCACGGAGATCGCGGATTTCTTGACGCCGGCGGCCACTAGCGCCGTGGCCTGTATGCGCGGCACTTCGTCACTCGCGCGATCGCGCAGGTTGTCGTCGCGGCGGCAGATGTAATGATCGAAACGGCCCGCGACCGCCTGTGCAATCGCGCGCAGGTCCTCGTCGCGCCGGTCGCCCGGTCCTGCGAGCACGACGATGCGCCGTCCGGTGACATCGAGACGGCTGGCAAGATCGGCGAGCATGGAGACTGCGTGCGCATTGTGCCCGTAGTCGAAAAGCACCTTGAACGGGTGCTCGTCGAAGATATTCATGCGACCCGGCGCCTGGTAGAAGGTCGTATCGAATGTGCGCAGGCCCTGGCGGATCGCGTCGAGCTTGACGCCGAGCGAGAATGCGATCGATGCGGCGAACATCGCGTTCTGGACGTTGTGCGTCGCGCGGCCCTCAAGGGTTGCCGGTATCAGGTGGGTCCAGACCAGCGGAATGTGACCGCCGCGGTCGTAGAGCGTGACCATCTGGCCATTGACGCCGGCCTCGAGCGCGCAGGCTCGGCCGCCGGCGCGGATGTGCTCGCGCACCAGCGCGTGCTGCGGATTCAGCGTCACGTAGCAGATATATTCCGCATCGGTGTGCGCCGACATCCTGAGCACCAGCGGGTCGTCGGCATTCAGCACGGCGCAACTGGTCGCGACTTCGACGACCACGCGCTTGACCTCGGCGAGCTGCTCGAGCGTATCAATGCCCTTCAGCCCCAGGTGATCCGCCTGCACGTTCAGCACCGCGCCGACGTCGACGCTCGGGACTCCCATGCCGGCGCGCAGCAAACCGCCGCGCGCGGTCTCGAGCACCGCGGCATCGATGTGCGGATCAGCCAGCACCATGCGCGCGGATACCGGGCCGGTCATGTCGCCGGACACCGTGCGCTGGCCGTCGATATAGACGCCGTCGGTCGTGGTCATGCCCGGCGTGTAGCCGGCCATCTTCAATATGTGCGCCAGCATGCGTGCCGTGGTCGTCTTGCCGTTGGTGCCGGTGATCGCCGCGATCGGCACGCGCGATGGCGCGCCCTGCGGGAACAAAAGGTCGATGACAGGGGAGGCGACATCGCGGGGCGTGCCTTCGGAGGGCGCGACATGCATCCGGAATCCGGGCGCCGCATTGACCTCGCAGATGCCGCCGCCGATCTCGCGATAGGAAAGCGTGATGTCCTTCGACAGGAAGTCCACGCCGCCGACATCGAGGCCGATGGCCCGGATCGCGCGCACGGCCATGTCGCGATTGTCGGGATGGATCACGTCGGTGACGTCGGTTGCGGTGCCACCGGTCGAGAGATTCGCGGTCGAGCGCAGGTAGACCATTTGCCCGACGTCGGGAACCGAGTCTGCAGTAAACCCTGCACGCGCAAGCATCGCCTGTGCCTGTTCGTCGAGCTCGAGGCGTGTCAGGACTTTTTCATGACCGACACCGCGCCGCGGATCCTGATTGACGATTTCGATGAGCTCGGTGACCTTGTGTGCGCCGTCACCCACCACGTGACCCGGCGTACGCCGCGTCGCCGCGACGAGTTCGCCATTCACCACCAGCAACCGGTGGTCGTCGCCTTCGAGATAGGTC
>JAQBHG010000113.1:0-5616 GCA_032127975.1 Steroidobacteraceae bacterium
CCACTCGGCCATCTCTCCGGATTGGCCCTCCCGCGCGGAGGGGGCGCAAATGATACGGGCCGGGCGGTGGCTCGGTAAAGGTCGCCAATGGTTCGCGATTCAGCCGGTTGCGATGGCAGCGACAGGGCTGACGGCAGCGTCGCCGTCTTTTTCGTGGCGGATGCGTTCGTAGATTTCTTCGCGGTGGACGCCGACTTCCTTGGGCGCCAGCACGCCGATGCGTACCTGGTTGCCCTTGATGCCGAGCACGGTGACCGTAACGTCGTCACCGATCATCAGCGCTTCGCCCACGCGACGGGTCAGTATGAGCATGTTGTTGTTTCCCCAAGCGTCCTTGCGGACTCCCCCAAAACGCGAAAAATGATACCACGGTGCCAGGGGACGGCTATGTTATGTCAAATCAAGGACTTGGGTGACGCTCGAGTCCATAGCTGCGGTGCAGCGCGCGCACGGCGCGTTCGAGATCTTTTTCGGCCACCAGCACGCTGATCTTGATTTCAGAGGTCGAGACCAGCCGGACATTGATGGATTCCTTGGCCAGAGTCTCGAAAAGCCGGGTGGCGACGCCGGCGTGGGTGCGCATGCCGGAGCCGACCACCGATAGCTTGGCCACCCGGTCGTCGCCGGAGACCGTAGCGCCCGTGAATTCGGCGGTTGCCTCGCGGGTCAGCCCGAGGGCCTTCTCGTAATCGTCGCGGTGCACCGTGTAGCTGAAATCCACCCTCTCCTCGCGCGGCGCATTCAGCACGATCATGTCGACGTCGATCGCGGCCTCGGAGACAGGTTTCAGGATGGCGTGGGCGACACCGGGCTTGTGCGGTACGCCGGCCACGGTGATCACGGCTTCGTCGCGGTTGAAGGCGATGCCGGAAACGACGGGGGCTTCCACTTTGCGATCCTCCTGGCAGATGAGCGTGCCTGGTCCTGCTTCGAAACTGGATAGCACGCGGAGCTTCATGCCGTAGCGTGCGGCGAATTCAACGCAGCGCAGGTGCAGCACCCGCGAGCCCTGTCCGGCGAGTTCGAGCATTTCCTCGAAGCTGATGCGATCGAGGCGCCGCGCCTCCGGCACCATGCGCGGGTCCGTGGTGTAGACGCCGTCCACATCGGTGAGGATCTGGCATTCCTTGGCCTCGAGCACAACGGCAAGCGCAACGGCCGTCGTGTCGGAGCCGCCGCGGCCGATGGTGGTCAGGTCCCCATTCGCGGCGCGGCCCTGGAATCCGGCGACGATCGGCACGATGCCGGTTTCGAGGTCTTTCTTGAGTGCCCGGGCCTCGACGCGGGAGATGCGCGCGCGCCCCGGGTGAGCCGTGGTTTCGATCGGCAATTGCATGGCGTTCCAGGAGCGCGCCTTGAGCCCGAGATTCTGCAGCGCCATGGCAAGGAGTGCGGTCGAGATCATCTCGCCGGTCGCGAGCAGCGCGTCGAGCTCACGTGCATCGGGTTCAGGGCAGACTTCGCGGGCAAGTTCGACCAGCCGGTCGGTCGTGTCGCCCATCGCAGAGACCACGACTGCGACCTGGTGGCCTTCGGCCGCGAGCTTGGCAATCTGCCCGGCGACCGCGTGGATGCGCGCAACGGAACCTACCGAAGTGCCACCGTACTTTTGAACAATCAGGCTCATTCGGGGATCGACAGCCGGGTAGAGCTCTTCAGGCGTTCCATCGAAAACAGGGCGCTGACGTCCGTCAGATTCGGCACGCGCGCGATCAGCTCCTTGTAGATGCGGTCATAGCCTGCGATATCGGGCACGGTCACTTTTAGCAGGTAGTCCACGTCGCCACCGATGCGGTGACATTCGGAGATTTCGTCCATGGACGCAATGACTTCGGTGAGCTTCTCGGCCCAGGCGGCGTTGTGCTCACGGGTCTTCACGCGCACGAAGATCGTGAGCGTGAGGCCGACCTTCTCGGGATCGACCAGTGCGACGCGGCGCTTGATGATGCCGTCCGCTTCCATGCGCCGGATGCGGCGCCAGCAGGGGTTGACCGAGAGCCCGACCTGGTCAGCGATCTTCTGGATGGGAAGCGATGCGTCGTCCTGTAGCAGGACGAGGATCTGGCGGTCGAGGGCATCCATTTTCGCCATGGGCGTGAGAATAGCAAAATTTCCCAATACCAGTCCATATTGAGACAGTAATTGGGATTATCTGCCGGTCCGATGCGTATAGGATGCCAAAATGCCTGCCTGCGGGAGCGACCTACCCCATGTCGATTTGGAGCCAGCTCTTTACCGAGCATCCCGCCACGGTCAACGAGAATTATTTCCAGCACTTCGTGAATTCGTCGCGCTTCGGCCTGCGCATGATCGGCGGCGGCCTGGTGTGCCTGGTGCACGCGCTGCTGCCTGGCCTGTTCTGTACCAGGGCGAGCGACACGATCGGCGAGCTGCACGATCGCATGATCGTGAACCGGCGCCAGCCCGCAGAAAAATCGGTCGCCGCGCGCCGGCCGCGCGCTGCCTGAGAGTCGGGTCGGCCTGCCGCCGGATCGCATCGCAGACCCTCAATTGGACGATTCGGGCGGGAGAAAGACCTCAGGTTTTGGTCGCCGATCGTCAGCGCTGAGCGAAATCATTTCGTATCGCGTGGCGCCGTTGTCGTACACACCCCAGGCGGGCACCCGCAGATTTCCGAAGCGTTTCAAGGGCCCGAGCGTGTAGCGGTATTCCGGCGTCGCCTTGACGATGGGCTCCTTGCGAACATTCAGAATGACCCACCCACCGAGCAAGCCATCCCTGCCATAGAACTCCAGGCGACGGGATCCTGGTATGTCTCCGTCTCCGAAGCGAATCTCGTAGAACCCGTCGTCCGCCGCGACGGCCCTGACGAGGCGGAAGAAATTGAATGGCGCGCGGCGCAAATCTTCCTCCAGCTTTGCAGTGTCGCCAAACTTGAGTTCGCCGTCGGTTATCGTCCAGCCCTTGCCTTCTGGACTGTATGCGCGAATCGCATGATTGATTTCGCTGTTGCGGTCGGCGATGGAGCGCGGACCGGTCAGATCGAGTATTTCATTCTCGACATAGGTGTCCACACGGTGATACGGATACCACTCATGCACCAGATGCAGACTTTCCAGCCGGCCCCAGATCGCCGCTCCACCCATGGCCTCGACCATGGCCCGGGCGTCGGCAATTGCCTTGGGATCGCCACGCACGCCTTCGGCAAATGCCACCGTCGAAAATCCGATCGCGAGCATGACAGCAAGCACGAAACTTTTCATCGCGCCTCCCTTACTGGTAACTCTCGAAGAACGCGCGCTCAAGTGCGGTGCAGCCGGACCTGCAATTCCTTGCGCCTGTAGTCGATGATCAGCGTTTCGATCAGGCCCAGCACGTCCATGCCGATCAGCATGGCGGGCTCGTCAGTCATCTTCCAGTACTCGAATATCGCGAAATCGGCAAAGGTCATCGCCGGATTCCGGACCACGATGTCGCCGATCACAACCGCAGGCGTCGTGATGCGGTCGCCAATCTGGACGTCGAGCGTCGCTCCGGTCACCTCGTCGGGCACGCCCGGGTTTGCCGAGCGGCGCTTGGCGAGCGCATCGCGAAGCGCGACGTTGCCGAGCGTGGACTGGCCCCCGGTGTCGATGATGGCCTTGGTGCGCACGCCGCCGAGCCAGGCATCGACGACCAGAATGCGCCCGCGCATGAATTTGACCGGAATCGTCACGAATCCCGGCTCCGCCTTTTCATTGCGTGAGCGCATGATCGTGATGCGGTCGTGGCGGAATTCGATGGTGATGCGCTTGTCGCCGAGTCCGTCGGTGCCGAGGATGCCTTCGGCCCCGCCCAGCGCATCCGGCACGATCGACAGGTGTTTCGGCTGCATCAGCAATTCGCCGACTTCGAACGATTCGACGGCAATCGCCGGCACCTTGACGGTGCCGGTCGCACCTCGAAGCGTGATGGTGCCGGGGTAATCGAGCGTGAGGCCAAGCGCCTCCGCAACCTTGGCGGTGACCGCCGAGTGGCTGGCGCCGGTGTCCAGCACGAGCCGGAACGGCCCTTTTCCATTGATCTCGACCGGCGCCCAGATGCGCCCGATGCGATCGCGGCGGGTTGGCGCGACGAATCGCGGTTCGGGCGCCGTGATGGTCAATTCATCGAATTCGGCAGCGGCCGGGTCTTCAACCCCCTGGCTCAGTCCGAGCAATAGCGCAGCAGGGAGCGCGTAGCAAAGCACAATGACTCCGACTGTCGGCGAGAACTCAGGTTCCTTCGAGTTTCTCGGCGACCAGCTTTGTGACTGATTCAAGCGCCGCGTCCAGCCTGGTCGGGTCGTTGCCGCCGGCCTGGGCAAAATCGGGCCTGCCGCCGCCACGGCCGCCGACGATGGTTGCGATCTCGCCGACCAGGTCGCCGGCACGGATCTTCTGCGTGAGGTCCGGCGTGACGCCCGCGACCAGCGACACCTTGCCTTCCCCGGTCACGGTCGCGAGCACGATCACGGCCGATCCCAGGCGGCCTTTCAGTGAATCGACCGCTTCGCGCAGCGACTGCGCGTCGGCCCCCTCGATCCGGGTCGCGACCACTTGCACGCCCCGGACGTGCACAGCACTTTCGGCCAGATCCGTGCGGTGGCCCGTGGCGAGCTTCGACTTGAGGCCCGCCAGTTCGCGTTCGATTTTCTTCTGGCGCTCAATGAGCTGATTCACCTTGTCTTCGACCTCGGCCGGCGTACCGCGCAGGAATGCCGCGACCCGCTTCAAGGCGCCTTCGGTCGCTTGCGCGGCCTCGAGCGCGCTCTCGCCGGTCACCGCCTCGATGCGGCGGATTCCGGAGGCGATGCCGCCTTCGCTCGTGATGCGGAAATAACCGATGTCGCCGGTGCGCGCGACATGCGTGCCGCCGCACAGCTCGGTCGAAAAATCCCCGAACCGCAGCACGCGGACTTCGTCGCCGTATTTCTCGCCGAACAGCGCCATCGCCCCCGCCTTGATCGCAGCGTCGTACGCCAGGTGGCGGACGTCGGCGACGGAATTCCGCCGGATTTCCGCGTTGACCATGCTTTCGACGACTTCGAGCTCCTGCGCCGTGACCGGCTGGGTATGCGAGAAATCGAAGCGCAGGCGGTCGGGCGCGACCAGCGAGCCTTTCTGCACGACATGAGTGCCGAGCACCTGGCGTAGCGCCGCGTGCAACAGATGCGTCGCAGAGTGGTTCAGCACAGTCGCCTGGCGGTTTTTTTCGTCCACCCGGGCCGTCAGCTTGTCGCCGATCTTGAGCGAGCCCGATTCGACGCGGCCGATATGCAGGTGGGCATCGCCGAGCTTCTTCGTGTCGGTCACCTTGAAATACGCGTCCTTGCTGTCCAGCACGCCGACATCGCCGACCTGCCCGCCCGCCTCGGCATAGAAGGGTGTCCGATCGAGCACGATCTGCACTTCGTCACCTGCATGCGCCGCTTTGACCTCGGCGCCACCCTTAAGGATCGCCTGGATTACGCCCTCGCCGACGAGCGAGTCATAACCACAAAACTCGCTCTCGGCGTCGATTTCGGCCTGGCCGCGCAGGTCCACGCCGAAGCGGCTGGCGGCGCGGCCGCGCTCGCGCTGGCCGTGCATCGCTTTCTCGAAGCCGGCCGTGTCGATCGTAAGACCGCGCTCGCGC
>JAQBHG010000114.1:0-25001 GCA_032127975.1 Steroidobacteraceae bacterium
GATGACCTGCACGACGTGGGCATTGACGACTTTTTCGTGCACGTGATCGCCAAGGATGAGTCGGGTCTCAAGAAGCGGCACATCCATTCGGCCAATTATCTCGAGACACTCGACGTCGTCCGCGACGGCTTCCTCGGTGCCGCACTCGGCCTGTTCGCAGGCGTGGTCGGCTGTGTGATGCTCGATCAGTTCGGGCCATTCGCGAACATCCCCTGGTTTGTATTCGTGGCGCTCTGTGCGGTCGCGACGCTGTTCGGCGCCTGGGAGGGCGGCCTGATCGGCGTCGAAAAGGAAAACAGGAAACTCGCCCGGTTCCACGACGACATAGAGGCGGGAAAATTCCTGATCCTCATCTATGCACGCAAGGACCAGGAAGCCTCGGTGCGCCACATGATGAAGACGCGGCACGCCGAGGCGGAGTTCGCGGGCGTCGACAGTCATTTCGTCAATCCATTCTCGGCCGTCCAGCGCCGGCGGCGGGCGACCGGCGACCGGGTACGCGCCGTACAAGGGGACTAGCCGATGGCGATCGCAGTCGTTCTGGTCCTCCTGGTCGTCGGCTCGGTCATTTTCCATTTCATGAGTCCCTGGTGGTTCACGCCGATCGCGTCGAACTGGGGCACGATGGACGACACTGTGATCCTGACCTTCTGGGTCACCGGCATCGTATTTGTCGTCGTCAACCTGTTCCTCGCCTGGGTGGTCATCCGCTATCGCCACCGCAAGAACCGGAAGGCGCATTACGAACCCGAGAACAAGAAGCTCGAGTGGTGGCTCACTATCATCACATCGGTGGGCGTGGCCGCCATGCTTGCGCCCGGTCTCTTGGTCTGGGGCAAGTTCGTAATCGTCCCCAAGGAAGCAACAGTCGTCGAGGCGGTCGGCCAGCAATGGCACTGGAGCTTCCGGCTGCCGGGTGAAAACGGCGAGCTCGGCTTTACCGACGCATCACTGATTACGCAAGACAATCCGTTTGGCGTCGATCCCGAAGATCCCAATGGCCAGGACGACATCCTGATTGCAAGCCCGGAACTTCATTTGCCAGTTGGCAAGCCGGTCAAGATCCTGCTGCGATCGAAGGATGTACTGCACAACTTCACGGTCACGCAATTCCGGGTCAAGATGGACCTTGTCCCCGGCATGATCACCTACTTATGGATGACGCCGACCTTGATCGGCGAGTACGAGCTGCTGTGCGAAGAACTCTGCGGGCTCGCGCACTTTGCGATGCGCGGACGCGTCGTCGTCGATACGCAGGAAGCCTACGATGCCTGGCTAGCCGCGCAGCCCACCTTCGGCGACACACAGCGCCTTGCAGCTGCAGACCCGGCCGCAGGCGCGGCACAATACGCGGTCTGCATGGCCTGTCACGGGCCCGCCGGCGAAGGCAGTCAGGCGCTCAACGCGCCGCGAATCGCGGGTCAGTCAGCCTGGTACCTGGCCCGGCAGCTCCACAACTTCCGCGCCGGTGTCCGCGGTGCGCACGAGCAGGACACCTTTGGCGCGCAGATGCGGGCGTTTGCGGCGATGCTGCCGGACGAAACCGCGATCCGGAATGTCGCCGCGCATATCGAGTCGCTTCCCGGCGCCGTGTCACAGCCGACCGTGACCGGAAATCTGAAGCGCGGCAAGACACTTTACGGGAACTGCGTGGCCTGTCACGGCGCGAATGGCGAGGGCATCTGGGCCCTCAATGCCCCGCGACTCGCAGAGATGAACGACTGGTACCTGGCCCGGCAGCTCCACAACTTCCGCGCCGAAATCCGCGGTGCGCACAGGCAGGATTACTATGGCCGGCAGATGTCATTCATGGCCAATGTGCTCGCCGACGAGCACGCGATCGACGACCTGGTCTCCTATATCAATACCCTGAAGCCTGAGGACAACCACGTCCTGGCCTCCGGGAGGGGCTTCTGATGGCATACGTCGCAATCGCGGACCGTGACGCTCCGATACACGACCCGCAGACATTCTTCCTGAAGTACATCTGGAGCCAGGACCACAAGGTCATCGCGATCCAGTATGCGATCGTCGCGATCAGCGTCGGGCTGGTGGCGCTGGTGCTTTCCGGGCTGATGCGCCTGCAACTCGGCTTCCCGGGCACCTTCCACTTCATCGAACCGAACGACTATTACCAGTTCATCACCATGCACGGGATGATCATGGTGATCTACCTGCTGACGGCGCTGTTCCTCGGCGGATTCGGAAACTACCTGATTCCGCTGATGGTCGGCGCGCGGGACATGGTGTTCCCGTACATGAACATGCTGAGTTTCTGGGTCTACTTGCTGGCCGTACTGGTGCTGATGGCGAGTTTCTTCGTGCCAGGCGGCCCGACCGGTGCGGGCTGGACGCTCTATCCGCCGCAGGCAATCACGCAAGGCACGCCCGGCGCGGGCCCCGGCATCATCCTGATGCTCGTGTCACTCGGCATCTTCATCGTCGCCTTTACGATGGGCGGCCTGAACTACGTGACGACCGTGCTGCAGGCGCGCTGCCGTGGCATGACGTTGATGCGCATGCCGCTCTCCGTGTGGGGCATCTTCATGGCGACGATCCTGGGCCTGCTCGCGTTCCCCGCCCTGCTCGTCTCGGCGGTGATGATGACGCTGGACGCGACGCTCGGCACCAGCTTCTTCATGCCGGCCGTCATGTCACTCGGCGAAAAACTCGGCCACAATGGCGGCAGCCCGCTGCTGTTCCAGCACTTGTTCTGGTTCTTCGGTCATCCCGAAGTCTACATCGTCGCACTGCCCGCGTTCGGAATCGTCTCCGACCTCCTCTCGACGCATGCGCGCAAGAATATCTTCGGCTATCGCATGATGGTCTGGGCGATCCTGGCGATCGGCGGACTCAGCTTCGTCGTGTGGGCGCACCACATGTACGTCAGCGGCATGAACCCCTACTTCGGATTCTTCTTTGCGACCACGACGCTGATCATCGCGGTGCCCACGGCGATCAAGGTCTATAACTGGGTGCTGACGCTCTGGAAAGGCGACATCCACCTGACTGTGCCGATGCTGTTTGCAATCGGATTCATCTTCACATTCATCCATGGTGGCCTCACCGGGCTCTTCCTGGGCAACGTGACCGTCGACCTCCCGCTGTCAGATACCTACTTCGTCGTAGGGCACTTTCACATGGTCATGGGCGTGTCGCCGATCCTGGTGGTGTTCGGCGCGATCTATCACTGGTACCCGAAAATCACCGGCCGCATGTGGAATGTGACGCTCGGCAAGGTGCATTTCTGGATGACATTCCTCGGCACCTACGCGATCTACCTGCCGATGCATTACCTCGGTATCCTGGGCGTGCCGCGCCGCTACTACGCCCTCGGCAACACGGACTTCATCCCGGATTCGGTGCACTCGATCAATGCCGCAATCACGATCGCCGCGCTCTTTGTTGCGGCTTCGGTCGTCGTGTTCATGTACAACATGATCACGAGCCTGTGGAAGGGAGAGAAAGCGCCGCCGAATCCCTGGCGCGCGACGACGCTCGAATGGCAGACGCCGGACACCCCGCCGCACCACGGCAACTGGGGGCCGAAGCTGCCCGTGGTGCATCGCTGGGCCTACGACTACAGCGTGCCGGGCGCGATAGAGGATTTCATCCCGCAGAACGAACCTGTGGATCCGAAACTCGCAGGCGGAAGGGATCACGGTAAGCATCGGTGAGCAATACCGCCATTTTCACGGCGCTCGCTGTCGGCGTCATCGTCTGGTTCCTGGTCGTGAGCCGGCTGACGGCGAAGCCCTGGGAGAGCCAGGACGAGAAGGGTGACGTCGGCGCGATTCACATGGCGCCGGCACGCATCGGCCTGTGGATCTTCATGGCCGTCGTCACATCGCTATTCAGCCTGTTCATCTCGGCCTACGCGATGCGCATGCACGTCGGCGCGTGGTGCCATATCACGATCCCGGACATTCTCTGGGTCAACTCGCTGGTGCTGGTGGCCGCGAGCATCGCGATGCAGCGCGCGCGTTGGTCGGCCGACCATGGATCGCGTAATGGCGCCAGCGCGGCGCTCATCGTCGGCGGCGTGCTCTCGCTCGCATTCCTTGCCGGCCAGTTCATCGCATGGCAGCAGGTCGGACCCACCTTGTATTTCATATCGGGCAGCCCCGCCATCGCGTTCTTCTACGTTCTTTCCGCGGTCCACGGCCTGCACCTGATCGGAGGCCTGTGGGTGCTGGGCCGCACGGTTTCGAGATTCGCGGCCGGCGCGGAATTGATCGACCTGCGCCTCAGCCTGCAGCTTTGCTCGGTCTACTGGCATTTCCTGCTGCTGGTCTGGCTGGTCGTGTTCGGCGTCCTATTGTTCATGTAAGGGGAAGCTCCGCCAATGGCCCATGATGCAGAAGTCGCTGCCCTGCCCCCATTGCGGCAGGTAACCGAGGATTTCGCCGCTGACAAGCAGGCGTTCTCGGTACCGTGGGGGAAGGCCATGATGTGGATCTTCCTGCTCTCCGACACCTTCATATTCACCTGCTTCCTGACGTCCTACATGAACGTCCGGCTCTCGACACTCGTGCCCTGGCCGAATCCGAGCGAGGTGTTTTCGCTGAATATCGGCGGCCAGGACATCCCGCTGATCCTGATCGCGATCATGACATTCGTGCTGATCACCAGCAGCGGCACAATGGCGCTCGCGGTCAACTACGGCTACCGGCGCAACCGCCGCAACACCATGATGCTGATGGTCGCAACCGCCGCGCTCGGAGCGACCTTCGTCAGCATGCAGGCTTTCGAGTGGACCAAGCTGATCATGGAAGGCGTGCGGCCCTGGGGCAATCCCTGGGGCGCGCCGCAATTCGGTTCGGCATTCTTCATGATCACGGGCTTCCACGGCCTGCACGTTTCGGCCGGCGTGATCTACCTGCTGGTCGTCGCGAGACGCGTGCACACCGGCTTCTACGAGAAGCGCGGCAGCTACGAGACAGTCGAGATCGCGGGCCTTTACTGGCACTTCGTCGATCTGGTCTGGGTATTCATCTTCGCATTCTTCTATCTGTGGTGAGGCTCCATGTCGCAGGCTGAAGGCCAACAACACCCGCTCAGGATCTACCTGTGGATCTGGCTGCTGCTATTCGTGCTCAGCACGTTTTCCTACCTGGTGGATTACTTCCACCTGCACGGGATGCTGCGCTGGTCGCTGATCATCATTTTCATGCTGCTGAAAGCCGGCTTCATCGTCGCGATCTTCATGCACATGGCCTGGGAGCGCCTGGCCCTCAAGTTCGCGATCCTGATACCGCCGCTGTGCCTGCTGATCCTGATCGGCTTTATGGCCATCGAGGGCGATTACACCTTCCTGACACGCGGGACGGCATTTCTCCGGTGATAAGATGGGGCCGTGGCAGGCCCCCTGATTCGTGAAGCCGACTTCGTGCAGAGCGTCGCCGACGCCCTGCAGTTCATTTCCTACTACCACCCCGCCGACTACATCGAGCACCTCGGTCGTGCCTACGAGCGCGAGCAGTCTCCCGCGGCGAAGGACGCCATCGCCCAGATCCTGACCAACTCGCGCATGTGCGCCGAAGGGCGCCGTCCGATTTGCCAGGACACCGGCATCGTCAACGTGTTCGTGAAGGCCGGCATGGGGGTGCGCTGGGACACGAATCATGGCCTGCAGCAGATGGTGGACGAAGGCGTGCGCCGCGGTTATGCGGATCCCGACAATCGGCTCCGCCCCTCAATCGTCGCGGACCCGCTGTTCGCGCGGAAGAACACCGGCGACAACACGCCCGCCGTCGTCCACGTCGAGCTCGTGCCCGGCCATGCGGTCGAGGTCACGGTCGCCGCCAAGGGCGGCGGCTCCGAGAACAAGGCGATGTTCACGATGCTGAATCCGTCCGATTCGATCGTGGACTGGGTACTCGCGACCGTGCCGAAGATGGGCGCCGGCTGGTGCCCTCCCGGCATGCTCGGCCTCGGCGTCGGCGGCACGGCCGACAAGGCCATGGTGATGGCCAAGGAAGCGCTGATGGAGCCGATCGACATGCACGAGCTCCTCGAGCGCGGCCCCGCGAACAAGCTGGAGGAACTGCGCATCGAACTTTACGAGAAAGTGAATGCGCTCGGCATCGGCGCGCAGGGCCTTGGCGGCCTGACCACGGTGCTCGACATCAAGATCCTCACCTTCCCGACGCACGCGGCATCCAAGCCGGTCGCAATGATCCCGAACTGCGCCGCGACACGGCACGCGCATTTCGTGCTGGATGGCAGCGGGCCGGTCGCGCTCGATCCGCCGCCGCTGGCGGCCTGGCCCGACGTGCGCTGGAAGCCCGCCACCGACGCGCGCCGCGTGAATCTCGATGCGCTGACGCATGACGAAGTGAAGCGCTGGAAACCGGGCCAGACGCTGTTGCTGTCCGGGAAAATGCTGACCGGTCGCGATGCAGCCCACAAACGCCTGGCGGAATTGCTGAATGCGGGCGAGGGTCTGCCACCGGGCGTGGACCTGAAGAATCGCGTGATCTATTACGTCGGCCCAGTGGACGCGGTGCGCGACGAAGCGGTCGGGCCCGCGGGGCCGACGACCGCGACTCGCATGGACAAGTTCACCGGTCTCTTGCTCGAGAAGACCGGCCTGCTTGCAATGATCGGCAAGGCCGAGCGCGGCCCCGTTGCGATTGAGGCGATCAGGAAGCACGGAGCCGCCTATCTGATCGCCATCGGTGGCGCAGCCTATCTCGTCTCGAAAGCGATCCGTTCGTCGCGCCTCATCGCGTTCGAGAACCTCGGTATGGAAGCGATCTACGAGTTCGAGGTCAAGGACATGCCGGTCACGGTTGCTGTCGACTCACGCGGCGAGTCGGTTCACACAACCGGCCCCGCGATCTGGGGCGAAAAAATCAGGAAGCTCAGGATTCCCGTTCGCGTCGCATGACTTCGCTTTCGGCAAAGTACCTGATCATTTACCGGTAGTCAGAAGTTCGCGTACGACGTCATAGGCCGATTGGGGGACGCGCACAAATGGCAAGCTCTCCTGGTCCTCGTCCGAATCCGGATCGACTCCATAGAGCGCTGAATTGCGGGCATTCTTTCGGATGATGGCCTCAGCCGCGCGGGTGGTCGTCACCTTGTCAATATCCTGAAAATGGGGATCGACCATCGACGCAAGAAAGGCATCGTTTCCCCGCATCTCGATGCGAAATACATACCAGTCATCGGCCCCTACCCCGCGCTTTGTGCTTAGCTGCCGAATCGGCTCCAGGACCAGAAACCGCTCGCCGCCAAGCCGTGTCAGCCACGCCTTGAATGGTCCTTCCGATGTGATGTTTTCGTCGCCTTGCGCCAGCCAGTCGGATAAAGCGGCGGGATCGGAAGGAGGACCCACTGTGTTGTCTTCCGCGCCGGCCTGCTTGCGACTCACATTGACGGCCCAAATCAACCAGCTGCGCTTGTCATACGGTTCGATGAAGGCGAGTAATGCGGAGTTATCCGGATCGCTGACTAGCCAGACTCCGCCCAGAACCGGGTCGGCGCGGCTTCGCTCCGGATTGCCGATTGGAACGGAGATCGAATCGCAACCCTGAAGGACGAGGATTGACGGAACGGTAACAAAGATCAAGCACGCTGCGCTCGTCAGGCGCGCTTTCAGCCAGGCCGGCAAGAGTGACATCTCTTAATCCTCCACGCCAAGCGAAAACCCCTCCTCCAGCTCCCGCTTCGAATACGTCCTGAACGCAATCATTGTTTCGGAGCCCGCGATGTCCGGCAGTTTCCGGATCCGGTCGGTGACGACTGTCGCGAGATCCTCGTTGTTGTTCACCCGCACGATCGCGACCAGGTCCCAGCGCCCGGCGACGGAGAAGACTTCCTGCACGCCCACGATGCCGGTCAGCGCCTGTGCGAGGTCGCCGACCTTGGCGGTTTCCGCCTTGATCAAGACAAGCGCCGCAACCATGGATTGCACTCCTAGATCGATGTCCTGAGGCTGATCAACTCGGGGAAGAAGCTGCGCTTCAGCACGTGCTCGAGGTAACCGACACCCGCCGAGCCACCGGTGCCGCGCTTGAATCCGATGATGCGCTCGACGGTTTTCAGGTGCGCGAATCGCCACTGTTGCAGGCGGTACTCGAGATCCATCAGTTTTTCGGCGAGCTCATAAAGATCCCAGTGCGCAGTGGAATCGCGGTAAATCACGAGCCAGGCGGCTTCAACCGCCGCGTGTGCCTCGTAGGCCTGGGTCCAGTCCCGCTCGGTGCACTCTTGCGGAATATCGAAGCCGCGCCGCGCCAGCAGGCGCAGGGTTTCGTCGTACAGCGAGGGCGTCGCGAGTTCACGGCCGAGCAAGGCGTGATTCGGCGGGTCCGAGGAATGCACCTCGATGAGCTTCGCGTCCTTGTTGCCGAGCATGAATTCGAGCTGGCGATATTGCCAGGACTGGAAGCCCGAGCTCTGGCCCAGCGAATCGCGAAAACGCATGTAATCCGCCGGTGTCATGGTGCCGAGCACATCCCAGGACTGGATCATCTGCGCCTGTACGCGCGCGACGCGCGAAAGCATCTTGAATGCCGGTTCGAGGTCGTCGGCGCGGATCTGCGCGCGGGTCGCGGAGAGTTCGTGCAGGCAAAGCTTGAGCCACAGCTCGCTCGCCTGGTGGATCAGGATGAACAGCATCTCGTCGTGCTGCCCGGAGAGCGGCTTCTGGGCGCCCAGCACGCGGTCGAGTTGCAGGTACTGGCCATAGCTCAACGAGCGATCGAGATTCCAGTGAATCCCCGCCATCGGATCGTCCGGCTTGCGGTCGCGCGTGTCGGTCATTCTGCGTCCGGTTGTGCTTCGGGTAGTGCCGCAGCGAATGCCGCTAGCGACGTCAGGTGGGCGTCGATCGCGACCAGTGCCGGGTACGGCGTCACATCGCAATAGTAACGCCGCGCGTTGTACATCTGGGGAACCAGGCAGACATCCGCAAGCGTGACGCTTTCGCCGTACAGGTGATGCCGGCCATCGCCGTGGCGGCGCGCAAGTTCCTCGAGCGCCTTGAAGCCCTCCCCGATCCAGTGCCGTATCCATTCGGCAACCGCTTCGTCACTCTGGCCGAGTCGCTGGCGCAGGTAGTTGGTAACGCGCAGGTTGTTGAGCGGATGCGCGTCGCAGGCGATCCCGAGCGCCATCGAACGCACGATGGCGCGGCCGGCAAAATCCTGCGGAAGCAATGGCGGATCGGGATTGGTTTCTTCGAGGTATTCGATGATCGCCAGCGACTGGCCGAACACGTGGCCGTCGTCGGCAAGCGCAGGCACGAAGCCCTGCGGGTTCAATTCCCGGTAGGACTGGCTGTGCTGCTGGCCGCCGTCGCGCACCAGGTGCACGGGCACGGTGCCGTGCGGTATGCCCTTGTAGTTGAGCGCGATGCGCACGCGATAGGCAGCCGAACTTCGAAAGTACGTGAACAACTTCATCGCGACACGATCCCATGTTCCAGCACGCCGACGCCATCCACGCCGCCACGCACGCGATCGCCCGGCACCAGCGGCCCGACGCCCGCGGGCGTTCCGGTGAATATCAGGTCACCGGGGAAGAGCTCGAACCAAGTCGAAAGCTCGGCAATGATCTCGGGTACTTTCCAGATCATGTCCGCGAGATCGCCCTGCTGGCGCAGCTTGCCGTTGACCTCGAGCCAGACCCGCCCCGCGGCCGGGTGGCCCGCCTGGGCTACCGGTGCGATCGCTGTGATCGGTGCGGAGTGGTCGAATCCCTTCGCAATATCCCAGGGCTGCCTCTGCTCCCGCACGGCGGCCTGCAGGTCACGGCGCGTCATGTCATTGCCCACCGCGTAGCCGAAGACAAGGGAGAGCCCGTCATCCGGTCCAATTTCCCGCCCGCCACCACCTAGCGCGACCACCAATTCGATTTCATGGTGCAGGTTTGTCGTGCGCGACGGATAAGGCACATCGCTGCCATTCGGCATGATCGCGTCGGCGGGCTTGGTGAAGAAGAACGGCGGCGTCCGCTCGCTGGCCCCGCCCATTTCCCGGGCATGCTCGGCGTAGTTTCGGCCGACGCAGAAGATGCGACGCACCGGAAAGCGCAACGCACTGCCAGCGACCTCGACGGCCGGGCGGGGAGCGGCAGCAACGGCAAACTTTTCCGTCATGACAACTTCTGGCGTGGGCCGCGCGGCAGGTACACTAACCGAAACGAGGATCAGCGGCCATGAGTATCTGGTACCGGGAATACAGCCTCGACGAAATCAGCGCGCTGCAGCGCGGCAACATGGGCGAGCACATCGGCATCGAAGTCGTGCGTATCGGCCCGGATCACCTGGACGGGCGCATGCCGGTGGACCAGCGCACGACGCAGCCGGATCGCATCCTGCACGGAGGTGCCTCGCTCGCGCTTGCGGAGACACTCGGCAGCGTGGGCGGCGCGATGGTCGTGGACCGGGAGCGCTATCAGGTCTTCGGACAGGAAATCAACGCGAATCACCTGCGTCCCGTGCGCGAGGGCCATGTCCACGGCAGTGCGCGGCCGATTCACCTGGGCCGGCGCAGCCAGGTCTGGGCCATCGAGATCGTGGATGACCGCCAGCGCCTGGTCTGCGTCTCGCGACTGACCCTCGCAGTCGTCGAGCGCCAGCCGCGTTGAGGCTGGCCTATAATTCCCGGATGCGCGTGCCCCGAATCCTGCTCCGTCTGGCGCCGCCATTGCTGCTCGCTCTCGCGGGATGTGGCCAGACCGGCGCGCTGTACCTGCCCGATGCCGGCGTCGAGACGCCGGTCGAGGTCAGGACCTCCGCGCCACCGGCGCCCGCGCCAGCACCCGCGCCGGTGCCTGACGACGAGGAAAAGAAAGACGACCAGCCTCAGGGTCGCTGAGTCATGACGACGCCCGACAAGCTCTGGCTGGTGGACGGCTCGTCCTATCTGTACCGCGCGTTCTACGCCCTGCCCCCGCTGTCCAGCTCCGCGGGCGAACCAACAGGCGCCGTGCTCGGCGTCCTCAACATGCTGAACCGGATCTTCAGGGAAGACGATCCGAAGCTGATCGTCGTCGTCTTCGATGCGCCGGGCCGCACGTTTCGCGATGAGCTGTTCGAGGAATACAAAGCGCATCGTCCGCCGATGCCTGATGACCTGCGCGCCCAGATCGCACCGCTGATCGAGGCCATACCGGCGCTCGGGCTGCCGATGCTGCGCATCGCAGGCGTCGAGGCCGACGACGTGATCGGCACGCTGGCCGAGCGCGCCGCGCGCGAGGGTCTCGACGTCGTCATCTCGACAGGCGACAAGGACATGGCGCAACTCGTCAACGACAAGATCACGCTCGTCAATACGATGTTCGACACGCGGCTCGATCGCGCAGGGGTCAAGGCGAAATTCGACGTGTTCCCCGAGCAGATCGTGGATTACCTCGCACTCGTAGGCGACAGCTCCGACAACATTCCCGGCGTGCCGAAAGTCGGGCCCAAGACCGCGGCGAAATGGCTCAAGGAATACGGCGACCTCGATGCCATCATCACGCACGCGGGCGATATCCAAGGCAAGGTGGGCGAGAGCCTGCGGGAGAACCTGGCGCCACTTGAGCTGTCACGAAAGCTCGCGACCATTCGTCGCGACGTGCCACTCGATTTTGCGCCCCACGAGCTGACACGCAAGCTGCCCGACATCGAAGCGCTGACGCCGCTTTACAAGCGCCTCGAACTGAACTCGCTGCTGCGCCAATTGATCGGCCCCGTGCCGCAGGCGGCGGGCCGGGACCCGGCGAGCGAGCGCGTAAGTTCCGGCGGCGCGAGCGAGCCGGGGGCCCGGCCGCCGGCGCCGCCGCGTCACTACGAATCGATCACCACGGCGGAGCAACTCGAGTCCTGGCTCGAGAAGCTGCAGAAAGCGGCGCTTTTCGCTTTCGACACCGAGACCACGAGCCTCGATTACATACAGGCCGAGATAGTCGGCGTCTCGTTCTGCATCGAACCTGGGATCGCCGCCTACCTGCCGCTGGCCCATGACTATCCCGGTGCCCCGGACCAGCTCGACCGCAAGAAGACACTTGCCAAGCTCAAGCCACTCCTGGAGGACGCCGACCGGCACAAGGTCGGGCATCACCTGAAATACGACGCGCACGTCCTGTTGAATCACGGCATCAGTCTGGCAGGCATGCGCTACGACTCGATGCTGGAGTCCTACGTGCTGAACTCGACTGCAACCCGGCACGACATGGATTCATGCGCCAGGCACTACCTCGGAGTCGACACGATCAAGTACGAGGATGTCGCGGGCAAGGGCGCGAAGCAGATCACATTCAACCAGGTCGCCCTCGAACAGGCATCCGAATACGCCGCCGAGGACGCGGACATCACGTTGCAGCTGCACCGCGTGCTGCATGGCGAGCTGTCAAAGGCCCCGCCACTCCTGAAGCTATACGAGGAAATAGAGCAGCCGCTCGTTGCCGTGCTGCTCGACATGGAGCATCGCGGCACGCTGGTCGATCGCGAGCTGCTGCGCGTCCAGAGCGGCGAGCTCGCAAAACGGCTCGCGGAACTTGAAGTCGACGCCCACAAGTCCGCCGGCCAGCCATTCAACCTCGACTCGCCAAAGCAACTGCAGGAGATCCTGTTCAACAAGCTCGGCCTGCCGGCAATGCGCAAGACCCGCACCGGCCAGCCCTCGACCGCCGAGGATGTGCTCGAGGAACTCGCCGACAAGTACCTGCTGCCGAAGATCATCCTCGAATACCGCGGCCTGGCGAAGCTGCGTTCAACCTACACGGAGAAGCTGCCGGGGCAGATCGACGAGAAGACCGGCCGCGTGCACACCTCGTATCATCAGGCGGTGGCGGTGACGGGCCGGCTGTCGTCCAGCGATCCGAATCTCCAGAACATTCCGATCCGCACGCCCGAGGGCCGGCGCATCAGGCAGGCTTTCATCGCACCCAGGGGTCACGTGCTGCTGGCCGCCGATTACTCGCAGATCGAGTTGCGGATCATGGCGCACCTTTCGGGCGACGAGAGCCTGCGCCGCGCATTCGCCGCGGAGGGCGATATCCACCGTGCGACAGCAGCCGAGGTATTCGGTGTGGATCCCACGGCAGTCAGCGCCGACCAGCGGCGTGCTGCCAAGGCGATCAACTTCGGCCTTATATACGGCATGTCGGCGTTCGGGCTGGCACGCCAGCTCGGAATCGAACGCCACGCCGCGCAGGAGTACGTCGGACGCTACTTCGGGCGCTACCCCGGCGTGCGCGAATACATGGAGCGTACTCGCGCACTCGCGCGCTCCCAGGGTTACGTTGAAACCCTGTTCGGCAGGCGACTCTACCTGCCCGACATCAACTCGCGCGACCGCCAGGCCCAGCAGTACGCCGAGCGCAGCGCCATTAACGCGCCGATGCAGGGCACGGCCGCCGACATCATCAAGCGCGCGATGATCAAGGTACACGCCTGGCTCGCGGCCAAGACTGTGCCTGCAAAGCTCGTCATGCAGGTCCACGACGAACTGGTCCTGGAAGTCGCAGAATCGGCAATCGAAAAAGTACGCCACGAAGTTGCCGCGATCATGAGCGGCGCGGCGGAACTTTCCGTGCCGCTGAAGGTGGATACGGGGGCCGGAAAGAACTGGGACGAGGCGCACTAGAAAACCGAGCCTTATCAAGGCCGTGCAATGGCGTCGTCCGCGGATCTTCCGCCGGAACTTTTTTCTGACTGCTTGCCTCTAATGTTTCGAGCGCCGTGAGACGCTCCCCGCTCCCCTCCCTGGGCGGGTGCCCGGATTGCATCCCCAAGCCGGGTCTGTATGCCCGGCGATCCTTCGGGATCGCCGGGCGTCTTTTATTCAGCCACCGTCGGAACCGGCAGGGCGCAGCGGGCGCCGTGCCAGCATCGCATTCAGTGAACCACGGGCTACGTCCACTTCCGCACCGGTCACGGCCGAGAACAGTTGCGCCGTCGCCCGGTCCACGAGCTGCGCACGGGTCTTTTTCAGCACCTCGCGGCCCTCGTTGCGGCCCAGCTTGTCGGCCTTGGAAAGCAGCACATGAACCGGGCGGCCACGCGCGGCCGCGAATTCCAGCATGACGTTGTCGCTCTCAGCGAATCCACGACGCGCATCCACGACGATGAAGAGCCCCGCAAGCGACTCACGCACGGCGAAATACGCCTCCATCAGCCTGCCCCAGTGCGCACGCATCGCCGGCGGCACCTGGGCATAGCCATAGCCCGGCAGGTCGACGATGCGCCGCCCCGGTTCCAATTCGAAGAAATTGACCAGTTGCGTTCGACCAGGCGTCTTGCTCGTCCGGGCCAGATCACGGCGCTGGACGATCGCGTTGATGGCGCTTGACTTGCCGCTATTCGAGCGGCCCGCAAATGCGACCTCGGCGCCGGAATCGTCTCCGAAGCCGGTCGGCGCATCGGCGCTTATCAGGAATTTGGCCCTGGGGTAATGAGACATCGGTGGGTGGACGGCGGCACCGGTGCCTTGCGTATAATTCCGGGCTCGTCGGCGGGCAGTCTAGCAGCTACCCGAAATACCCGCCCGAGGCACTGTTGGAGAGTTGCGCCGATGAAAATGATGCTCGCACTGTTTGGCTCCCTTTTGCTCGTGACCGCGGTCGCGACGCCGGCGTTCGCCGGCGATGCCGCTGCAGGAGCGCAGAAATCCGCAATTTGCGGCGCCTGCCATGGCGCCACGGGGAGCAGCGTCAACCCGGAATGGCCGAACCTGGCGGGCCAGCACGAATCCTACATCGCCGGCCAGCTCGCGCTCTTCAAGCAGGGCACCCGAAGCAACCCGCTCATGATGCCAAACGCCGCCTTGCTCTCGGACCAGGACATGCAAGACCTGGGGGCCCATTTCGCGAGCCAGGCTCCGGCCGGACTCGAGGCCGATCCGTCGATCTACAAGGTCGGTGAAAAGCTCTATCGCGGCGGCGATCCCGAGCGCAAACTGCCGGCCTGCATCGCCTGTCATGGCCCTGAGGGCAAGGGCAACGCACCAGCAAGGTATCCGGCACTTCGCTCACAACATGCGGTCTACACCTACAACCAGCTCAAGGCCTACGCCGAACGCACGCGACTCACTCCGGGTAATGACATCATGCAGGTTGTCGCAGCCAGGCTGACCGATGATGAAATGCGCGCACTCGCCTCCTATACCCAGGGCCTGCGCTGAAACATCAGCTAATAAAGGATGACACCGATGACGAGGCTCCTGCTCTGCGCGCTCATTGCCATGTCGACTGCGGTTGCATGCGGCAAGAAACCAGCTGACGAAACGGCGACGACGCCGGATCCTGCACAACAGGCTGCGCCACCTGCCTCGGAGGCCGAGCCGCTGCAGCCGCCCCCGGAATTACAGCCCGTCGGCGAGAGCGATGGCGAGACCGTCGATGCCGGCACGACGACGACGAGCCCGGTCGCTGCGGCCGTGGCTTCGAATACTCCCGCCGCACCCGCGACTGAACCGCTGCGCTGGAAGAAGGGCGAGAATTATACGGAGTTCGCAGTAGCACAGCCGGTCAGCACCGCGCCGGGCAGCGTCGAGGTCCTCGAGGGCTTCTGGTATGGCTGCCCCCACTGCTTCGAGCTCGAACCGCAACTGGTGGCATGGGAAGGCAGCAAGCCCGCCTGGGTGCAACTGAAGCGCCTGCCCGTGATCTTCAATGAGGTCACGCGCGAGGATGCACGGCTTTATTTCACGATCGAAGGGCTTGGTCTCGTCGACAAGCTGCATCTGGAAGTATTTCGCGAAATCCACGTCCGCGGCCGGCCGTTGACCGTCGTGCGCGGCAATCGCGTGGATATCGCGGCGACCGAGAAGTCGGCGCGGGAGTTCCTGATATCGCACGGCGTGTCTGCCGAGGATTTCGCGCGCCATTACCGCACGTTTTCGACCGAAAACAAGCTGCGCCAGGCTGAAAACCTGGCACACCGCTATCAACTCGACCACACGCCAATCGTCGTGGTGCATGGCAAGTACGTAACCGATGTCGGCATGGCAGGCGGCAGGGAGGACTTGATCCGGCTGATCAACGACCTGGCGGCCCGCGAGCGCGGCGCAAGCTGAGCGGAGACCTGCGTGCTGAACTGCTTCGTTCCCGGTAACCAGGGGCTTGACCGTCTCGATCCGCCGCCGGCGGATATTCCCGAGGCTTGCGTCTGGGTGGACCTGCTCGAGCCGACGCTGACCGAGGAGCGCGCGGTCGAGAGGTTGCTTGCGATTGACGTCCCATCGCGTGAGGAAATGCGCGAGATCGAGACTTCGAGCCGGCTCTATGAGGAGAAAGGCACGCTGTACATGACGGCGACCGTGGTCACGAAGATCGACACGGACCGCCCGGAATCGGCCGCGGTCACGTTCATCCTGTCGCACAACCGCCTGATCACGAACCGCTATGTCGATCCGCTGCCATTCCGCCGATTTATCGCCTATGCAGAACGCCATCCCGCAGCCGCGACGACCGCGCCCGGGATCCTTGCGGGGCTCCTGGAATACGTCATTGAACGAACCGCGGATGTGCTCGAGCGCGTTGGCATGGGGCTCGACGACCTGTCTGCCAGCGTATTCGCGCCGGAGTCCAAGACGCCAAGCCAGGCGCGCAACTTGCGCGGCGTCATGGAGCGGATCGGCCGCGACGGCGACCTGACTTCAAAAGCGCGCGAGAGTCTCGTATCGCTCGCCCGCCAGCTCACATTCATCCAGCAGTCGCCGGCGGTACAGATACCGAAGGAAGTGCTGGCACGCTATCGCAGCATGTCGCGCGACGTGCTCGCACTCTCCGATCACGCATCGTTCCTCGCGAACAAGTCGAGTTTCATGCTGCAGGCTACGCTCGGCCTGATCAATATCGAGCAGAACAACATCATCAAGATCTTCTCGGTCGCGGCCGCCGTGTTCCTGCCGCCGACCCTGATCGCTAGCATTTACGGCATGAACTTCCACTTCATGCCGGAGCTCGACAAGCCATATGGTTACTGGGTCGCCCTCGGCTTCATCGTGGTCTCAGCGCTCCTGCCCTATTTCTATTTCCGGCGCCGCGGCTGGTTGTAGGCCGCCGGACAGCCTCTTGCCGTGGGGGGTTGATAGCTATACAGAATGTTCTGTATAGTTACGTCATGGGACGCCCGCCGCTCGCCAAGGCCAAGATCCTTGCCGCCGCCCGCCAGATCGTCGAGCAGCATGGCGCCGGCTGCCTCACATTCGACGAACTCGCCAGGGTCAGTGGCATTACGCGCGGCGGCATCACCTACCACTTCCCGACCAAGGAAGACCTGTTACGCGGGCTGCTCGAGTCCGATTTCGCACAGTGGGAGGAATCCGAGACCGCCCTGACGCCGACCGACTGCGATCCGGAGACCGCGCGCCTGCTCGGCTTCATCCGCGCCTACACCTCGCAGGATGAGTCGCACCGCCGATTCCTCTGCGGGATGCTCTCTGCCGCGACGCTTGATCCTTCATTGATGGATCCCTGCCGGCAGGAACTGCAGGAACGGCTCGGCCGCAAGCAGTGGACGGAACGCGACCTGCGCATGCACATCCTTCACCTCGCCGCCGAGGGGCTGATGTGGCAGGAACTTTTCCAGATGTTCGCGCTACCGGCCCCCGCCAGGGCGCGGCTCATCACCCTGATCGAACGGCTCGCCCGCGAATGGGGCGAAGAACAATCCGGAAGACTCGCCAAGGAAGCCTGACCCATGTTTTCGTCTCCAGCAGCGGAGGCAATCCGCCTTCGCAGAATCGCTGTCGCTGCAGTTGCGGCGCTCTCGCTCGCAGCCTGCGGCGGCGCCGGTGATCAGCAGGGATTCCCGCCTCCCAACGTCAGTGTCGCCCAGGTCGTAAAGAAATCGATCACCGAGTGGGACGACTACTCGGGTCATGTGGAGGCCGTCGAATCGGCCGAGATCCGCGCACGCGTGGCCGGCCACCTGATCAAAGTTCACTACCGTGAGGGCGGACTGGTCAAGACAGGGCAGTTGTTGTTCACGATCGATGACCGCGAATACGCCGCCGCCGCGGACGCCGCGCGTGCCAATCTCGCCCGCGCCGATTCCCGCCTCATGCTCGCGCGACAGGAACTCACGCGTGCAGAGTCGCTCATCGCCGCCCGTGCCGTGTCGCAGGGCGAGCTCGAATCGCGCCACGTCGAGTTTCAGCAGGCCGAAGCCGACAAGCTGTCCGCAAAGGCAGGTCTTGCGCAGGCCGAGCTGAATCTGGGCTTCACGCGCGTCAGGGCGCCATTTGCGGGTCGCGCCGGGGAAGCCCTCGTGAATCCCGGCAATCTGGTGACGCCAAATGAATCTTTGCTGACCACGCTCGTCTCGGTTGATCCTATCTACGTGACGTTCACGGGCGACGAGCGTGCATACCTACGCTACCAGGAACTCGCGCGCACCGGCGATCGCGAAAGTTCCCGCGATGCGCCGAATCCGGTGCTGGTCGGTCTTGCCAATGAGGAAGGCTATCCGCACAAGGGCGAGATGGACTTTGTCGACAACGCGATTGATCCCGATAGCGGCACCATCCGCGCACGTGCTGTGCTGCCGAACCCCGACGGCGTGTTCACGCCGGGCCTGTTCGCGCGCGTGCGCCTGCTGGGTGGTTCGCTGACCGACGCGCTGCTGATCCACGACCAGGCCGTCCTGACCGACCAGGACCGGCGATTTGTGTACATCGTCGGCGAGGGCAATACCGCGGAGCGCCGTGACGTGAAGCTTGGCGCGCATGTCGAGGGGTTGCGCGTGGTCGAATCCGGCCTCGCGCCCGGCGACAAGGTGATCGTCAACGGCATGCGCAAGATTTTCTTCCCGGGCCAGCCGGTGAAACCCCGCGATGTCCCGATGGACCAGCCGGACCAGCCTGCTCCCGTGCCGGCGGCGGCGCCAGCGCCCACTGCGGGCTGAGTCGCCATGTCGAAGCACACCGATTTTTCGCGGATATTCATCGATCGCCCGATCCTGGCGACCGTACTGTCGAGCCTGATACTGGTCGCAGGCCTGATGGCGCTGCCGAACCTGCCGATCAGTGAATATCCCGACGTCGTCCCACCCTCGGTGCAAGTGACGGCCATTTACCCCGGCGCAAACCCACAGACGATTGCCGACACCGTCGCCGCCCCGCTGGAAGAGGCGGTCAACGGCGTCGAGAACATGATTTACATGAAGTCGACGGCGAGCTCCGACGGCCAGATGTCGCTAACCGTCACATTCAAGAGCGGAACGGACATCGATCTGGCGGCCGTGCAGGTGCAGAACCGCGTTGCACAAGCCATCCCGCGGCTGCCCGAGGCCGTGCGTGCGCTCGGCGTCACGACCGTCAAGTCCTCGCCCAACCTGACGATGGTCGTCCACCTGGACTCGCCGGACAAGCGCTACGACGCCCTGTACCTTTCCAATTTCGCGAGCCTGCGCGTCCGCGATGAACTGGCGCGCCTGCCCGGCGTCGGTCAGGCATTCAATTTCGGCATCGGCAATTACGCCATGCGCATCTGGATCGACCCTGCACGCGCCGCGGCGCGCGGACTCTCGGCGGGTGACATCGTCAGCGCCATTCGCGAACAGAACATTGAGGTTTCCGCCGGCAGCGTCGGCGGCCCGCCGACACCCGTGGGTGCGGTGATGCAGATCTCGGTCAACGCGCAGGGACGACTGTCGTCGCCCGAGGCATTTGGTGAGGTCGTCCTGAAGGCCGACGGTGACCAGTTGACGCGGCTCAGGGACGTCGCGCGCATCGAGCTGGGCGCCAACAGTTACGCGATCCACTCGCTGCTCAATAACGAGGACGCGGCCGCAATTGCGATCTTCGAAGCTCCCGGTGCCAACACGATCGAACTGTCGCAGGCGATCCGCGACCGCATGGCGGAACTCGAAAAGACTTTCCCGGAGGGTGTGCACTGGTCCGTGGTCTACGACCCGACGGTATTCGTCAAGGACTCCATCCGTTCGGTAGTCACGACGCTGCTCGAGGCGATCGCGCTGGTTGTCGTGGTCGTCGTGCTGTTCCTGCAGACCTGGCGTGCCTCGCTGATCCCGCTGGTCGCCGTCCCGGTTTCGATCATCGGCACTTTCGCCGTGCTGTGGTTGCTCGGATTCTCGATCAACGTGCTCAACCTGTTCGGCCTCGTGCTAGCCATCGGAATCGTCGTGGACGACGCCATCGTCGTGGTGGAGAACGTCGAACGGCACATCAGCAACGGCATGACACCGCGGGCTGCGGCCCACCAGGCAATGAGCGAAGTGTCCGGGCCGATTGTCGCGATCACGCTGGTGCTGGCCTCCGTGTTCATACCGCTCGCCTTCCTCGGCGGCGTTACCGGCCAGTTCTACCGCCAGTTCGCAGTGACGATCGCGGCCGCGGTGATCATCTCCGGTTTCAACTCGCTGACGCTGTCGCCGGCGCTGGCTGCGATGCTGCTGCAGCCACATGGCGCGACGAAGGACGCCCTCGGGCGCTGGATCGAGCGCGTGTTCGGCCGGCCATTCGCTGCGTTCAACCGCCTGTTCCACGGCTTTGGCAATCGCTATTCAGGCGGCATCGGCGGCACCATCGGGCGCGCGCCGCGCCTGCTCGCGATCTATGCCGTGCTGGTGGTCGTGACCATCATTGCATTCCGCGCCGTTTCGGGCGGATACATCCCGACCCAGGACAAGCAGTACCTGTTCGCCGTGCTGCAGCTGCCGGAGGCGGCGACGATTGACCGCACCGATGCGGTCATGCGGAAGATGGGCGAGATCGCGATGGCCGTGCCCGGGGTCAAGAATGTCGTGCAGTTCCCGGGGCTCAACGCGGTCCATTTCGTCGCGACGCCCAACACCGGCGTCATGTTCGCCGGGCTGGAGCCGCAGGGCCAGCGCGAGCTGGACGCAGGCGAGATTGCTATGCGCATCAACATGGGCTACAGCCAGATCCAGGAAGGACTCGCCTTCGCGCTGCTGCCACCGCCCGTGCTCGGTCTTGGCAATGCCAATGGCATAGATCTTTACGTGCAGGATCGCGCAAACATCGGTTACGGCGAGCTCTACAACCAGACAGTGGGGCTCGTCGGCGCACTCGGCCAGACCGAGGGGTTCGATCCGCTCGGAACCTTTACGGCATTTCAGTCGAATGTCCCGCAACTCGATGCAACCGTTGATCGCACGAAGGTCAAGGAACTCGGCCTGTCGCTGACCGATGTGTTCAATACGCTGCAGGTGTACCTCGGCTCGGCTTACGTCAATGACTTCAATCTGTTCGGGCGCACCTACGCCGTCTACGCGCAAGCCGATGCGCCCTTTCGCGCCACGGTGCAAGACATCGAGGGCCTGAAGGTCCGCAACAGCCATGGCGACATGGTGCCGCTCGGCAGTGTCGTCAGCGTCACGCCGAGTTTCGGCCCGGATCCGGTGATCCGTTACAACGCCTACCCGGCGGCCGACATGTCGGCCGCCATCAATCCGGCGCTGCTGTCTTCGAGTGAAGCACTCGTCAAGGTCAAGGAGATTGCCGAAAAGGTGCTGCCGCGTGGCATGGCCGTCGAATGGACCGGCCTTACCTACCAGCAGGTCACCCAGGGCAATGCCGCGCTTTTCGTGTTTCCGCTCTGCGTGCTGCTCGTTTACCTCGTACTCTCCGCGCTGTACGAAAGCCGGTCCTTGCCCCTTGCGATCATCCTGATCGTGCCCATGTGTTTGCTGTCGGCAATCGGCGGAACCTGGCTGGTTAATTCACTTCACGGCTTGTGGCTCGCGGTATCGCCACCGCCTTTTGCGCCGACATTCCTCGACAACAACATCTTCACCAAGATCGGGCTTGCCGTGCTGATCGGCCTCGCCTGCAAGAACGCGATCCTGATCGTCGAATTCGCACGTGACCTCGAGGAACTGGGCAAGGGCATCGTCGAAGCAGCTATCGAGGCTTGCCGCCTGCGCCTGCGCCCGATCCTGATGACGAGCTTTGCCTTTATCGCAGGCGTCACTCCGCTGGTGCTGGCATCCGGCGCCGGTGCCGAAGTGCGCTACGTCATGGGCATCACGGTCGTTACCGGCATGCTCGGCGTGACCTTCTTCGGGCTGTTCTTGACGCCGGTGTTCTACGTCGTGCTTCGCAATTTTGTCGAACGGCAGAACGAGCGCCACGCCGCGAAGCTCGCCGCGCAAGGCGGCAGCCATGCGTAAGGCCATCGTCATTCTGCCTGTTGTCGCTCTGATCGCGGCTTGCACCGTGGGCCCGCGCTATCACCGGCCGGAAACACCGCTGCCCGCAAAATTCGACCAGGCGACTGCTGAGGCTGCCCTGCAACCCGCAGGCTCGAAATTGTGGGCCGCATTCGGCAGCCCCGAGCTCGATACCCTGGTTGCGCGCGCGCTGGTGGCCAATACGACCATTGCCCAGGCCGCCGCGCGATTCGCAGAGACGCGCGCCCTCAGCGGCTTGTCGTTTTACAGCTGGATTCCCACCATCACCGCCGAGGGGAGCCAGGAGAAAAGCCAGTTCAGCGGCCAGGATCCATTCTCGCAGCCCGGCGCAGGCAGGTTCGAAACCTGGCGCGCAGGTTTCGACGCTACCTGGGAAATCGACCTGTTCGGCAGCCTGCGCAACCAGAACAAGGCGATCAAGCGGCGCGTTGAAGCCGACGCCGCGGCGCTCGCCGATGCCCGCCTCTCCATCGTCGCCGAGACCGCGCAGGCGTGGTTCTCGCTGATCAGCGCGCGTGAGCGGCTCGCACTGCTGCGTCGCCAGCTGTCGAATCTCGAGGAAAACGTCTCGATCCTGCGGGCGCGAGTGGACGCAGGAAATTCGACGGCGCTCGACCTCGCGCGATCGCAGGCACAGGCGCGCAGTCTTGCCGCTGCCGTTCCCCAGGCGGAGGCCGATGTCGTACGCCAGGAACAGCGTCTCGCGGTGCTGACCGCCTGGCCGGTCGAGACCCTGCGTCCGAATCTGGCGCCGCAAACGACGATTCCGGCACTGCCGGAACTGGTCGCAACCGGCACGCCGGAACAGTGGCTCAAGCGACGCCCGGATATCCGGTCTGCGGAGCGTGAACTCGCCGCCGCGACGGCCGATGTCGGTGTCGAGATTGCCGAGTATTTCCCGAAGCTCGAGTTGCTCGGTAACTTTGGCTGGACCGGGCAGTCACGCGAGGAGATCGGCCAGCGCGCGGCAGAGCGCTGGAGCTACGGGCCATCATTGAGCTGGAGCTTCCTGAACGTCGGCCGCGTTCGTCAGAAGGTCAAGGCTTCCGAAGCGCGCGCGGACGGCGCCATTGCCCGCTACCAGGAAACGGTGCTGCGCGCACTCGAGGAGACGGAAAACGCCCTGGCAGGCTTCCGGGCTGCAAACCAGGCCGAGGACGAACTGCGCGCGGCGGCAGATGCCGCAGGCGAAGCTGCGAGACTTTCCAAGATGCGTTACGACGCCGGTGCGAGCGATTACCTCACGCTGCTGGACGCCGAGCGCACGCTGCTGGATCTGGAAGATCAGCATGTGCAGGCGGAAAGCCAGCGGGCCACCGCACTCGCCGCCCTCTACAAGGCCCTCGCCGGCGATTTGTAATCACTGAACGCGCGCATCGCCCACCAGACAGCGACTGCTGCCAGCAGGTGCTTGATGCTGTGGCCGCTCAGGATGCCGCTCGCCGCGTAGATTGCAGCGTCGAAGTACTCTGCCAGCTTCGCAAGAACGTAGGCGGCAAGCGTGGCCCATAGCCAGCCCGCGCGAAGCCCATGGCCCCTGAACAGCAGCAGCATCAGCGGGATCAGGAGCATCGGCAGAAATTGCACGACCGCGTAGGCCCGCAGGTCGCCGCGACCCGCAAGCTCTGACCAGTACCACCATGCGATCGACGCGACACCCGCGATGACGAGCGGCCACAACAGATTCCGCCCCAGGCGCTCCGACACACGATCCTGGATGACTGCAGAAAAGAGCGACATGAACGCGACCGTCATCGGCAGGCGGTCCCACAGCAGTGCTGCGGTCGATGGCGCCCAGTGGTAGTACGCGGAGCCAAAGCCGACCAGCGCGACACCGACGCAGAAAACAGTGTGTGGGGCTCGCTGTGACTGGACGCGCAAACGCGACCGCCGCGCGAGCCCGATCAGGCCCACGAACAGGAACGGCAGGTTCGTTGCGACATTCCAGAAACCCGGGACACCAAACAACACGCTGCGATCGGCGAATTCGTGATAACCGGGATCCTGTGGTACGCGATCGAGCCAGAAGGCCGCGACGATCGCGGCGGCGGCAACCGCGCCAACCAGCCACCGCCTGGCCGCCCCGGCGCCTCCGTCGGGACGATCCGTGAACGCAGTGGGCCGAAACAGGGTCACATCCCTAGGGTATAGAGGCCAAAGCACACCCGACAAGGAGGGAGGCCATGTATTTCAAGCTGTTGCCGGCGCTCGCTTGCGCTCTCGCCAGCGGCGCGGCGCAGGCACAAGTTGCCCCGACCAGGTTCGAGATTCGCCTCTGGGAGCAGGAGGGCAACGTCGTCGCGCCACTCGAAAGGCGGCTCTATTCGACGCGCTTTGACGCAAATCGCAGCCGCTCCATCGGCGCCGAAGTGACGCTTGGACATGCACCCGCGAAAGTGTCAGCTCCCTATCCCATGGAATGCGAATTGCAGGCCCCTGAGCGCGGCAGATCCAGCAAGCGGAACTTCGAGGCCCAGGTCTTTGCCGGGGCCGATGAATCCAGGGCCATAACCTTGTGGAGTCGGGACCAGGACTTCAGTTGGGCGCCGGGCCATTACCTGATCCGCTGCAGCGGTCGCGGTATCGCGCTGGGCGAAGTCGCATTCGACGTGGCCGTCAATCCGCCGGATGCATCCGAAATCGACCTGCGTGTCACGCAAATCCGAATGTTTCCAGCCAGTGGTGCACTGCCCGCCAAAGAGGAGCGCGCTTACACGACCAGGTTCATCGCGCGCAGGACATCACGCATCGGCGTGGACCTGGACTTCGTGCATGCTCCGCCCGGCAACGCGCCGTCAATCCCCATCGATTGCTACTACTACCCGCCGCGTGGACAGCCAATGGGCCCGATCAGCTTCAACTACGAGCCGCAGGCCGAAGCGAC
>JAQBHG010000115.1:0-69478 GCA_032127975.1 Steroidobacteraceae bacterium
GACCTGGCGACGGCGTGAAGGTCTTCGGGTCCTCGGCATTGATCCGGCATTCGATTGCGTGCCCGCGCATCACGATGTCCTGCTGCCTGAATGGCAGCGGCTCGCCCGCCGCGATGCGCAACTGCAGCTTTACAATGTCGACGCCGGTGACGATCTCGGTAATCGGGTGCTCAACCTGCACGCGTGTATTCATTTCGATGAAGTAGAAATTGCCTTCTTCGAACAGGAACTCCAGCGTGCCGGCGCTGCGATAGCCGACCGCCGCGCAGGCCGCCACAAGCCGCTCGCCCATCTCGTCCCGCTGAGCCTGCGTGATCCCCGGTGCCGGCGCTTCCTCGATGATCTTCTGGCGCCTACGCTGCAGTGAGCAGTCGCGCTCGCCGAGCGACACGACGTTGCCGTAGTTGTCGCCGATGACCTGGAATTCGATGTGGCGCGGCTTCTCGAGGTATTTCTCCATGTAGACCGTGTCATTGTCGAACGCCGCCTGGGCCTCGGTTTTCGCGACATTGATCGCGTTCACCAGTGTGGCGTCGCTGTGCACCACGCGCATGCCCCGGCCACCGCCGCCGCCCGAGGCCTTGATGATTACCGGGTAGCCAATGGTGCGCGCCATCCTGAAGCATTCGTCAGTGTCCTCGGGCAGCGGCCCGTCGGAACCGGGCACGCAGGGTACGCCATGCTCCTTCATCATCCGGATCGCGGAAACCTTGTCTCCGAGCTGGCGGATCGTCTCGCTGCGCGGGCCGATGAATACGAAGCCGCTGTTCTCGACGCGCTCCGCGAAATCGGCGTTCTCTGACAGGAATCCGTATCCGGGATGAATGGCGACCGCGTCGGTAACTTCGGCGGCGCTGATGATTGCCGGCATATTCAGGTAACTGTCCCTGGAGGCGGGCGGTCCGATGCAGACAGTCTCGTCTGCCAGCAACACGTGCTTGAGATTCTGGTCCGCAGTAGAGTGGACAGCGACCGTCTTGATGCCGAGCTCACGGCAGGCGCGCAGGATGCGCAACGCAATCTCGCCGCGGTTGGCGATGACGATCTTGTCCAGCATCCCTGTTACTCGATCGCGAACAACGGCTGGCCAAACTCAACCGGTTCGCCGTTCTTTGCGAGCATGGCGACGATCTTGCCGGCGCGCTCGCTTTCGATCTGGTTCATCATCTTCATGGCCTCGATGATGCAAAGCACCTGGCCAACACGGACTTCCTGGCCGATTTCGACGAAGGGCTTGGCGCCGGGCGCCGGGGATCCGTAGAAGGTGCCGACCATCGGCGCCGTGACCAGGTTTTCATCGCGCTGCCCGGCCAGTGCCGGTACGGCTGGGGCGGAGGCCTGCACGGGTGTGGCTGGCAGCTGCATTGGCGGAGGCGCGCCCGTCGCCACGACATTGACGCCCTGGGTGAAGCGGGCGATACGCACTGATTCCTCGCCTTCCGAGATCTCGAGTTCAGCCAGCCCGGACTCCTCCAGCAGTTCGATCAGTTTTTTTATCTTTCGTATGTCCATTCATTTCCCCTGGGGCCGGTCGAGGCGCTCGAGCGCGGCGGCGAGCGCGAGCTCATAGCCCTGCGCTCCGAGGCCAGTGATGCTGCCCACCGCGATGTCGGAAAAATAGGATTGCTTTCGGAATTGTTCCCGCGCGTGCACGTTGGAAAGATGCACTTCGATGAATGGCACCGACACTGCCAGGAGCGCGTCACGCAGCGCGATACTCGTATGAGTGAAGGCGCCTGGATTCAGGATCACGAAATCGGCCGGTTGCTGGCGCAGAGCCTGGACGCGCTCGACCAATTCGTGCTCGGCGTTGCTCTGGAAGCCCTCGAGGACCGCACCGCGACTCGCGGCCTGTGCCTTCAATCGCTCCTCGATGGCCTCCAGCGTGTCCCGGCCGTAATGATCCGGCTCCCGGCTGCCGAGCAGGTTGAGGTTCGGTCCATTGATGAGGAGAATTCGTCGCATCGGCCGCCCAATCCCCCTTGAGCCACCGGCCTCGGTGGACGCTCATTGAACCGGAGAGGGTCGAATTTGTCCAGATAATGCACGGATAATGCGGCGAACGGCGTCGATCTGACGCCAAACAGGCAGGTTCTGGGGAGTCTCAGGAGCCCGATTGGCCGATATCGGCCATTTCTTCGCGAATCCGAGCCCTGGCCGTTGCCATGTCGATAGTACCCGAGTCCACTTGACTCACCAGTTTCAAGATGGCCTCGGCCTGCGGACGGTGCAATTCGCCCACATGAATGGTGGCAATGCGGCCCGAGCTGTCGGTGAAGGCGGTGAAGGGCAGTCCGATCGTGTCCATGCCAAAGGCCCGCGCGGCATCCATGCCGTCCTGCTCCCCGATCAGCACGATGTAATCGATTGGCATCTTCTGCAGGTATTGAAGGACGTCCTCCCGGAAGTCCACGGCGATGCCGATGACTTCGACACCCTGGCCGCGATGCTCGCGCGCCAGTTCATTCAGCATCGGTATCTCGCGCCGGCAGGGCGCACACCAGGTCGCCCAGAAATTGATGACAAGTACCTTGCCGTCCCATTCTGAAAGCGCTCGCGGCTTGCCGTCGCGATCGGCAAGCGTGATGTCAGGCCGGCGTTCAGGAATCACGACGGGGCGGATCGGCTCGACCGACGGTAGTTCCGGCGCGAGCAGGTTGCGGCTCACGAGGTAGGCGCCGAGGCCCGCGAGAGTGGCCACGAGCAGGAGGCCGGCCCATTGCACGCCGCGCGGCAGATTCAGCATTCGCGGACGAACCGGGTCAAGTGCTCCCGGAATGCATCGGCCGGCACATAGCCGACCAGCCGGAAACCGCGGCACTCGCGTCCGTGGGCACCGAAGAAAGCCGTGGTCGGGGGTCCATAGACGCCGAAGCGGCGCAGCAAGGCCTGGTCGGCGGGGCCATTTGCGGTGACGTCGGCCTTTAGAAGCACGAAACCGGAGAGGTCCCTTTGCACGTCGGCATTGGAAAACGTGTATTTCTCCATTTCCTTGCAGGACACGCACCAGTCCGCATAGAAATCGAGCATCGCGGGCTGGCCGGCGGCCAGTGCCGCCGCAAGCTCACGGTCCAGCTCCTCGACCGAAGTGATCCTGCGGAATGGCAGCGCCTCGGTAGCCGTCGCCTGCGATTTTCCGAGCGCGCCGGGCAAGGAAATGCCGCGCAGCGGCTGCAGCGGATCGTGACCGCCGGCCGCGGCGCCGATCATCATGATGACGCCCCAGGCGATCGCAGCGAGGCCCGCGCCACGCGCGAGCGGCCGCGGTAACCCTTTCGGGTCCGGCCGCCCGAATCCGCCGAAGTAATAGCCGGCGACGAATACGAGCAGTGCCCACAGCGCCAGTGTCTGGGGACCCGGCAGGATCCTTTCGAGCATCCACACCGCGACACCCAGCATCATCACTCCGAACAAGGCCTTGACCGTCGTCATCCAGGGCCCGGCATGCGGCAGGAAACGCCCGCCCGCGACGCCGACCAGCAGCAGCGGCGCGCCCATGCCGATGGACATCGCAAAGAGAGCCAGCGCGCCGCGCAGCACGTCGCCCGCCTGGCCAATGACCGCGAGTGCGGCGACCAGCGGCGGCGCGACGCAGGCCGTGACGACCAGTGCGGACAGCACGCCCATGATCGCGGTCCCGACCAGGCTGCCGGCTTTCTGGCGGCCCGATACGGCGGACAAGCGCGTTTCCAGCGCGGCCGGTATGCGAAGCTCGAACAAGCCGAACATCGCAAGCGCCAGCACCACGAACAGGATCGCGAAACTGATGATGATCCAGGGCTGCTGGAAGAATGCCTGTGCCTGCTTGCCGGCGGCCGCGAATGCGGCGCCCGCAATGGTGTAGGTCATCGCCATGCCAAGCACGTAGACGACTGAGAGCAGGAAGGAGCGGCGCGGGGTCGCGGCCGCGCCCTGCCCGGCAATGATGCTGGACAGGATCGGGATCATGGGCAGCACGCAGGGCGTGAATGCGAGCCCGAGCCCGCCGACGAAGAAGATCGCCATCACGATCAGCAGATTTCCGGTCGCGATCTGGGCCGCCAGCCGGTCCTGCTCGGCGACCATTGGCGGGGCGTCCGCGCGGGACGGCGTGCCCGGCGGCGGCAGCTTGATCGTTACAGTCTTGGTGACCGGCGGATAGCAGAGCCCGGCGTCGGCGCAGCCTTGGTAGCCGACAGTGATCTCGAGCGTCGAGCCATCGGAGGGGCGCTCGACCGGAACAGTCGCAATGAGCTCGTGGTAGTAGACCTCGACCGCGCCGAAGAACTCGTCGGTCTTCTTCTTGCCTGGCGGCATCGCGATTTCGCCGAGCGAGAATCCCGCGGTCGCGGTCTTGGCCGACACGCGGTGCCGATAAAGGTAGTAACCCGGGGCGACCTGCCAGTCGAGGGCAATCTGTGCGCCGCCATCAGCGGCGGCGGTGAACATGAAGGCCTCGTCCACGGGCAGGAACTGGTCGTCATTGATCGCGGGGCCAAGCAGGCCCTGCGCCGTGGCCGTGGCGGTGATGGCCAGCAGGAACGCGGCCAGGACAGTCCTCGGACTCTTCATTCGCTGGGATCCTCGCGGCTATTTTTCATCAGGCGGGGGCGAGAGGTTAGCGGCCCACCGCGCACTTGTCTCGACGGCCTGCCCGGTTTCGCGATTTCATGCCAGGTACAGGGCAATCGCAATTGCATAAAACCGTGGCATTTCAATTGATTAGGAATGGCACCGGGGGTGGTCCAGACAGCGCTTGAATTTGGGCTCGCAATCCCTATCATTAGCAGTCTCCCAGGGGGAGTGCTAATGCCAAATCGGCGCCCCCTGGCCTCAGTTACAAGCGATTTTCCAAGGAGTGTTCAACCATGAAGATCCGTCCGCTTCATGATCGTGTGATCGTCAAGCGCGAAGAAGAAGAGCGCAAATCACCCGGCGGCATCGTGATCCCTGATACGGCTGCCGAGAAGCCGATTCGCGGCAAGATCGTCGCAGTCGGCAAAGGCAAGATTCTCGAGAACGGGAATGTGCGTCCGCTCGACCTCAAGGTCGGCGACAAGATCCTGTTCGGAAAATACGGTGGAACCGAAGTCAAGGTCGACGGCGATGATCTCCTCGTGATGCGCGAGGAAGACGTCATGGCCGTGATCGAAAAGTAAAGAGGACAAGTACCAATGCCAGCCAAGGAAGTCAGATTCAGCGATGACGCGCGCACCCGCCTGGTCCGCGGCGTCAACCTGCTAGCGAACGCCGTGAAGGCGACGCTCGGCCCCAAGGGCCGTAATGCCGTGCTCGAGAAGAGCTTCGGCGCGCCGACCATTACCAAGGACGGCGTCTCGGTCGCGAAAGAGATCGAGCTCAAGGACAAGTTCGAGAACATGGGCGCGCAGATGGTCAAGGAAGTCGCTTCATCGACCTCCGACGAGGCCGGCGACGGCACGACGACCGCGACCCTGCTCGCGCAGGCGATCATCCGCGAAGGCATGAAGGCCGTCGCTTCGGGCATTAACCCAATGGACGTCAAGCGCGGCATCGACCTGGCCGTGACGGCCGCGGTCGAGGAACTCAAGAAGCTGTCCAAGCCCTGCAAGGACTCAAAGGCGATCGCCCAGGTCGGCACGATCTCGGCGAACAGCGACGAGGCGATCGGCAAGAAGATCGCGGATGCAATGGAGAAGGTCGGCAAGGAAGGCGTGATCACGGTCGAAGAGGGCCAGAGCCTCGAGAATGAACTCGAGGTGGTCGAGGGCATGCAGTTCGACCGCGGCTACCTGTCGCCGTATTTCATCAACAACGGCCAGAACCAGACCTGCGAGCTCGAGAGCCCGTACATCCTGCTGTACGACAAGAAGGTCTCGAACATCCGCGAAATGCTGCCGCTGCTCGAGAGCATCGCCAAGGCCGGCAAGCCCCTGCTGGTCGTCGCCGAGGACGTCGAGGGCGAGGCGCTCGCGACACTCGTGGTCAACACGATTCGCGGCATCGTCAAGGTGTGTGCCGTCAAGGCGCCGGGCTTCGGCGACCGCCGCAAGGCCATGCTCCAGGACATCGCCGTGCTGACCGGTAGCACCGTGATTTCCGACGAGGTCGGCCTGTCGCTGGAGAAAGCGACGCTGAATGACCTTGGCAAGGCCAAGAAAATCGTCGCCGAGAAGGAAAACACGACGATTATCGACGGCGCCGGCAAGACCTCCGAGATCAAGGGCCGGATCGAGCAGATCCGCCGCCAGGTCGAGGAGGCCACTTCCGACTACGATAAGGAGAAGCTGCAGGAGCGCGTTGCGAAGCTCTCCGGCGGTGTCGCCGTGATCAAGGTCGGTGCGGCCACCGAGATCGAGATGAAGGAAAAGAAGGCCCGCCTCGAGGACGCGTTGCACGCGACCCGCGCGGCGGTCGAAGAGGGCGTGGTGCCGGGTGGCGGCGTCGCGTTCGTTCGCGTGCAGAGGATGCTCGACAAGCTCACTGGGGCCAATGAGGACCAGAATGTCGGCATCCGTATCCTGTCGCGCGCCATCGAGGAGCCATTGCGCCAGATCGTGCAGAACGCCGGTGAAGACGGCTCGGTCGTGCTGGCCAAGGTCCGCGAGGGCAAGGGCAGCTTCGGCTACAACGCCGCGACCGGCGAGTACGGCGACATGATCGAGATGGGCATCCTGGACCCGACCAAGGTCACGCGCCTCGCGCTGCAGACTGCAGCTTCCGTCGCAGGCCTCCTGCTGACTACCGAGGTGATGGTCGCTGAGGCTCCGAAGGAGGAGCACGACCATCCGCCGATGGGTGGTGGTGGCATGGGCGGCATGGGCGGCATGGACATGTAAAGTCGCAGGACTTTACGCTTCGATCTGGAAGGCCCGGGAGGAGACTCCCGGGCCTTTCTTATTCCGCCGGCAGGAAGAGCGCCGGATCCACCATCGTGCCATTCAGCGTCACGCCGAAATGCAGGTGCGGGCCCGTCACGCGGCCCGTGGCGCCCACGTCGCCGATCATTGCGCCCGCGTCGACCCTGCGCCCCGGTTCCACGTGGATGCGGTTCAGGTGGCAATACATCGTCACAAACCCTGCGCCGTGATCGAGAATGACGGTGTTTCCGTTGAAGAAATAATTCCCGACGTCGACGACATTACCGGCGGCGGCGGCGTGCACTGGCGAGCCGAGTGGGGCCGCGATGTCCATGCCGGTGTGCGGATTGCGCGACTCGTTGTTGAAGAAGCGCCGCAGGCCGTAGGAACTCGAGCGCGGGCCCGGCGTCGGCTGCAGCAGCCTGAGCGTCCCGGGCGGGTCCGCCGAGACTGTCGTCAGCGCGCCGCGAATCCTGACACGCTCCTTCTCGACACGCGCGAGGTCGCTCTTCGAAAGATTCACCTGGTTCGGCGGCACCGTGAGCTTCTGCACGGCGTATTCCCTGGCGCTGATGTCGAAGCCGAGGTGCGTCGTCGCGCCGTCTCGCCTCACAGCGACCTGCTCATGGCCGGGCGGCGTGCCAAGCGGGATTCCGATAACGGCAATCCAATTGTCAGAGTCACGTAGCACCATTGCGCGCAAGCCGTTGAACGTGACGATCGGTTCGGCGTCCGCGGGTCCTTCGATCGGCAGCGTCACGACGCCGCCGGGCACGGCTGCAGTGCGCGGCAGGACTCCCGCGAGCACGCTGCCGGCGAGGTTTGACCGTGGGATATCAGTACGCGCCGCTGCCCCCGGCGCGCCCGAGGCGGCACTTGCCGACAGTACCGATGCCAGCAGCGCGCTCAATGCGAGAGTCGTCGACGCCATCATCGATGTCATGAGAACCCGGGGTGCGTAACGAACTACGCGAGATGTGACTCGAACAATGCGCGATCGCGAATGCGATCGCAACTGCGGCGCCGGTGCGCGGCGCGCAAGCCGCGCGTCTCTGATCCGGATATGGCTTGATTCGCAGTCACTCCAGCGCCTAAGGTTCTACTCCAGAGGCATTGAAGTTGTAATTCCTGAATGACGATCGCCTGGTTGCAGTTCCTTTTCTGTACCGCGCTGATTGGCGTCGGCGGCTACCAGCTATCGCGCTTCGGCGACGTGATCGCGGAGCGCACCGGGCTGGGGCGCACCCTCATCGGGATATTGATGGTCGCAACAGTTACCTCATTGCCGGAACTCGTGACCGGCATCAGCGCAGTCGCAATCGTTGATGTACCGAACATCGCGGTCGGTGATGTCCTCGGCAGCTGCATATTTAATTTGCTGCTGCTGCTGCTGCTAGAAATCGGATACCCTCGCGCGTCGATTTATACGCTGGCGGCCCAGAGTCACATCCTGTCGGCAGGATTCGGGGTGATCCTGCTCGGGATCATTGCGCTTTCGATCTTGGCAGGCGACCAGATGCCCGCCATCGGCCATGTCGGGCTGTACACGCCGGTAATCCTCGGTGGCTACCTGCTGGCAATGTGGGTCGTCACGCAATACGAGTTGCAGGAGGCACGCTTGCGACCGGCGCCCGCCGAGTTGCGTTATCCGCATATCAGCTTGCGCCGCGCAATCGTCAGTTATTCCGCAGCGGCAGTGGTCGTGATCGCTGCCGGAACCTGGCTTCCCTTTATCGGAATGAACATTGCCCGCCTGATGGGCTGGAGCGACAGCTTTGTCGGCACGCTGCTCGTGGCTTTCTCGACCTCGCTGCCGGAAATGGCGGTCGCAATTTCTGCCCTCAGGATCGGCGCACTGGACCTGGCTATCGGCAACCTGCTGGGCAGCAATCTGTTCGACGCGGCGATCCTGGCGGTTGACGATCTTGCCTATACCAAAGGACCGTTGTTCTCGGCCGTCTCGCCGGCGCATGTCGGTACGGCTCTCAGCGCGATTGTCATGACCGGAGCTGTCATTACTGCGTTGTTCTACCGGCCCGCCGGGCGAAAGTTCCGATTCTTCGGCTGGATCGGGCTGTTCCTGCTGATCATCTACGTTGCCAACGCCTTCATCCTGTTCCTGTTCGGGCAATGATCGCCACAGCTACTGGACGCGGCAGCTGGCACACGCTTCAGGACAGCACCGCACTGAGCCGTCTCGGCAGCACCGCAACAACGGGACTGGCCGGCGTCGATGTCGAGGCCCGCCGTGCTCGGTACGGCCCCAATGCAATTCGCGAGGCGCCGCGGCGTCACTGGTCCTGGATGCTACTCGACCAGTTTCGCGACTTCATGATCCTGGTGCTGCTGGCAGCCGCAGCCCTGGCCGGCCTCACGGGCGACCTCGAGGACGTGATCGTGATCCTTGCGATCGTGATCATGAACGCGGTGATCGGGTTCGTGCAGGAGTATCGCGCCGAGGCTGCGATCGAAGCGCTGCGCAGCATGGCCGCTCCCATGGCGAGCGTGCGACGGGACGGACGGGTGCTGACAGTCGCGGCGGCGGAGCTTGTGCCGGGCGATATCGTGCTGCTCGAAGCGGGCCGGATCGTGCCGGCCGACCTGCGGCTCATCGAAGCTGCCGCACTATCGGTCCAGGAAGCGGTGTTGACCGGTGAATCGCAAGCGGTCGAAAAGCAGACGACTGCACTGGATGATGCCGAGCTTACCGTCGCTGATCGTAGCAACATGGCCTGGAAAGGGACGACAGTTGCGACCGGCAGGGGCACCGGCCTTGTAATCGCGACCGGCATGGAAACCGAGTTGGGGCGGATTGCGCGCCTGCTGGGAACTGCCGAGGCGGGGCGCACGCCATTGCAACTGCGGCTCGCGGTTTTCGGCAAGCGGCTGTCGCTGGCGGTCATTGCGATCTGCACGCTGCTATTCGCGGCGGGCCTGTTGCGTGGCGAACCGCTGATGCTGATGCTGCTGACGGCCGTCAGCCTTGCGGTCGCGGCCATACCTGAGGCGCTTCCGGCCGTCGTGACGATTGCGCTCGCCATCGGGGCGCGGCGCATGGTGCGGCGGAATGCGCTGGTGCGACGCCTGCCGGCGGTCGAAACACTCGGCTCGGTAACCGCGATCTGCAGCGACAAGACCGGCACCCTGACCCAGAACCGGATGCAGGTGCGCGTCTGGTACGTTGACGGAAGGATTCACGAATTGCCGCCGCGCGAAAGGGAAGGGACCTGGCGCAGGCTGGCCGAGGCCCTGGCCGTTTCGAACGACGTCGAAGAGGGGGCCGACGGACTGGTCGGCGACCCGACCGAGGTTGCCTTGCACGAAGCGGCGGCAATGATCGGGGACACCAAGGCAGTTGCCATGCAACGTCTGCGGCGCGTGGCCGAACTGCCGTTCGATCCGGCCCGGCAGTGCATGGCGACGATGCATGCCGAGGACTCAGGCGATCATGTCGTCTTCGTCAAGGGGTCTCCGGAGGCAGTACTTGCCCGCTGCGTCCCGGAATCCGTGGATGCGGGCAAAGTCCTGGCAGCCGCTGCGCGAATGGCCTCGTCAGGGCAACGGGTAATCGCGCTGGCGATGCGCGAGCAGGCCGCGCGGCAGACTTCCAGTACGGAAATGGCGCAAGGACTTGTGTTCCTGGGGCTCGTCGGCCTGGAGGATGCGCCACGACCCGAGGCCTTTGATGCGGTGGCCACATGCCAGGCCGCCGGAATCCGGGCGGTGATGATCACCGGTGACCACCCTGCGACCGCGCGCTCGATCGCCCGCGAACTGGGCATGCTGCCAGAGGACGGCCGGGTCATTGTGGGTCGGGAACTCGAGACCATGGGTGCGGAGGAACTGGAACAAGCGCTGGCTGGCCCTGTCGCGTTCGCCCGCGTGACGCCGGAGCACAAAGTCAGAATTGTAGAAGCCTTCCGGCGCCGCGGTGAGTTCGTCGCCATGACGGGCGATGGCGTCAACGATGCGCCTGCGCTGAAGCTTGCCGACATCGGTATTGCAATGGGGCGATCCGGAACGGACGTGGCGCGCGAGGCCGCCGACATGGTGCTGCTGGATGACAACTTCGCGACCATTGTCACGGCAGTGAGTGAAGGGCGGCGCATGTACGACAATGTCCGGAAGTTCGTGCGGTTCGCGATGGCTGGCAACGCCGCGGAAATACTGACGATCCTGTTGGCGCCGTTCCTGGGCCTGCCGTTGCCCTTGCTGCCAATCCACATCCTCTGGGTTAATCTGGTCACCGACGGGCTGCCGGGGCTGGCGCTGGCAGTCGAGCCACCGGAACGGGGCGTGATGCAGCGACCGCCGCGCAGGCCGGATGAGAGCCTGTTTGCAGGCGGAATCTGGCAGCATCTCCTGTGGGTCGGCTCGCTGATAGCGGGCTTGGCGCTGCTCGGTCAGGCCTGGAGCCTTGGCGGTGGTTCCGAGGGTTGGCAAACCCTGGTCTTCACGACGCTGGTGCTGGCCCAGCTATTCCACGTGCTGGCCATTCGTTCAGAGCGCGAATCGCTGGCAACACAGGGGCTGTCCTCGAATCTGGCGCTGACACTAGTCGTAGTTGCTTCCATCCTGGTCCAGCTGGCGATCATTTACACGCCATTCGGGCACCGTTGGTTCAATACGGTTGCGCTATCCGGAGCAGAACTGCTTGCCTGCTTCGCGATTGCTTTCACCGTCTTCTTCGCGGTCGAGGCGGAAAAGGCGCTCGTGCGCCGCGGCCTGCTGTATCGCGCGGGTGAGCGATGAGCGCCCCTGTCTCGCGCGGCATCGCCTGGTTCGGCCTGTACGTCGCCGTGGTGTTGCTGCCGCTCGGTGTCGCATTGGTTGTCAGACTTTCAGGCGGTGCGACAGCACCGATGCTGCAAGGGCTGGCGATTGCTACCGGCCTGGTCGCGTTCAGTCTGTTGACGGCGCAGTTCGGATTGGTTGCGCGGATCAAGAGCGCTGCCCGGCCATTCGGCAGCGATGCTCTGGCCTTGTTCCACCGACTGCTGGGTTCGGCCACGCTGGGATTCCTCGTGGCGCATGCGGTCTTCCTGATCGCATCCGGCTTGCCGCTGGATTCCCTGATTCCGGTTTGGACCGATGTCTCAACGTCGCTCGGCGCCACTGCGCTGTGGCTGACGGTGCTGCTGATTGCCGTGTCGCTCCGGCGCAAGCGATTGCGGCTCGGGTACGGACAATGGCAAGCCTCCCATTCCCTGCTCGCCGTCCTGGCCGTGCTGGCGGCCCTCGGCCACGTGCTGGAGGAAACATCGGCACGGCAGGATCGCCTGCTCGCCATCGTACTTATCGCCTATGCCGTGCTGTTCCTGGCGCTCTTGCTCGATTATCGCGTGCTGCGGCCCCTGCGGCTCCAGCGACGCCCCTGGGTGCTGGTCGAAAATCGGGATGAAGGGGCGAGCACGCGGACACTGGTGCTCAGGCCGGTCGGCCATGACGGGTTGGTTTTCGAGCCGGGGCAATTCGCCTGGTTGTCGACCGGCAGCAGCGCATTCGGCTTCGACCAGCATCCGCTGTCTCTGTCCGGTCCCAGCGAACCCGCGACGGTGCCGCTTGAGTTCTCGATCAAGGCTCTGGGGGACTGGTCGTCGAAGATCGTGCCGCAGCTCGTGCCCGGCGCAACGGTGTTTGTCGATGGTCCCTATGGTGCCTTCACGCCGGACCGGGTGCCTGCGCAGTCGTTCGTGCTCATTGCCGGCGGAGTCGGAATCACGCCGATGCGGTCAATCCTGCTGACGCTGCGGGCGCGCGGTGACAATCGCCCGGTGCTCCTGATCCACGCAGCCCATGACCCGGGACGCGCGATATTCCGGAATGAGTTAGCCGGGCTCGCCAGGACGATGAACCTCGTGATCGTACCCGTGTATGAATCGCCTCCGCCGGACTGGCAGGGAGAACGCGGCTTCGTTTCAACGGATCTGTTACAGCGTCATCTGCCATCAAGTCTGGCGCATGTGCAATTCTTTGTCTGCGGGCCGCCGGCGATGATTGACGACGTCGAATCGGCACTGCGCGGACTCGGCGTCAGGGCAGAGCATTTGCAATCCGAGCGGTTTGACCTGGTATAGCCAAGTGCAGCATCGCATCGTACGTCGTGTCAGCTGGGGAATCGTCGCAGGTCTATGCGTTGCAGCCTGGTTATTCGCGATGGCGTTGCGGCTACAGCCCCGGGCGGCGTCGCAACCCGTGGGCGAACCCGCGCCCGATTCCGCGGAATCGTCTGCATTCGTCCAGTACTGCGGCGCCTGCCATCAGGCAAAGGACCTGGCCCAGACGCTTTCCAGTCCTGCTGCCGCCGCGACGATGGTCCAGATGCTGGGCCGGCACGGAATGGCGCCGCTGCAGGATGACCTGCGTATCGTTGCAGAACTGGTCGAAATAAACGGTGGGGGAGCGCCCTGAATCAGGAATGCAGGGTGAAAACCGGGCGCGCCGTCCTGAACAGCATGTGCTGGGTGACGCCGCCGAAGACAAGTTCCCGCACCCTGCTGCGCGAATATGCGCCCATGACCACGAGGTCTGAGTCCGTGTCGTCGCAGGTGGCTTCAATTTCCCCTGGGACATCTCTGCCGCGGGTGGTCCGGCGCCTGCACTTCACCCCCCAGTAAGTCAGGTACTGGGCCAGATGCACTGCCTTTGGCCCCAGGCTGTTTTCGGGACCGCAACTGCAGATGTGCACGGCACTAGCCCTGCGCAGTAACGGTAGCGCCGCAGATACTGCGCGGGCTGCCTCAACGCTCTGGTTCCATGCGACGAGAATGCGCTGCCCGACCAGCGACGCCGGCGTCTGCGGGAGCACCAGCACCGATTTTCCCGAATGCATCAAGGCCGACAGCAGGATCTCCGGGCCAGGCCCGCGGGCATTCAGCCGCGGACGCGAGACGATCGACATGTCAGCGATCGGGCCGGCAATGCAGAACAGCCTGTCTACCGCACCAACCAGCTCAATCCATTGTGCGCAGCGTTCCAAGCCAAGGCGGGGCCGCTTGACGGCTCGGTAGCCGTGCTCCTTGACGTGCTGCATGAACAGGTCACGCGCGTTTCTGCATTTCAGATCAGCCTCACGCACTCCTTGCCTGGCGGGCAGCGGCGCCGCGCGCCCGACACGCAGGCGGAAGCGCGGCCCGCTGGGTGGTGAGTCCTCCGAGCGGTGAGGTCGCAAGTGACAGCCCACAACATTGGCGGTCAAATCGTCGGCCAGATGGAAAGCGTGATCAAGCGCGATCCTGCATTCGGGCCGGTCAGCTACGGGAACCAGTATGACTCTCATGCGCCTTCACACCGCAAGTCAGCAACAAGGTCGTTCCAGCATAGCCTGAGCGACGCCGGGCGGGCCTGGCCACGATCTCCATTGTCGGGGCATCGGATGCGGGGAGCAAGAAACCGGATTGCCCTAGCGCATCTCAGTTTCGACGATGATGCCGGCCGCGCTGAGCTTTTCCAGGTCAGCCTGCAACTCCAGGCGATCAACACTGGATTGCCGGGCGACCGCGTCCTCCAGCGAAAAAAGGCGCTGCTGCAGGATCCACTCGATTGTCGGATAGGTCGCGCCCAGCGCGATCTCGCCCCCCTCGAAGACCGCGGCGTAGCCATGGTCGCGGCGAACGACCTGCGCCTTGCGCGCAATCGAATACCAGGTCGTCTTCTTCTGCACGGGCAGCCCGTAGTCGGCTCTTGAGCCGGCAAGGCCCCGCTGATGGTTCAGCACATCGGTCGTGAAGGAAGGCGACGTCATTACGGTCTTGACCCGGTCTGCCAGCCCGGTCAGCCGCTCGTGCAACTCCGCCTCAGCCCGTGCATCCGGCAGATAGGCGCGGAACGCGCTTTCCCGCGTCAATGCATTCTCAAGGAGCTTGAACAGAGCCAGACCCGTTGGCGGCGCGACACCGAATGTCACGTGCAGCGAAGCCTGCGCGCCGGTCAAGGCATCGTGGTACTGGCCGCGCGGCAGATAAAGAATGTCGCCGGGCCTCATATTTGCTTCAAACAGCAGCTTCCCGCGGGTCGCGGTCAGCCATTTCTCGACTTCATCACCCGGGGGTAACGGAGAAACCGGCGCATCCGCGCGCGCTTCGTAAACGCGCCACAACTTCTCGCCTTCGGCCTGGACGGCAAATACGTCATGCAGGTCAAAGTGGGTCTGGAATGCCTGCACGCCCTTGAATGAGCAGTAGACATTTGCAGCGACGCGCGCGGCAAACCGGTTTTCGAGCATCGTGGCGACCGAAGCCACTTCCGGACAAACACGGTGCAGGTGATTGGCAATCAGGCTTGCACCAAGTCCCATCAGGGCCTTGACCTTGGCGGGATTGACCGGCGCACTCGTTCCCGCGCGCAGGTCGGCCGTGTCGCAGTAGTTTTCCCGAAGCGCCGCACGACTCTTGAAGTAGACCTTCAGTGTGTCTTCATTCCAGTATGGGGTGATCGCCAGCACTTCGTTGAATCGCACCCAGTTCAGGATGTCCGGGCGGCCTTGACCGTCGCGACGGATGTAAACGGGCTGCTTGCCGTAGTAGTGCGAATCGAACCTCGCCGCATCAAAGGGCGCAATGAAATCGGCGAATTCCATGGTGGCTGGACGTTAGCACTGAAGTTGACGAACCGGCAATCTCATGCTTTCTTCGGGATATGCATGACAATCAAGGGGGATTGCTTCCGGTGCGCGCAACCCTGCAGCCGGATGGCCTGTATTTCGCGCTCAGCCAGGTCCGCCCCGAGGAACTTCAAGACGCATTCATGCAGGAAACGATCGTGCGGGTCGCGGCGCCCGAATCGTTCGTCCAGATTGCCAGGAGCGACATCGGCAAGACGGCCCCCGACACCGCGCCCGCCGGGCTCATATTTCACGTCGCGCGCTGCGGTTCGACATTGATTTCGCAGTTGCTGAAGAAACACGGCAAGCTGGTGGTCTATGCGGAGCCGCTGCCCGTCAATGAAATTCTGGTGCCGCCTCACAAGTGGCCACGCCCGGATCTTGTCGCGGCCCTTCGATCGCTCGGCGACGCATTCGCGCGCCATGCGCGCGGACCGTATGTCCTGAAATTCAGCAGCTGGAATACGCTGTTCTGCGACATCATTGCGGAGGCCTTTCCAGCTTCGCCCTGGGTCCTCAGCCTCCGTGACCCCGTCGAAGTGGCCGTGTCGCTCCTGCGACAGACGCCGGGCTGGCTTCGGGCTACTGAAGAGCCTGCTCGCCAGCTCTCCAGGATCGTGGATCCGGGTGGCACGTCTGGGTCACCGGAGGAATACGTCGCTCGGCTGTATGGCGCGTTCTGCGAGGCGGCGAGCCGTCTCGATCCCGGGCGAGGTAAGCTGGTTACGTACGACGCCCTCCCGGCGGCGGTGTGGGACATTGTGGCGCCGCATTTCTCACTTTCCGTCGATGCTCGACAACGGCAGCAGATGGCGGAGGCCGCCCGGATCCACTCAAAGGCGCCGGTCGGAACGTCGCCTGAGTTTGCGCAGGATTCCGCGATGAAGCAGGCGGCCGCGTCAGCCGGGCTTCGGCAGGCGGTTAACTCCATTGCACGCCCGGAGCTGGAAAGGCTCAGAAGCCTTCACGGATCATAGTCGTATGTCGCAAGTGACCGAGCGCCCGACGGTGTTCCTCAGCTACGCCCGCGCGGATCAGGCGCAAGCCACGAAGCTGGCCAAGGCGCTGCAGGACGCGGGCCTCAACGTGTGGTGGGACGCGTTGATCGAGGGCGGCGCCGCATTTGCCAAATCAATTGAAGCGGCCCTTGAGAGTTGTGATGCGGTGGTCGTGGTCTGGTCCGCGAATTCGGTGAACTCCGATTGGGTGCTCGACGAGGCCGCGAAAGGCCGCGATCTGCGCAAGCTCGTCCCGGTGTCGCTGGATGGCACGCAGCCACCGCTCGGCTTTCGCCAATACCAGTCCATCGACCTGTCGGGTTGGCGGGGCAACGCGGGGGCCGCAGACATCGCCGGCGTCGTCCGCGCGGTCGCTGCCGCGGCGGGTCAGGCGCTGCACGGCCCGCTTCCCGCGGCCAGGACGCGCAGTGCGACGCTCCTGATTTCGCGCCGGGGCCTGCTGGTTGCAGCACTCGGCACTGCGTTCGCAGGCGCAGGGGGCGTCGTCGCGTGGCGGCAGGGATGGATCGGTGGTGCCCGCCTGGCCCTGGCCAACAGCGTCGCGGTCCTGCCATTCGCCAACCTCAGCGGTGATGAGAGCCAGGCGTATTTCTCCGATGGTCTTTCCGAGGAACTACGAGTGACGCTCGCACGGAACACGAAGTTGCTGGTCATGGCACAGGCCTCGTCCTCGATATTCCGCGATAGCGAGGACGACGCCGTCACGATCGCCGCCAAGCTGGGCGTCGCCTACCTGCTGGATGGCAGCGTCCGGCGATCCGGAGAAATCGTTCGAATTGCGGCCGACCTGATAGATGGCCGGACCGGGTTCAGCCGCTGGTCGAATTCATTCGATCGCAGCATGCAGGATATCTTCGCCGTGCAAAGCGAGATTGCGGATACGGTAGCCGACGCGCTTGTGGCCGCGGTAGCGACGGATGGAGGAGCTGGCGGCGACGGAAAGGTGGCCCGGGTCGGCGGCACGACCAACATCGCAGCCTACGACGCATATCTGCGCGGCCGCGCCCTGTACGACCTGAGCGCCGATGAGGCTTCGGATCTGGCGGCACTTGCCGAATTCGATGCGGCCATCGCGGCGGACCCCGACTACGCCGCCGCTCATGCAGCGCGGGCGCGTTCACTGACAGTGCTTGCGAATGAGCATGGCGAAGCCAGTCAACTCGCCTCCCTGTACGGCGCTGCCATTGCCGCGGCCGAGCGTGCAATCAAACTCGCGCCCGATCTGGCCGATGCCCATTCCACGCTTGGGTACACGCTGTTTCAGGGGCGCCTGGATGCGCGCGCGGCGCGCGCGCCCTTTGAGCGCTCGCGCGAGCTGGGGTCCGGCGAGGCGACGGTCATGGCCCGCTACGCGCTGTACGGCGCGCGAACCGGTCTCAAGCGCGAGGCGGCGGAGGCGATAAAGCGTGCCCTGCTGCTCGACCCGCTGAATCCGTTGATCCATCGCGCTGCCGGTTCGGTCGAGTATGGCGCCCGCAATTACCAGGCTTCGATTCGGCCGATCCGGCAGGCGCTGGCGCTCAATCCGCGCATGTCCCGCGCGCACGCCGCCGTCGGTGATTCGCTGCTGATGCTGGGGCGCATCGACGAGGCGCGCGCCGAATATGCGGCGGAGCCAGCTGCCGACTTGCGGCTGACGGGTCTGGCCATCATCGAGCACCGTCTTGGCAATGCCGCGGCGGCCCGCGCCGCGCTGACAGAACTGGTCCGGGATCAGGGAGATAAAGTGCTGTACCAGCGGGCCCAGATCCTCGCTCAGTGGGGTGAGCGTGACGCCGCGATTGCCCTGCTTGAGGAGGCCCAGAACGTGGGCGACTCCGGCCTGGTTTATACCCGCAATGACCCCCTGCTGGACCCCCTGCGCGACGACCCGCGCTTCGCAAAGTTGCTGAACCGCATCGGCTTCGACTAGGCTCGGGGGAACTTGCGTCGATTTGACGCCGGTTACACGGACAACAGGGAACAGGACATGAAGAAATTGACCACAACCTTCGCGGTGCTGGCGGCAGCCTTGCTGCTGGCGGCCTGTGCCAAGAAGGAAGAAGCGGCCGCTGCGCCGGAGGCGGCTCCGGCGGAAGCTACTGAGACGATGCCGGCGGATGAGGCTCAGCCTGCCGACGAGAATTCCACCGATACTTCGCAGACCAGCAGCGAAAGAGTCGGGGCACCGCCTCCTGCGGAAGGCGAGTGAACTGAACGACCGGCGGTAATACCTGAGATACGAGGTGCCGTCATCCCGGTGCCGCCGGGATGACGGCTCAGCACATTCAGGGCAGCGAGTTCTTGCCCGGATCTAGCTTCTTGGCCCTCTCGATCCAGTCACTGTAGCTCGCGACGCGCGTGAAGACGGAGGGCTGGCCATCGCCGTTGCAGCGTTCCTTGCCCCAGCTGATGATGCCCACGACCGCGGGCGCCCCCTTGGCAAGGATGACCGGACCACCGCTGTCACCCTGGCAGGTTGAACGGCGCGGACTGGCGGCACAGATAACCCCGCCGTGGATCCTCTCCTTGCCGTAGTCTTTCTGCGCCTTGCAAAGCTCGTTGTCCATCACCCGCAAGTCGACCTTCATCAGCACGGCGCTGGGCGCGTGACCAGCGACGGCCTGGGTCTTGCCCCAGCCGGTCGCGCTGACTTCGACTCCCCCATCCACCGCGCCCTTGTACGGTGGAATCGGCCGGATCTGCGCCTCATTGCGTACCCGCGCCGGACCATCGTCGACGATGTGCACCAGCGCGATGTCATTGGCGTACATGTTCGGCCGCGGATTGGGCCAGCCTTTCTCGTCGTACTGCGAATGCCTGACGATCCGGTCGATCTTGAAGGTCATACCGCTGTCGTTTCTTGAGATGTCCTCCGCGCCGAGGCGCACCCGATAGCCTGCCTTGACCATGCTCTCGTCAATGCAATGGGCCGCGGTCAGCACCCAGTTCGGGTCGATCAGCGTGCCGCCGCAGAAATGCTGCAGTTCCCACAATGGCGTTCCCTTGCTGAGCTTTTCCTTCCACTGCTCGGCCTTGTACGGGTAGTAGATCTGCGCTTGCCAGGCCGCCCCGGCGTCCTTGACCGGCTTGCCGCCGGTGGAGTACCTGACGTCCCTGCCTCCCGCACCGGCGGGCTGCGGACGGCGCTTCGGCGGCCTGACGGTCGGAATGCCCCCGGAATCACGAAAGCCGTCGCTGCCGACGTCGGGAACGTCCTCGACGTTGTCGCCGTCGTCCTCGACCTCAACGACCTCCCAGAGCTCGCCGGTCGGATTCATTTCGGTGTCGTCCGGGATGACGTCATCGGAATCGTCTTCCGGCAGGTCTTCCGCCCAGACTTCATCCAGGAACTCATCTTCGTCCTCAATCAGGGCTTCCAGCCATTCATCGTCGGAGCCAGCGGAATCCGATTCAGCCTCTGTAACGGCGTCGCCATCCGGCTCGCCCTGATCCGGCATGGCTTCAAATTGCGGCCCGACTTCATCCGGCACCTCTGCGTTCGACTCTTGCTGGGCGGCGTCTTCCTGGTCCTCGATCATGTCCAGTTCCGGGTCGGGCTCCTGGGCATGGACGGGGCCGCTCAAGCCGAGGGTCACCGCTATTACGGCAGGCATCATCAGGCGCAGCGCTGGCCCCAAATGTGTCATTTTTTTCATCGCGTGATCCCCAAAGAAGATTGATTCCTACCAGCGCAAACCGTCGATGCGTTTGTCGCGATGCGCCAGGATCCATTGAGCATGTTCAGTGAGGCAAGCATGGCCAAGCGCTCGCAGGATATCCAGCTTTTCCACCACGCTGCGCGCCGAGCGCAGTCGCTGTGATGCAGTGCTGAACAGGGCGTCCATGTGGCGGTACTGGCGGGCGAGCGATCGATCTGCCCGTTCAGCGAGATAGATCTCGAAGATCGCTGTATAAGCGGTCAGCAGCGCAAGTGCCATCAGCAACACGCCGCGTGGGGCCGGCGCCAGCACCGGCGTGTAGTCGAAAATCCGCAGCGCAACATCGGCGCCCAAAATCAAGGCAAGCGCAAGGCCGCCGAGCAGCATGGTGCGGGAAATATGTTCGGCCAATCTGAGGCGACGTTCGAGAGACTTGGTTCGCAGTCGATAATAGACAAGCTGACCCGATCCGCTGGTCACGCCTGGGTCGCCGACCCAGGATGCGAGCGCGTGCTCGAATCCGTGCGGCGCCTTCGCGCGCGGGAACAGCGCACAGTGCAGGTTGACAGTGCGCATGGCGGCACGCATCCATTCGATCTGCGCGTCCTGCTTCTGCAGGAAACCCTCGTGGGCGAATGCGGCGTCGAACTGCGCCCGGATACCGGACAATTCCCAGTAGAAATCGACGCGCAGACCTTCCGCCAGCGCGCGGTAGTCGAGGTAGCGCCGGTCCCAGCAGCGGCGGCGCGCCCAGAATGCGAGCAGCCAGCCCAGCGCAAAGACCAGCAGTACGACCGTGATGGTCGCGAGACCGCGCACGCCATCCGGCGAGTGCTTGAATGCCAGCAGCAGGTAGGCCATCAGCGCCCAAAGGCTGAAGCGAAGGGCCAGCGCGCGCCGGAAACATCGCCCGAAGTGCAGGGCCAGCCAGTCTGACGCCGTGAACAACTGGCTGAGATACGAAAGCGCGCCTGAGGCGGGAAGTCCGCCATCTGGAGCGAGTGGCCTGCCTTGTGCAGCAATGCGTCCGCCGAAATCCCGGGTGTCGCGATTGAATTCCGCCGTTCGGGCGTTCTGCAACGCAAACACGGGCGGGATTCCGCGTTCGATACCACCACAGGTCGTGTCGCTTCCGGTGAAGCCGATTACCCTGGCCCCGCCGACGCCCGCGGGCGGCCGCGTATTGCCCAGACGGGAACAGCGGATCTCGTACATCAGATCGTTGTCGGCCGGCGCAAACAAGCCCATTCGCAGCTTGTCAGCCCCGTTTTCTTCAGCAGCACTTTCCTGGCCGCGCCGCTGTTCGACGGTACGGGCCGTGCCGGCCCGATGCTCGGTTTCGACGCCGTCCCAGATGACGATCAGCAGCGAGCTGTGTTGCGCAATCAGTTCACCTGCGCGCTCGAATTGGCGATCGCGCGGCTCCCCTGCATGGACTAATTGGCTGGAATCCATCCCGGGCCCAGGTTTCAACTCGAATTTTTCCGCGCCGGTCATCGTGCGGTCGAATGCGCCGCGCGCCGCGCTGCTCGTCAGGTCGGCGCGGCACTGCGCTTCGGTAAATGGCAGGAGCGCGATGATGCCTATGCCGAGTTGCTGTGCGACCTCGGCTACCAGGAGGTCCGCCCCTTCGGCCTGCGCGGACAGCAACTTGATCGGGACATCGGGCTGCGTATCCCGAAGCGTGCTCAGCAGATCAGTCACCGCGTCCCGGATGGCAGGTATTTCGTCCGGCACCAGATCGCGATGCCCGACGATGCCGATCAGCAGCGGAATTTCCGGGACGCGTTCCGGCGCGCTCGCGACAGGTGGGAGCGTCACGAATTGAACCCGCAGGCCACTGGTATCCCCCGCATTGCGCACATCGTAACCGCAAGCGTGTATTTCCCGCACGCCGCGGCTTCGACCGTCAGACCGGCCGCAGCCGGAATTGCATGACAAAGTAGCGATTTCCCGGCGTCGCACCGCAACTTTTTGCGACCGAGTTAACGCTTACAAACCCCGGGCCACCTGTATGGCAGCCACCTCCGGCAAACTGAAAACCTTCGCGGCTACGGACGCCCGCTCGATCCATGCCCCACGCGCTGAAATCCGCCCTGGTCATCGCGGCATGCATTGCCCTCATCATGAGCGCAATAAGCGGTGCCGCACGATTCTATCTGCTGGAAAGCTATGTAAGCCTGGAGCGGGAATCCACTGATCGCACGGCCGCGGGACTGAAACGCGCCTGGCAGGAAGAAGTGGCGCAGTTCGAGGCTTCGGTGGAGAACTACGCGCTCTGGGACGACATGTATCAGTTCGTGCGCCGGCCGAACATTCCGTTCGTGCAGAGCAACCTGTCGGTTACGTCGATGTCGAATCAAAGGATCGACACGGTGCTGGTGGCCAACGAAAAAGGCGACGCGGTGTTCTGGCGCCGTTTCGGCGATTCCGCCAATCGTGGGTTCCCCGATGCCCAGTTGCTGATCGCCGATCTGCCACCCGACACGCTGGTCGTGCCAGCCGATGCAGTAGCAAAGCCGGTCATCACAGGTATCCTGCTCCGGCCGGGCGGCGCGATGCTCGTTTCGATCGCGCCGATTCTTCCGACCAACGGCGATGCGCCGGTACGAGGAACCCTGCTATTCGGACGCGCGCTGGACGACGCGCTACTTGCACGGCTGAGCGCCGCGAGCGGCGTCAGGGTGCACGGCCTGGCAGTCGACGCCGAAAAACTTCCCGACATTGTTCGCGCGACTGCGGCGCGGCCGAAGATAAAGCCTGAAACACTGACCGTCATCGAAGGCGTCGGACGAACGGCAACTCACCTCGTCATCCCGGACATCAGCGGAAGGCCCGCACTCGTCCTGCGCGTGTCCGAGCCACGTCTCATATTCCTGCGCGGCCTCGATACGATCAATTACCTGATCTACGGTGCGTTTGCGATGTGCCTGCTGTTCGGCGCAATCGCCCTGGTCATGTGGCTGCGGCTGACCAAGCACTGGGCGCAGCGAAATGAAAGCGAAGCGCGCTATCGCGCAGTCGTCGCCCAGGCGAGCGAGGGAATCTTGCTTGTGGATCCCGTAACAACGCGGATCCTCGAAGCGAACAAGGCATTTCTTGAGAATTCCGGATACGTTGAGGAATCGACGGCCGAATTGCACCTTTCGGACGTTTTTCCGCCGGGGCCGTTGAATACGCCGACATTGAAAAAAGGCCTGGTGCCTGGCGCTGAAGCCGTTGAACTCAAGTTGCGCAATCGCGGTGGTGAGACCCACGATGCGGAAGTCACAACCAGCATCATTGCTTACCAGGGACGGGATGTGTTCTGTCTCGTGACGCGTGACGTGACCGCCCGTAAGGCCGCCGACGCGCGCTTGCGCGCGAGCGAAAAGCGGCTGGACCACCTGGCCCACCATGACCCGCTGACGGGCCTGCCCAATCGCCTGTATCTGCAGTCCTATCTCAAACGAGCCATGGCGGAGTCCGAGGCGAATGGCACGCCTCTTGCGTTGCTGTTCCTCGATGTGGACAGGTTCAAGTTCATCAACGACTCGCGCGGTCATGAGACCGGCGACGCCCTGTTGAAGGAAGTCGCCCAGCGCCTGAAAGGCGCCGTCGGCGAGGGCAGATTGGTCGTGCGCATGGGTGGCGACGAATTCGTCGTCGTGATGCCGAACGCGACCGAGAACCGCCACATCACGCAACTCAGCAATCGCATCCTTGAAGCGCTGCGCCAGCCATTCTGGTTCGGCAATCTGCAATTTCTCGTGACCGGCAGTGTGGGCATCAGTGTCTACCCGCGTGATGCGACCGATCTATCCATGCTGGTTCGAAGCGCTGATACGGCGATGTACCACGCCAAGGAGAAAGGCCGGAACAACTATCAGCTCTATCATGCGAATCTCAACGCACGCGTCACCGACCGCGTGCTACTTGAAGCGAAGTTGCGGAAGGTGGTGGAGGAGGAGCGTTTTGAGCTCCATTACCAACCGCAGTTCGATTTGCGCGCAGGTTCGATCATCGGCGTGGAGGCGCTGCTGCGCTGGCGTGACGACAGCGGCCAGCTGCAATCTTGCGACAAGTTCATGCAGATCGCGGAGGAGACGGGCCTCATCATATCGATTGGTGAATGGGTGATCCGCGAGGCCTGCAGCGTGCGCCGGGCCTGGCAGGAGAAACTCGCGGGTGATTTCCGCATGGCGGTGAACCTGAGCCCGAGCCAGCTGCGGCGCCCGGAATTCCTGTCGCGGCTCCAGGTGGTGCTGGCTGAAACGCGACTTGCGCCACAACTGCTCGAGGTCGAGCTTACCGAGAGCGCATTCATGCAGCATGCAGGCGATGAGGCGCAGCCGCTGCACCTGTTGCGTCAGCTTGGAATAGGCGTCTCCGTCGACGACTTCGGGATCGGCTACTCGTCGCTCTCCTACCTGAAACACTTCCCGATTACCAAGCTGAAGATCGATCGTTCCTTTGTCCGCAACCTGGCTACCGATGCAAACGACGCGGCCATTGTCCGCGCCATACTGGCACTCGCACAGTCAATGAAGATCCCGGTGTGCGCCGAGGGCGTTGAGACCACCGAGCAGATAGCGTTTCTCGTGGAGCATCACTGCGAATTTGCCCAGGGGTTCTATTTCGCGCGGCCAATGGATGCAGAATCCTGCTTCAAGCTGCTGGCCGGGACGGTAGGCGGGTCGGTGGCCGTGCGCCTCCGATTGCCGCGCGCAGCGGGCTGAAACGGCCCCCGCCGGGTTATTCTAGCCCCAACATCGTTGCCCGAAGGGCCCAATGAGCAAGACCGACGGCTTGGTCGCGGCGCCGGCCGGCGTCAATTCTGCTGACCTGAAAAGGGTCATCGCTGCAAGCGAATTCGTCGCTGAGGCCGCGGGTCGTGAGCCCGCGCTGCTCGCACAACTTGCGGAAACAGGGGAACTGGAACGTCCGCGAGAGGCGGGCGAGATCGGACGGCTCGCAGCGGCGGTCGCCGACGCCGCAGAAGACGAATCATTGTTCATGGACGAGCTGCGGCGCCTGCGTCGCCGCGAAATGGTTCGAATCGCCTGGCGCGATCTGACAGGAACTGCAGCGCTCGCGGAAGTGTTGCGCGAACTATCGGATCTTGCCGACGCCGCAATCACTTCGGCACTCGCGTTCGCCAAGCGGTCGCTCGCTGCGCGTTACGGCGTGCCACGCTCGCCGGAGGGCCAGCCACAGGAACTTGTCGTGCTTGGGATGGGCAAGCTCGGTGGTCGCGAGCTCAATTTCTCGTCGGATATCGACCTGGTTCTGCTGTACCCGGAACCGGGCGAGACGGATGGTCGCCGGCCGATTGCAAATGAGGACTACTTTACCCGGTTGGGCCAGGCACTGGTTCGCATGCTGCACACGCGCACTGCCGAGGGTTTCGTTTTTCGCGTCGATCTGCGGCTGCGGCCATTCGGCGAGTCTGGCCCGCTGGTCGTGAACTTCGGTGCATTCGAGGAATACCTGCAGAAGCACGGCCGCGACTGGGAACGCTATGCCTACGTGAAGGCGCGTGCGATCACGGGCGTCCCCGCTTATCGCGAGCTGTACGACGAGGCCGTGCGCCCTTTCGTCTATCGCAGGTACCTCGATTTCGGCGTATTCGAAAGCCTGCGCGGCATGAAAGAAATGATTGCGCGCGAGGTGGCCCGGCGCGAGCTGCAGGACGATATCAAGCTGGGGCCGGGCGGCATCCGTGAAATCGAATTCATCGTCCAGGCGCAGCAGCTGATTCGCGGTGGCTCCGAGCCGGGCCTGCAGACGGCTTCACTGCTTGCGGTGTTGCCGCGATTGCGGGGTGCCAAACTGCTGTCTGCTGCCGCTGTCAAGGAATTGCAGGAGGCCTATGAATTCCTGCGCCGCTGCGAAAATCGACTGCAAATGGTCGCGGACCAGCAGACACATGCCTTGCCAGTCGACGAAGTCGGCCGCGAGCGGCTGGCGGCGGCGATGGGGTATGCCGGCTGGAGCGATTTCATCACGTTGCTCGATGCACGGCGCCGCACTGTCACGGCACACTTCAATAATGTTGTATTCGGGCCCGGCGGGCGCACCGGCGCAGCACCCGTCACGACGCTGGAATCCCTCTGGACCGCCGAACCCGACCATGCAGCCATTGCGGGCGACATCGCGCGACTTGGTATCCAGGATGCTGATGCTGCCGCCGGACTGCTGGTCGAGTTGCGTCGATCAGCTTATTTCCGCCGTCTCGACGAATTTGGCCGGCGCCGCCTTGCGTTACTCCTGCCCCGGCTGCTTTCCGAGATCGCCGTTGCCGTCGGCGGCGAGCGCGCTACGGGCGAGTTATCGCTGCTCGCGCGCCTGATCCGGATCATCGAGGCGATCGGCGGTCGCACCGCTTATCTCGCACTCCTGAATGAAAACGCGAACGCCCTGTCACGGCTGGTCGGCATTTGCCGGCTTGGCGATTACCTGGCCCGGCAGGTCGCTGCGCACCCGCTGCTGCTGGACGAGCTCCTGGACTCGCGCATCTTTGAAACATTGCCCGACCGCAGCCAGTTCCGGCAGGAACTCGCGATCCGGCTCGAGCATGCCGGCGACGACGAGGAGAGGCAGGTGGACGCCTTGCGCCATTTCCGCCGCGCGGCGACTTTTCGCACGGCGATGCAGGACCTGACCGGCCGCCTGCCGCTGATGCAGGTCAGCGACCGGCTTACTGACGTCGCGGAACTGATCCTCGAGCAGGCGCTCTCGCTTGCCTGGCAAAAGACTGCGGCGCTCCACGGCGAGCCGCACTGCGTGGTCAGAGGAGACGAGCGGGCGGCGCGCGTTGCCATCGTCGGCTACGGCAAGCTTGGCGGCATGGAGCTGGGCTACGGCTCGGATCTCGACCTGGTTTTCCTGCACGATTCGGCCGGCGAGCAGCAGCACACGACGGGGCCGAAAGTGGTAGACAACGAGGTCTTCTTCCTGCGCCTTGCGCAGCGGCTCGTGCACCTCCTGACCGTGCACACCGCGGCCGGCCGTCTTTACGAAGTGGACGTGCGGCTGCGCCCCAGCGGCAAGGGCGGGCTAGCGTTCACCCAGATCGCTGCCTTCGAGGACTATCAGCGCAAGGAAGCCTGGACCTGGGAGCACCAGGCGTTGCTGCACTCGCGATGGGTCGCCGGCGACGTGCAACTTGGCGCGAAATTCGGCCACATCCGGCGCGAAGTCCTGATGCATTCGGTGCGGCGTGAGACGCTGCGCGAGGATATCGTCGCAATGCGCGAGCGCATGCGCAGCGAGCTGTCCAGGGCGCGCGAGGGATTCTTCGATTTGAAGCAGGACCGCGGCGGCATCGCCGATATCGAGTTCATCGCGCAATACTGGGTGCTGCGCTCCAGCGACGCTTACCCGCCGCTCTGCGAATTTTCCGACACGATCCGCCACCTCGAATCCGTCGGATCGGCCGCGCTCGTCGACCACCGCACCATCGACTGCCTGGTGGATGCCTATCGGTGCTATCGGGAGGCGGCCCATCATCTGTCGCTCGAGCAACAGGCGCCGATCGTGGAGTCGGGGCCATTCGCCGAAACGCGCGAGCGGGTAGCAAGGATCTGGGAGCAGGTGATGGTCGCAGGCGCCAGCCCGGCGCCGGTATAATCCGGGCATGCAGACAGACAAACTCGATTCCATACCTCCGAATGCCCAGAGTCGCTACGAAGTGACCGCCACCGACCTGCCCCTGTCCTGCCCCATGCCTTCGATGTCGCTTTGGAACAGCCACCCGCGCGTCTACCTGCCGATCGAAGCGACCGGCTGGGCCAAGTGCCCGTATTGCAGCACGGAGTTCGTGCTGAAACCTTGATCCTGCCCGGTTTGATCTAAGTCAGGGCAGCTACGCCACCCACACCCCAGCATGCCGCCGATAACATGGTGGTAGAAGAGCTGGTGACATGCTGCGTCGGTCATGGGCTGAACCTTTCAAGATCAAGGTGGTTGAGCAGCTGCGGATGACGACCCGCGCGGAGCGCGAGCGGGCCATCGTCGAGGCTGGCCACAATACTTTTCTGCTGCGCAGCGAGGACGTCTACATTGACCTGCTGACGGACTCCGGGACGTCGGCGATGAGCGATCGCCAGTGGGCGGGCATGATGCTCGGCGACGAGGCCTATGCCGGCTCGGCGAACTTCTATCATCTCGAGAGCGCCGTGCGCGAGTTCTACGGTTACAAGCACGTCATTCCGACCCATCAGGGCCGCGGCGCAGAGCACATCCTGAGCCGATCATGCATCAAGCCCGGCGATTTCGTGCCGGGAAACATGTACTTCACGACGACGAGAGTCCACCAGGAACTGGCCGGCGGGCAATTTGTCGACGTCATCATCGACCAGGCCCACGATCCCGGTTCCGACTTGGCGTTCAAGGGCAATGTCGACCTGGACAAGCTCAGCCGGCTCATCGACCGTGTCGGGGCGGCGCGGATTCCCTATCTGGCGTTGCACGCGACGGTGAACATGGCCGGCGGTCAGCCGATCAGCATGGCCAACGCGCGCGAGGTGTCGGTGCTGTGCCGGCGGCACGGAATCAAGGTCTTCCTGGACGCGACGCGGGCCGTGGAAAACTGCTATTTCATCAAGACCCGTGAACCGGCGTACGCGGACAAGTCGCTTGCCGAGATTCTCCGTGAGCTTTGCTCCTACACGGATGGTTGCACGATGTCCGGCAAGAAGGATTGCCTGGTCAATATCGGCGGTTTCCTTGCCGTCAATGACGACGACCTCGCCGACGCTGCGCGAAACATGGTCGTCATTTACGAGGGGCTTCATACCTACGGCGGATTGGCAGGACGCGACATGGAAGCCATGGCGATCGGCATCCACGAGTCCGTGAAATACGAGCACATGCACGCGCGGATCGGCCAGGTGCAGTACCTGGGCGAGATCATCGAGCGCGAGGGCGTGCCGATCGTGCGGCCGATCGGCGGTCACGGCATTTTCCTGAACGCGCTCGAGTTTCTTCCGAACATCCCGCGCGACCAGTTTCCGGCACAGGCCTTGGCCGCCGCGTTGTACGTCGATTCTGGCGTACGGGCCATGGAGCGGGGGGCCGTCTCGGCCGGGCGTGATCCGGAGACCGGCAAGAACAAATTTCCGCCGCTGGAACTGGTACGGCTGACGATTCCGCGGCGGGTCTATACGCAGGCGCACATGGACGTGACCGCCGAGTCGGTCGTTGCGCTGTATCAGCAGCGAGCCGGGATCGTCGGGCTGAAATTCACTTACGAGCCCCGGCACCTGCGGTTCTTCCAGGCGCGCTTTGCGCCGGTCGAGGGTGACAAGGTGCTTCGCAGCCAGGCACTGCCGTGAAGACCATCATCGAGCCGTTTCGGATCAAATCGATCGAACCGATCCGAATGACCACGCGGGAGCAGCGCGAGATCGTCCTTCGGGAAGCGGGCTTCAACCTGTTCCTGGTTCGCGCCACCGACGTGATCATCGACCTGCTGACCGACAGCGGCACCGGAGCAATGTCATCGGAGCAATGGGCCGGCATCATGCGTGGAGATGAATCCTATGCCGGGGCCGTCAGTTTCTATCGCTTTCAGGAGCGAATGCGCAAATTGACGGGTTTCGAGCACATCCTGCCCACGCACCAGGGCCGGGCGAGCGAACGTATCCTGTTCGAACTGGTCGGTGGGGCTGGCAAGGTCGTTCCAAACAACACGCATTTCGACACGACCCGGGCCAATATCGAGCACTCCGGCGCGGTGGCCGTGGACTTGCCGATTGCCGAAGCAGCCGACCCTACCTGTCTCCATCCTTTCAAGGGAAACATGGACGTTGCGGCGCTTGAGCGGTTGATTGACGATGTGGGTCGCGAGCGGATCCCGCTGGTGATGGTCACAGTCACGAACAACAGCGGCGGCGGCCAACCCGTCAGTCTGGAGAATCTGCGCGCGGTGCGCGCCGTCTGCGACCGGCACGGTCTGCCGTTTTTTCTCGACGCCTGCCGTTTCGCGGAGAACGCCTACCTGATCAAGCGCCGCGAGCCGGGTCAGGCCGGGCGATCGGTGCGTGAGATTGTCCTGGAGATGTTCGGCCTGGCAGACGGGGCGACGATCAGCGCCAAGAAGGACGGACTGGCCAACATCGGTGGCCTGCTGCTGTTGCGCGACGAAGCGCTGCTGCACCGCGCCAGCAATCTGCTGATCCTCACCGAGGGCTTCATCACCTACGGCGGGCTGGCGGGCCGCGATCTGGAGGCGATGGCCCAGGGCTTTGAAGAAGTCATCCACGAGGATTACCTCGCCTATCGCATCCGCAGCGTGGACTACGTGGGCGAGCGGCTCGCCGCGGCAGGCATTCCAATCATGCAGCCGCCCGGCGGCCATGCGATCTACATTGACGCGGCCGCGCTGTGCCCCGGCATACCGCGCGATCAGTTCCCCGGTCAGGCAGTTGTTTGCGGCCTCTATCGAGTCGGTGGAGTCCGATCAGTCGAAATCGGATCGGTCATGTTCGGCAAGCCGGCAGCTTCGGGGCTTGTTCACGGCGCCAAGGGGTTACCCCCGCGGCTGGAACTGGTCCGGCTTGCAATGCCCCGGCGCGTCTACACGCAGAGCCACATGGACTACGTCGTCGAGGCCTGTTGCGAACTGGGCGCAAGCCGCGAGAAGCTGCGCGGCCTGCGGATGGTGCACGAGCCACCGGTCCTCAGGCATTTCACGGCCCGCTTCGAGGAAGTGTGAGACCGGCGATAGTCGCGGACGGGGAGTTCGCGCCGCTATACTCCAGAAATGTTCCAGCGGCTCGCTGTCGACCGCGGCGCGATTCTCTTTGATCCCGAACGAGTCGACGAACCCGGCTGGGGATTGTTCGACCGCGACCGCTGGCAGGCGCTTCGCGCGCTGACCGCCCACAGCGGCGGGCGCGGGTCGATCCACTTCATCGAAGATCGCGGACGGCACTGGGCACTGAGGCGCTACTTGCGCGGCGGCATCGTGGCCCATCTTGTGCGCGAACGATTCCTGTTTCTTGGCGAGGACCGCACGCGTTCCTTTCTGGAGTTGCGGCTGCTCTCGGCCCTGCTGCAGAAGGGCCTGCCAGTGCCGGCGCCGGTGGCGGCGGGGTATCGTCGCCGACGCTTTACCTACGTGGCCGAACTCATCACCGAACGACTGGTGGGTGCGGCGTCGCTGGCCGAGATGTTGCGCGCGGGCCGGATGAACGAGAAACGCTGGGCCGAGATCGGCCGCTGCCTGCGTCGCTTCCACGACGCGGGCGCGCAACATGCCGACCTGACCGCGAACAACATCATGCTGGGTGAGAAGTGCGATGTCTGGTTGCTCGACTTTGATCGCGGCCGCCTGCGCGAGCCCGGCGCCTGGCGCGAGCGCGTCCTCAACCGGCTGGCCCGCAGTCTCGAGAAAGTCACCGCGGGCGGCATCGAATGGCAGTCGGGATATGCGGTGCTGCGCTCCTCGCACGATGGATGAAGGACGATCCGAATCATCTACAACATCCTGATTTACCTGGCGGCGCCGGTTGCGCTGCTGATGCATCTGTGGCGAGGGCTGCGAGATCCCAGCTATCGCGAGCGTCTCGGCGAGCGATTCGGTTTCGGGGCGGCATTGCAGGGCGACACAATCTGGATTCATGCGGTATCGGTCGGCGAGGTCCAGGCCGCCGAGTCGCTGGTCAAGCGACTGTTGGCGCGCCACCCGCGTTATCTGCTGTTGCTGACGACGGTCACGCCGACCGGCGCGGCACGTGCAAGGCTGCTTTTCGGCGATTCAGTGCGGCTGCGCTACATTCCATTCGACCTTCCAGGGTCTGTGCGGCGATTCTTCGACCGGGCGCGGCCGCGACTGGCGATGATCCTTGAGACCGAATTGTGGCCCAACCTCTATGCTGAATGTGGCCGCCGCGAAGTGCCGCTGGTGCTGGCCAGCGCGCGCATCTCGCCGCGTTCGGTCCGGCGCTATCGCCGGCTGGTGCCCCTGTTCCGTCAGGCGCTGTCGCACGGCATCCTGATTGCGGCTCAGAGTGAAACCGATGCCGGCCGCTTCAGATCAATCGGCGCGAATCCCGCGCGCACGCACGTGACTGGAAATATCAAGTTCGACTTTCGGCCACCGCCCGGGATCGAGGATCGTGGCGCGGGCTGGCGGCAGACGCATGCACCGGGGCGGCCGATCTGGGTCGCCGGCAGCACGCATGAGGGCGAGGAGGAATTGATCCTCGACGCGCACAAGGCCGTGCGGCGGCGATTCGCCGACGCGCTCCTGATCCTCGTGCCGCGTCATCCGCAGCGCTTTGAAATCGCACGGGAGCTCCTGACGCGGCGTGGCGAGGCCTTCACGAGCCGTTCGAGTGGCATGGCGATTCCGCCTGCAACGTCGGTGCTGCTTGGCGATACCATGGGCGAGCTGATGATGTTCTATGCTGCGGCCGACGTCGCCTTCGTTGCCGGCAGCCTGGTGCCGATCGGTGGTCACAATCTTCTTGAACCCGCGTCTTTGGGCCGGCCCGTGCTGACCGGGCCCCACAATTTCAACAGCGAGGCGGCTGCCCACCTGCTGCTGGAGGCGGGCGCGGCGCGCACCGTCGCTGATGCCCGGCAACTCGGTTCAGTCGTTAGGGATTTGCTGGGTGACGCCGCGCTGCGCCGGTCGATGGGCGCGGCCGGTCGCGCTGTGCTGGATGCCAATCGTGGAGCGCTCGAGCGCTTGCTGAAGCTGGTGGATCCGTTGCTCGACTGACGGACGCGCCAGGATTGCCTAGAATCGGTCCGCAAGAACCCCGGGGACTACCCATTGAACAAGCCTGCCAGGATCAGCAAAATTCGTGCCGCCGAAGAGGGGATACGGCTCGCCGCGCCGTACAGCGAGGCCGCGCTCAGGGCGCTCATAGCCCGTTTCGGATCGCCGCTGCTCTTCATCGACTGCAACATCATCCGGCAACAGTACCGCGCGCTTGCCGCGGCATTGCCTGGTGTAAAACTGCACTACGCGCTGAAGCCGCAGCCCCACGCGACTGTCGTCAAGGTCCTGGCTGCGGAGGGCGCCTGGTTTGATCTTGCGACCAATGGCGAGGTCGACCTGGTCCGCATGGCGGGAATCGCGCCCGATCGCTGCATCCACACGCACCCGATCAAGCGCGACCAGGACATCCGCAGGGCGCTCGATTACGGCATCACCACATTTGTCTTCGACAACCCGGACGAAATCGGCAAGTTCACGCCTTATCGCGACCGCGTGCGACTGTTGCTGCGCCTGGCCTATCGCAGCACGGATGCAATGGTGGATCTTTCTCGCAAGTTCGGCTGCGATCCCGAGGCGGCGATTGCACTCGCGGCGACCGCGGCGCGGGCGGGCGTCACCGTCAGCGGGCTGACATTCCACGTCGGCTCACAGGTCGGGACGGCGGATGCGCATGCGCGCGCCATCAAGGTCTGTGGCCGGCTGATTTCGGAAGCCGCGGCCCATGGCCTGCCGCCACTGGAGGTGATCGACATCGGCGGCGGTTTCCCGATCGATTACCTGCAGCCGGCGCAAGCTATCGAGGAGTTCTGCCTTCCGATCCGCGTGGCGCTTGCCGGGCTGCCGAGGGAGATTCGAGTCATTTCGGAGCCTGGGCGCTACATCTGCGGGCCAGCGGGGTTCTGCCTGACCACGGTCATGGGCCGCGCCATGCGGGAGGGTCGCTGGTGGTATTACCTTGACGATGGCATATACGGCTCCTTCAGCGGCCAGCTGTATGATCACTCGCGCTACCCCGTGGAGCCCGTCGCGCCACATGCCGGTCCGATGCAGCCTTGCGTGCTCGCGGGGCCCACTTGCGACAGCATCGACGTGATTGCCGAAGACATTCCGATGCCTGAACTCGCGGCCGGCGACCTGCTGATGGGGCGCCAGATGGGCGCCTACACGAATGCGACCGCCACCGATTTCAATTTCTTCCCGCGCGCGCACATGCTGATCGTCAATGCCACGCCAGCCGGCGACTGATCCAGGTTGTGCCTGTGGAAGCCGCCGACGCTTCCTCGCGGGGCTGATCACTTGCCTGCCGGCCGCCTCCGCGGCTGCCCGCATCGCAAGGGCGGACGGAGCAGTGGCCACGGAACGCCGCCTGCACCTGATCAACACCCATACCGGCGAAGAGCTGGACGCGCGCTACTTCACGGATGGGGCCTACAGCCCGGAGCAATTGGGCGCATTGGACTGGCTGTTGCGCGATTACAGGACGGGCGGGATCCTCGCGATGGACTCGCGGCTGTTTGACCTGTTGCACGAGCTCGCGCTGGCGGCCGGACGGGCGCCGCGCTACGAAATCATCTCCGGTTACCGTTCAGCCGCCACGAATACGATGCTCGCGGCGACCACGGACGGGGTTTCGTCGCACAGTCTTCACATGGAAGGTCGTGCAATCGACGTTCGCCTGGTCGGAATGCCGGCGATTGCGCTGAGGGACCTCGCGCTTGCAAGGCAGGCCGGCGGCGTCGGATATTATCCAGTGTCGGACTTCGTGCATCTGGACACTGGCCGCGTACGGAGCTGGTCGGGTTAGTCATGACGACCGCGATTCATCGCCGTGTTGACGCGCTGCGTGCCGGGAGCGACCCGACCTTCATCGCCCGCCTGAGTTCTGGCTGGGCCGTCATGGGCGAGCGGCAGGTGTTGCCCGGTTATTGCCTGCTGTTGCCAGATCCGGTCGTGCCGACATTGAATGCGCTTGCCGTCACCGAACGCACGCAGTTCCTCGCCGACATGGCGGCGCTTGGCGACGCCGTGCAGAAGGTCACTCGGGCGCTGCGCATCAACTACGCGATCCTCGGCAATCAGGAGCCGGCGCTGCATGCGCATGTCATACCGCGGTTCCATGATGAACCGGCGGCGTATGCAACAAGCCATCCCTGGGCGTATGACTGGAACGCTGCAATCGCCTTCGATCGGGAGCAGCATCGCGAATTGTGCAATCGCATTCACGCTGCGCTCGGAGCGTCAACGGGGCCCTATTGACCGTGGGGGCGCCATCGTGCGAAAGATGACCACCCCTGGGAGGAGCCCGGCTTGGCTGTCTCGGACGAATTCCGCGATTACGTACTGGAGCAACTCGCGGCCGCGGGCAAGGTCAGCGCGCGCCGGATGTTTGGGGGTGTCGGTCTTTACCTCGATGGCCTTTTTTTCGCGCTGATCGACGACGACGCCCTGTATTTCAAGACCGACGATGCAAACAGGCCGCGCTTCGAGCAGGCCGGCAGCCGGCCGTTCTGCCCGTTCCCGGACCGGCCGAATCACGTGATGGCCTATTGGGAAGTGCCGGCCGATGTGCTGGAGGATGCGGAGCAACTTCGCATCTGGACCCGGGAGGCGCTCGCCGCCGCGCTCGCAGCGCGCTCAAAGCGCAGCGTCCGCCGCCGGCGCCCGGCGGGCCGCCGGTAGCCGCGCCGCCGATGGAGAATCTTGCGGGCCTGCAGCAGGAATGGGAGCCGCTGTTCGAGCGTTTTCTGTCGGACCAGCCGGGCAGCGATGCCGGGCACGGCCTCGTGCATGTGCGCCGCGTGGTCGCAACGGCCACCCGGCTGTGCGTCTCGGAGAGCGCGCGCGGCGAAATCGTGCTGCCTGCTGCCTGGCTGCATGATTGCGTCCACGTCGCGAAGGATTCCACGGAACGAGCGAGCGCCTCGCGCGTTGCCGCAGCGCGCGCGGTCGAGTTTCTGGCCGAAGCCGGCTATCCATCCGGTTGCCTGCCGGACATCCGGCACGCGATCGAAGCGCACAGCTTCTCTGCCGGCATTGCGCCGCGCACCATCGAGGCAAGAATCGTGCAGGACGCAGATCGCCTGGATGCGCTCGGCGCAATCGGCATCGCACGCTGCATTGCAGTCGGTGCGGCGCTGGGGCGGCCGATCTACCAGTCGGATGACCCGTTCTGTGCAGCACGCGCGCCCGATGATGCCGGGGCGTCGGTCGATCATTTCTATACCAAGCTGCTGAAGCTGGCGGACACGATGCAGACCGAAGCCGGGCGGCGCGAGGCGCGGCGCCGAAGTGACTTCATGCAGGGCTACCTGGACCAACTGCGATCGGAAATCGGTTGAATCAGCGTCCCTATCGCATCATCAGTCGCCCCGTCGCGGCATTGATCGGCGTGCTGCTCCTTGCAGTGGCCTCGGTCGTCGTCTGGTTCGCGATCCAGGCGATGCGCGCGACCACGATCGAATTGGGCCTGCTCTTTGAGCAGTCGCCCGAACAGGCGGCGGCGCAGGTCGTGCAACGTGTCCGCATCTACGCCTTGCTCTACGGCGGCTCCCTGTTCGCGCTCGCGACCTGGGTCGCATGGACGGCCTTGCGTGCGATCGACACAGCCCGCATGCCGCCGCCGGGATCCTGGATCATCGAGGGTCAGCGCACTCATGAGGGCCCGGCGGCGGTACTTCGAGGCAGGATCCTGCTGGCGCTTGCCGGCAGTCTGATGTTGCTTGCGGCAGGCCTGTTCATCGTGCTGTGGAGGCTCGCCGCAGCAGTTGTCCTTTCGCCTCAGTGATTTCCGGCCTGGCGCAATGCGTCGTCCAATGTCTCGCGATCGACATTGCCGCCGGAGATCACGATCACCGTGGTCCTGTCCCGTGCCGGCAGGTGCCCCGCCAGAAGTGCAGCGAGTGCCACCGATCCGCCCGGCTCGACGACAAGTTTCAGGTGCCGGTAAGCCCAGGCCATCGCGAACTGCACTTCCGCGTCGGTGACGGAGACGCCACCTGCAAGAAGCCGGCGCATCAGCGCGAATGTCAGTACGCCCGGTGACGGCGACATCAGCGCGTCGCAGATCGTGCGCGCGCCCTTCGCATTCGTCATCCGGAATCCGGCCTCGAGCGATCGGCGCGTGTCGTCGAAGCCTGCGGGCTCGGCGCACAGCACGTTCGTCGTCGGCGAGAGTTCACGAATCGCCAGCGCTGAGCCGCTGACCAGCCCGCCGCCGCTGCAGGGCATCAGCACCTGGTCGGGGGTCACGCCGAGTTCGCGAGCTTGCTGCATGAGTTCGAGCCCCACCGTACCCTGGCCCGCGATGATGTGCGGGTCGTCGAAGGCCGGCACCAGCGTTGCGCCTCGTTTGGTGGCCAGTTCCGAGGCGATCGATTCGCGGCTCTCGCGTTCACGGTCGTAACTGACGATTTCGGCGCCGAATGCGCGCGTGCCCTCGAGCTTTGCCCGCGGCGCATCGGCCGGCATCACGATGGCGGCGCGCATGCCAAGCATCGCTGCCGCGCAGGCGACACCCTGGGCATGATTGCCGGACGAGAATGCGACCACGCCGGCCTTGCGCTCGCCAGTGCCCAGTTGCGCCAGGCGGTTGTAGGCGCCGCGGATCTTGAAAGAGCCGGTGCGCTGCAACGACTCCAGCTTGATCAGAACGCGACCGCCGGTCAGCCCGTCGAGCGGCGTCTCTGCGAGCAGCGGCGAGCGCCGCGCGACGCCCGCGATCCTCACGGCCGCGGCCTCCACGTCGTGGAATGTCGGCAGGACGCCGGTGTCCAGCTCATCATTCATGGGATTTCCGTGCCGGCTGCCAAATGCTCGGGCCTGCGGTATGTTACCCGGTGCGACGGCTCATCGCCGCCGCAGGTCTCAGGAAATCTTCGGGGGCACCACGTGACAACCGATGCGATCTGGCTGCCCTGTTCGGCGATGGTGCTCGTAACAGCGCTGGTGTGGATCAAGCTTTACGCCGACCGCCTGGGCGAAATACGCGGCAAGCGCATCAACCCGCAGTCGCTCGCGACCGCGCGGGCGGCGGCCGGCAAGCTCGAGAAATCCCAGGCGGCCGACAATTTCCGGAATCTGTTTGAAGTGCCCGTGCTGTTCTACGTGCTTTGCATCGCCATCGCGATCAATGGCGGCTCGACGGCCGGGTACGTCGCAGCAGCCTGGGCCTTCGTGTTCCTGCGCGCGTTGCACAGCCTGATTCACGTGACCTATAACCGGGTGATGCACCGGTTCGTGGTCTACGCGGCGAGCACCGTGCTCTTGTTCGGGATGTGGATCAGTTTCTTCCTCAGGATTTTGCAATGAAGGACTTCGAGGGGCGTTGTCTGTGCGGTGGCGTGAGGTTTTCCATTACCCCGCCGACGCTGTTTTTTGCGCATTGCCATTGCAATTATTGCCGCGAGGCACATGGAGCGGCTTTTGTCAGTTGGGTCGGTGCGGCAGCGGAGCGCTTCCGGTACCTGCCGGGCTCGCGCGAACCGCGCTGGTACCAGTCTTCGGCGCAAAGCCGGCGCGGGTTCTGCGACAGCTGCGGGACCACGCTATTCTTTGCATCCGCGCTCTGCCAGGGCGAGATGCACGTCACGCGCACGTCGATCAGGGGACCCATCGACCGGGAACCGCAGTGCCATGTGTTCTACGACCAGCACGCGCCCTGGATCAAGATCGGCGACGAACTGCCGCGTTTTACGGGCGACGAGCCAAGCCTGGCCAAGTTCAAGGCGGTTCGTGCCGTCACGAGTGCCGGGAGCACGGGCGACGGGAGCAAGTCATGATGCGCGGCCCAGGAACTTCTTACAGGCCATCGCGCAGTGCCCTGATCAATCGCGGCAACTCGGCAATGGGTTCCGAGCATCGGGGTCCCTGGCAGATATATGCGACCGTCCCGTCGCGCGTGCGCTTCGACGCAAGTGCGTCCGGCAGGCCCGCGGCATCTGCGGGTATCGCGAGCACCATTCGGCGCGGCGAATAAAGGGATGCGAGCGCCGCTGACCACGCCGCGGCGGTGCCAGCATCCCCGCGGATCACGACGATCTCGCCTGGACTCAGATGCTCGTCCAGCGCATTCAAGAGCGCCGTATGCGCCTGGGGCACGCGCTGCATCGAGGGAAAGCCCCCGCGCAGCGTCGCTTCCGCGGCATCGAGATAGCGGGTGTCCGCCAGCAGCCAGCCGAGTCTTGCAAGCGCGAGTGCGGCGACGCCATTGCCTGATGGCGTCGCCTCGTCGGCAAAGCCTTTCGGGCGGTGCAGCGGCGGATCAAGCCCCTCAGCCGTAAACCAGAAGCCGCCGCGTTCGCGATCGATGAACTTCGCGAGCAGGGCATCGGCCAGGTCGCGCGCGAAGGCGAGATCCTCGCTGCGCCAGCGCGCCTGCAGCAGTTCCAGCAGGCCGTCGAGCAGGAATGCGTAGTCATCGAGATAGGCGGGGAAGCGCGCGGCGCCGTCCTTCCACACCGCCAGCAATTGGCCGTCCCGCCAGCAATTACGACGCAGGAAATCTGAAGAAGCGGTCGCCGCCTCCAGATGGGCCGCTTCGCCGAGCAGGCGCCCGCTGATGGCGAGGCCGCGGATCATCAAGCCATTCCAGGCGGCCAAGACCTTGTCGTCGCGCCCGGGCCGCACGCGAAGTTCACGGGCAGCCAGCAGCCGTGCGCGGGCCGCATCGAGAAGGGCGGTGGCAATGGCAGGCTCGAGCCCGAATTCCCCCGCGATCTGTTCGATCGCGACGTGGCAATGCAGGTGCCATTCACCCTCGAAATTGGGCTCACGATCTAGGCCGTAGCGGCGCGCGAGCACGCGGTACTCGTCGGGACTCACGAGCGACTCGACTTCGGCACGCTTCCAGACATAGAAGCGGCCTTCGTGGCCCTCGGAATCCGCGTCCAGCGTCGAATAGAAACCGCCTTCCGCCGACTGCATTTCGCGCATGGCCCAGGCAGCCGTTTCATTGGCAATCCGGCGGAAGAAATCATCGCCGGTCGCGACGGCCGCCTGCGCATAGAGCGCGAGCAGCGGGCCATTGTCGTAGAGCATCTTTTCGAAGTGCGGAATCATCCAGTGCCGATCCACGGAATAGCGGCAGAAGCCGCCGCCGAGCTGGTCGTAGAGACCGCCTTCGGCCATGCGCTTCAGGGTCAGTGTCGCCATGTACAGCGCCTTGAGGTCGGGCTCCGGCGTGCTGGACGTTGCCTGCCAGTCCCGCATCAGGCGTTCGATGCTGGCGGGGTGCGGAAACTTGGGCGCGCTGCCGAATCCGCCGTCTCGATCGTCGAAGCCCGCTTCCAGCTCGACACGCCCGGCAGCGAGCGGCGCGCGGGTCAAGACTTCTCCCGGCTCCGCGGCCGGCGGCACGAGTTCCGTGAACACGCCGCGCAAGGCGGCATTCTGGGACCGTACGTTTTCGCGACTGTCGCGATAGAACGCTGCCACGCGCTCGAGCAGTTCGGCGAACGCCGGCATCCCGTAGCGCGCCTGCTTCGGGAAATAGGTGCCGCCGAAATACGGCGTCAGGTCATCCGGTGCCAGAAACATCGTCAGCGGCCAGCCGCCGCCGCGCTGCGCCAGCACCTGGTGGGCGATCTGGTAGACCTTGTCGAGATCGGGCCGCTCTTCGCGATCGACCTTGATGTTGACGAACAGCCGGTTCATCACGTCGGCTGTCGCCTGGTCCTCGAATGACTCATGTGCCATGACGTGGCACCAATGACAGGCTGAATAGCCGATCGACAGCAAAATAGGCCGATCCAGCTTCTTTGCCTTCGCCAGGGCCGCCGGGCCCCAGGGATACCAATCGACTGGATTGGCCGCATGCTGCAGCAGATAGGGGCTGGTTTCGCCCGCAAGCTGGTTGCGCGGCGCGGCGTGTGGCTCGGCATGCATGTCGGTGCGGTCGTGGTCGGGTAGAATTCCAGCCACTATAGCCACGGCGCCGCGTTCCCGCGAATGTCGAGCAACCCTGAATCCGCCGCCGTCGCGAGCCCGGACTTGCGACCGCTGATGCTGAAGCCGCAGGAGGAGCGCCGCCTGCAGGCCGGGCACCTGTGGATCTTCTCAAATGAGGTGAATGTCGCGGCCACGCCGTTGACCGGCTTCATGCCGGGCGAGAACGTGCAGGTGCGCTCGAGCCACGACCGCTTCCTCGGCTACGCCTATGTCAATCCGCGCACGCTGATCAGTGCACGGCTGCTCGGTCGCGATCCCGACTATCCGCCCGGCAAGTCGCTGCTGGTGCATCGGTTCAGGGTCGCGCTCGCGATGCGCGAACGACTCTACGCCGCGCCTTTCTACCGGTTGGCGTTTGGCGAAGCGGATCTGCTGCCAGGGCTGGTCGTCGATCGCTATGGCGACGTGCTGGTTGCGCAGGTCGGCACGGCCGGCATGGAAGCGATGAAGGGCGAGATCCTCGAGGCCCTCGTCAAGGTGCTCGACCCCGAAGCCGTGCTGTGGAAGAACGATTCGCCCGTCAGGGAACTGGAAGGCCTCGAGCGCTACGTGGAAACCGCGCTGGGCCAGGTTCCGGACATGATCGAGGTGCCTGAGGGCGGTGTCCGTTTCCGCGTGCCGCTCGCCGCCGGCCAGAAAACCGGTTGGTACTTCGACCAGGCGAGCAATCGCGCGATGTTTGCGCGCCATGCGGCGGGTCAGCGCGTACTGGATGTCTTCAGTTATGCAGGCAGTTTCGGCCTGCAGGCGGCACGTGCCGGCGCCGCCGAAGTCACCTGCGTCGATTCGTCGGCGCCGGCACTGGAGGCGGCGGCGGAAACCGCGACGGCCAATGGTCTCGAAGTGGAGTTGCTGAAGGGCGACGCCTTCGACATGCTCGAGGCCCTGCACGCGGATCGCCGCAGGTTCGACATGGTGGTCATCGACCCGCCGGCATTCATCAAGCGAAAGAAAGATCACCCGAAGGGTCTCGCGGGCTATCGCCGGCTGAATCAGCTTGCCATGCAGCTGCTGGATCGTGACGGGCTGCTGTTGTCCTGCTCATGCTCCTTCCACCTGGCGCCCGGCGAGCTGACTGACTCCGTCCAGCGCGCGGCGCGCCACCTGGGACGCTTTGCTCAGCTCATCGGAATCGGTGCGCAGGCGCCGGATCATCCCGTGCACCCGGCGATCGACGAGACCCGCTATCTCCGCGCGTTCCTGTTTCGCGTGGTCGATTCATGCTGATCTATCCCGAGATCGACCCGATCGCGCTTGAGCTCGGGCCCGTCAAGATCCACTGGTACGGGCTCATGTACGTCTTCGGCTTCATCGCCGCCTGGTGGCTGGCACGCCGGCGGGCGGCCGCTGCCAATTCGACCTGGAAGACGGTGGACGTGGACGACCTGATCTTCTTTGCGGCGGTCGGCGTCATTGCCGGCGGGCGCCTGGGCTGGATTTTCGTCTATGGCTTCGATCGGCTGGTGGAGGATCCACTCGCGATCATCCGCGTCTGGGAAGGCGGCATGTCATTTCACGGCGGGCTCGCCGGCGTCATGATCGCGATCGCCTGGTTTGCGCGCCGGCGCGGGCGGAAGGTGGCGGACGTATTCGATTTCACCGCGCCGCTGCCCGCGATAGGATTGTTCGCAGGCCGGATCGGAAACTTCATCAATGGCGAACTTTGGGGCAAGCCCACGGACGTCCCCTGGGGATTCCTGGTCGGCAGCGACATACGGCACCCGACGCAACTCTATGAGGCCTGGCTCGAGGGAATCGTGCTGTTCACCCTCATCTGGTGGTTCACGTCAAAGCCGCGCCAGCGCCTTGCGCCGGCCGGACTGTTCCTGGTCCTCTATGCTTCGTTTCGGATCCTTGTCGAATTGCTGCGCTTGCCAGATGCCAATATCGGCTACCTCGCGTTCGGATGGCTGACGATGGGCCAGCTGCTCTCGCTGCCGATGCTGATTGCGGGTCTCGGAATGCTGGCGTGGTCTTATCGGCGCAATGAACGCTCGGGAAATTACGCCTGATATGCGCTCCTACCTGGATCTGATGCGTCACGTACGCGAGCACGGTGTCCGCAAGTCGGACCGCACGGGCACGGGCGTGCTCGCCGTGTTTGGCCACCAGATGCGATTCGACCTGGGTGCCGGATTTCCGCTGGTGACGACCAAGCGCATCCACGTCAAGTCCATGATTGTGGAATTGCTGTGGTTTCTGCGCGGTGAGACCAATGTGGGCTGGCTCAACGAGCAGGGGGTCTCGATCTGGGACGAATGGGCTGACGAGAAGGGCGAGCTTGGGCCGGTCTATGGTCGTCAGTGGCGCGCCTGGCCGACGGCGGATGGCCGCGCGATCGACCAGATTGCACGCGTCATCGAACAGTTGCGAAACGATCCGGACTCCCGCCGCATCATCGTCAGCGCCTGGAATGTGGGAGAACTGCACAGGATGGCGCTTGCCCCTTGCCATGCCATGTTCCAGTTCTTCGTCGCGGAAAAGAAGCTGTCCTGCCAGATTTATCAGCGAAGCGTCGACATCTTTCTCGGTTTGCCATTCAACATCGCTTCCTATGCGCTCTTGACCCACATCCTCGCGCAGCAGGCCGATCTCGGCGTCGGTGAACTCATCTGGACCGGCGGTGATTGTCACCTGTACATGAATCACCTGGAACAGGCGGACCAGCAGCTGGCGCGCGAGCCGCATCCGTTGCCGACATTGGCGCTGAAACGGCGACCGGCCGACATCGCGGGCTATGGGTTCGAAGACTTCCAGCTGATCGGCTACGAATACGATCCGGCCATCCGCGCGCCCATTGCCGTCTGAGGCCGCGTGATCGAGCTGCCGACCACAGTCGTCGCGATGGCCGAAAATGGCGTGATCGGCCGCAACAATGCGCTGCCCTGGCGGTTGCCGGACGACCTCAAGCGCTTCAAGGCGTTGACCATCGGTCACACGGTGCTGATGGGCAGGCTCACCTTCGAATCGCTTGCGCGTCCGTTGCCGGATCGACTCAATCTCGTCCTCACCCGCGACGCGCGCTGGAGCGCAACTGGCTGCATCGTCGTGCATTCGCCGCATGCAGCACTGGAAGCCGTCGGGGATTCCGGGCAGCTGTTCGTGATCGGCGGCGCGCAGGTTTATTCAGCCTGCTGGCCAATTGTTTCGCGAATCGAGCTCACTGAAGTGCATGCGAAGCCCGATGGCGACACGCGCCTGCAGGGATTCAATCGCGACGAGTGGACCGAGACATACCGCGAGAAGCATGCCGCGGATGCGCGGCATGCCCAGGCGTTCAGTTTCGTGACGCTGCAGCGGCGCTGAGCGTTTCTTCGATCAGCCGGACCGCCCGCCAGCAATCTTCGAAAGAGTTATAAAGCGGGGCGGGCGCGAGGCGGATCACGTCGGGCTCGCGCCAGTCGCAGACCAGCCCGCGCGCGAGCATCGCGTCGAATAGCGCCCGGCCGTTGCCGCGCGTGTCTCGCAGACGAATTGATAGTTGGGCACCGCGAGCCGCAGGGTCGCGCGGCGTCAGGATCTCGATGCGTTCACCCAGGCGTATATCCAGCAGCCGCTCGAGCCAGGCGGTCAGCTTGCGCGATCGCGCGCACAGGGCGGAAAATCCGGCCGCGGCGAATAATTCGAGCGAAGCCTTCAGCGGAACCATGCCGAGCAGCGGCGTATTGCTGACCTGCCAGCCGGCAGCGCCCTTGTAAGGCCGGAAATCGGCTCCGAACTCGAATCGGTTTCCAAGATCGTTGCCCCACCAGCCGGCAAGTCGCGGAAGATTCGCGTCGAAATGTTTTTCGTGCACGAAAGCACCGGCGGTCGCGCCCGGGCCGCCATTGAGGTACTTGTAGGAGCACCAGACGGCGAAATCCGCGCCCCAGTCATGGAGCGAGAGCGGAATGTTGCCCATGGCGTGGGCAAGGTCGAAGCCGACGCGTGCGCCCACGCCGTGGGCGGCTTTCGCGAGGGCGCCGAGATCCAGCGACTGCCCGGTCAGGTACTGGATCCCAGGCAACAATACGAGCGCGAGCCTCGGTCCGATGCGTTCGATCTCCGCGATCAGGTCCTCGTGCCGTAGCAACTGCTCGCCGGGGCGCGGTGCGACCTGGACCAGCGACTCGGTGGGATCGCGGCCATGCCAGCGAATCTGCGAGACGACGGCATAGCGATCCGACGGAAATGCAGCGTGCTCGATCAGGATTACGTGGCGCTCGGGTGTCGGCCGGTAGAAGCTTGCCATCAGCAGGTGCAGATTCAGTGTCAGCGAGTTCATCGCGACGACTTCGGGAACGCTGGCGCCGGCGAGGATCGCGAGCGTCGGCGCGAGCCGCTCGTGCAGATTCAGCCAGTCGGCACTGCTATCGTGGTAACCGACCACGCCGAGGCGCCGCCATTCACCCATGAATCTTGCGACTTCGTCAGCGGCACGCAACGGCTGCAGGCCCAGTGAATTGCCGCACAGATAAAGCGCCGGTCCGCCTTGTGGCCCGACTGGAAAATGAAACTCGCCGCGCCGATGTGTGAGCGGGTCCGCAGCATCGCGCGCCCGTGCTGCGTCGAGCGTCAGATCACCGCTCACTCGAAATGTACCGGGTAGAGCAGGGGGCGACTCGGTGCCGCATCCGCGAGGAATGCGGGGATCTGCAGGTCGAGCATGTACCAGCCGTCCCGGATCGTCGGTGCGATCCAGGCAAATTCCGTGATGCTGGCCTGGGGCCGCGTGGCGTCTCGTGCCTGGCGCCCACCGGCCGGCAGGCCAAAAAACAAGCGATGCGCGGTCAGCTGCCCCTGGTCGTCCGCCCGGTCCGCGGATGGCAGGTCGAGCACCAGGTGCTCGATGCCATGTTCCACCAGCCAGGACGCGGCCTGCCGCGACAGGTAGGGAGCGGGCGCGCTGCCCCGATACTCGTGGGTCAGTCGCGCGACACTGCTTGGCAATGTGCGCAGCACCAGGGCCCGTGGCGCCGGGCCCGGATGGGCGGCGAAGGCCCTATCAAGGGACTCGGCAGTCAGCAGCAGGTCCGCGGGCGCTGGCGGCGGGTCGCTGTCCTCGCTGGTCAGGGTTGCCCCCACCGGATGCAAGGACACGAGCAACGCGAGTACGATTTCCCCGCGGACCCGTTCGGTAACCGCAACGCGATCATCCGTGACATGGCCGACGCATTCCGTGTGAGTGCCGTTGCAATGCGGAACCAGTGTCAGCTGTTCGCAGTTGCAGCTGCCGCCGGCGCGCGTATCGCCGAAGAAGCCCGATCCGCGGTATGGCTGCGCGGTTGCCGCGGGTGCGTCGAAGAAGGAGGGCTGCGGGCCATTGAAATCAAGCGGGATGGCGATCGAGAGGGGCTGCGCGAAGTCGGCTTTCAGCCGGCGGCTCTCCACCTCGAAGCGCATAATCGTCATCGTGCCATTATAGTCGCGCCGGGGAACCCGGCCGGCGCCGGCGAGTCTGATAGCTTATCTTGCGTGCGAGGAGTGGTTTGCATGTCGTGGCGTGCGGGAATTCTGGTTTGGGCCCTGCTGGCGGTCATGCCGGCCGTCGCCGACGAACCGGAATCGGACGAGGTGTCCGCCGCATGGAAGCGTTATGAAATCGACCTGGTCTACATGGGTTTTACGACCCGGTATACCTGCGGCGGCCTCAAGAGCAAGGTCAAGCTGCTGTTGAATTACGTCGGCGTGCGGCCGGACATGAAAATCATGGAGCGCGGCTGCGAATACGGCTACCAGAAAGTCGCCGACATGCCCCACCTGAAGCTCGTCTTTTACGCGGCCGCTATCCCTGAGGATGGGAGCCGCGATGCCGGAGAGCCGGTGCTCGGCCTGTGGAAATCCGTTTCCATCAAGCGAAACCAGCCGCGCGGTCTCGACTGGGGCGATTGCGAAATGGTCGAGCAGTTTCGCGATCGCGTCCTGTCCAAGCTGACGATGCGAAATGTCGCTGGCGACGTCAACTGCATTCCCCACCAGCTGGTCGGCAACCGGATCGATCTCAGATTCGAAATACTCGCCGGTGTGCCGACGGCGGATTTCGCCAAGGCGCAGAACCCCTGATCAGGCGGTCGGCCGCCGGCTGCCGCGACAGGGCAGCACCAGCGGTTCTTCCTCGCGGTCCAGTCGCAGCGCGCACAAGGCGCCACCCCAGACACAGCCGGTATCCAGGCAACGAATTCCAGGCTCGTTGAGATAACCGAGTGCCGACCAGTGGCCAAACAGGATGCGCTCGCCCCGCGTTGCGCGCGCGGGATGCCGGAACCAGGGAATCGCCCCGGGCGGGGCCTCGTCTGGCGGTCCCTTGAGGCCAAGCAGCAGGCGCCCGTCGGCGTCGACATAACGCAGCCGCGTCAGGCAGTTCACCGCGAATCGCAATCGCCCGAATCCGCCGAGTGCGGGCGACCAGCGATCGGGCAGATCGCCGTACATTTCCGCCAGGAATTCTGCCGGCCGTTCGCCCAGCGCCGCTTCGATCACGCGAGCACAGGCCTCGGCATCGGCGAGCGACCACTGCGGCGGCAGGCCGGCATGGATGAGTATCCAGCATAGTTCCGGGTCGCGATGAAGCAGTGGCCTGGTCGCGAGCCAGTCGAGCAATTCACCGGCGTCGGGGGCGTCGAGCACCTGCTGCAACTCCGGCTCGCGACGGCGCACCGTCCTCGGCGCCCAGGCCATGGCGAGCAGATGCAGGTCGTGATTTCCGAGCACGACAGTTGCCGATGATCCGAGTGAGCGGACGGCCCGCAGGGTTTCAAGCGATGCGGGGCCGCGATCGACGAGGTCGCCAGTCAGCCACAGCCGGTCGTGCGCGGGATCAAAGCGCAACTGCTCCAGCAGGGCCATGAACTCCGCGTGGCAGCCCTGCAGGTCTCCGATGGCGTAGACGGCCATCGCGACTAGTGAATGGTCCCCGGTATCGCGAGCGTGAATGGCGGGATCGGCGCGTCGAAGCGTACGCCGTCGTCGGCCAGCATCTGGTAACTGCCCTGCATCGCTCCGACGGGTGTCTCGAGGACCGCGCCACTCGTGTAGCGGAATCCCTGGCCGGGCTTCAGGTGCGGCTGCTCGCCAACCACGCCCTCGCCGCGTACTTCCTGGACCTTCCCGTTCGCGTCGGTGATCACCCAGTGGCGGGTCAGCAGGCGCGCCGGAATTTCGCCGCGGTTCCGGATCGTGATCGTGTATGCGAATACGAAGCGCTGCTCATCGGGGTCCGACTGGTCCTCGAGATAGCGTGTGTCGACATCCACGGTGATCATGTGTTGAGCCTCTTCGCCCATGCAGCGCGTCCTAGCGTAATCGTACCGCCAGCACATCACAGGGGGCGGCGTGCAGTACGGTATCTTCGGTGAAATTCACCAGGATCGATGGTCCGCGGCGCTCGCGGCTGCCGAGTACGATCAGGTCCGCCTTCTGCTCCTGGGCCGCGCGCACGATTTCAGCCTTGATATTGCCGGCTGCAACCTCGCGTCTGGCCGACTCCACGCCCAGGAGCTTCGCCAGCTCGGCCAGGCGCTGCTTGGCACGCTGGACCAGTTCCTCCTCGATCTGCACGGCCGGCAGCAGGGTCTCGCCCATTGGCTCCACCGGCACGTACTCGACGACATGCAACAGCGACAGCTCGGCATTGCAGATTGCAGCGATGTCGCGTGCCCGCGCACCGATGCGCTCGCTGTGCTCGTCGAGAGCGACAACCATCAGCACCTTGCCGTAAATCTTCATGACGTCGCCATTATAGGCTGTCGGCGCCGATTACCGGCTGAGCCGCGAGTTTCGCGAATTCCGCAGGTGACAGGGTCTCCGGACGCCGCCCGGGCTCGATGCCGGCAGCCTCGAACTCGGCAGGCCCGGCGAGGCCGCGCAGGGAATTGCGCAGTGTCTTGCGGCGCATCGAGAATGCGGCGCCAACAAAGCGGGCAAAGCGCGCGCGATCCGGCAGCGGAAACGGAGCGTCCGCATGCGGTGTCAACCGCACGACCGCTGAATCGACCCCGGGCGGTGGATTGAATGCGCCACGTCCGACCCGGAACAACGATTCAACGCGGCAGACTGCGGCAAGCATGACGGTCAGGCGGCCGTATTCCTTGCCGCCCGGATTCGCGGCCATGCGCTCGACGACTTCCTTCTGCAGCATGAAATGCATGTCGGCGATCACTGCGCGCGATTCCAGCAGATGAAACAACAGTGGCGTCGAGATGTTGTAGGGCAGATTGCCGCAGACGCGCATTGCCTGGCCGCCGCCGTGCAGCGCAGCCATGTCGACTTCGAGCACGTCGGCCTCATGCACGATGAGTTCACCGGCACCGGCGCAATGCTGCCGCAGCGCCGGAATCACGTCGCGGTCTATCTCGATGACCTCGACGCGGCCACAGCGATCGAGCAGCGGTCGCGTCAGCGCCCCGCGGCCAGGGCCGATCTCGACGATGCGCTCTCCGGGTTGCGGGTCGATTGCAGCCACGATGCGCGCGATGACACCGGGGTCGTGCAGGAAATGCTGGCCGAACCGCTTGCGGGCGCGAATCATTCCGGCTTCCATGCCAGATTGATCGCTGCAAACAGGCTGCCCGGCTCGGCGCGCCCGGTCGCTGCGAGGCCAAGCGCCGTGCCGTGGTCCACCGACGTGCGCAGGAACGGCAGGCCAAGCGTGACATTGACCGCCTGGCCGAAGCCCGCGTGCTTGATCACCGGCAGGCCCTGGTCGTGATACATCGCAAGCACTGCATCGGCTTCCGCGAGCATGCTGTGCGTGAAGGCCGTATCAGCAGGCAACGGCCCGCGCACCAGCAGGCCGCGCGCGCATGCGGCCTCAACTGCAGGCCTGATGACCTCGATTTCTTCGCGCCCCAGGTGGCCGCCCTCACCGGCATGCGGATTCAGGCCGCACACGATGATTCGCGGCGTGGGCAGCCGAAACAGGGTCTTCAGACCCTGATCGAGTACATCGAGCGTGGCGTCGAGGACATCGCGCCGGATGTGACGGGACACCTCGGCAAGCGGCAGGTGCGTGGTTGCGAGCGCGACGCGGAGCGAGCCCGCAACCAGCAGCATCACCGGTAGCGGCGAGCCGCTCCTGACGGCCAGATATTCCGTGTGTCCGGTAAATGCGAATCCTGCATCGTTGATGACGGACTTCTGCACCGGCGCCGTCACCATCGCGTCGAAGCGGCCCGCAATGCAGCCGTCGGTCGCAAGATCTAGCATCTCCAGGACGTAGCGCGCATTGGCGACGTCCAGCCGGCCCGCTTCGACCTGTGTGGCAAGCCTGACCGGGACCACCGGCATCGTTCCGGCGCGGTGCGGCACGGGTGGCTCGCCCGGCCGCCACTCCGTGGGCTCGATTTCGTATCGCAGCAGGCCTGCGCGCGCGGCGAGGAGCGCCGGGTCACCCACGAATACGAGTTCGCAGGGCCAGTCCTGCAATGCGGCAGCTAGCGCCAGGTCCGGGCCGATGCCCGCCGGCTCGCCGGTAGTCAGGATCAGGCGTGCGTGCCAGTTCAGGGGTTGCGGATCTCGACGTAGGCCTCGTCGCGGAGTCGTCGCAGCCACAGCTCGGTCTCCTCGTCGACCTTGCTTTCGCGAAGCGCAGTCAGGACGCGCTGCTGCCGCACTTCGTCGCTCTGGTCGTAGGTGCGCTTGCCCAGCATCTGGACGATGTGCCAGCCGAACTGCGTCCGGAACGGCTCGCTGATCTGATCCGGCTCGAGTGTCGCGAGCGCCGACTCGAATTCCTCGTCGAATGTACCCGGCGAACTCCAGCCCAGGTCACCACCGCGGCTCGCCGAGCCCGGATCCTCCGATGTCACGCTCGCGAGCGCAGCGAAATCCTCGCCCGCCAAAATACGATCGCGGAGGGCGGCAAGCCGCTGGCGAGTGGTGGCATCGTCCTGGACCTCATTGGGGCGCGCCAGGATATGCCGGGCATGAATCTGCTCGACCAGCATTGGCCCGGTGCTGGCGCCGCGCGTGTCGTCGAGGCGCACGATGTGAAAGCCCGTCGGCGTGCGCACCGGGCTTGCAACCTCGCCGGACTTCATGTTGATGACGAGGCCAGCGATGAACTGCGGCAGCTGATTCAGGCGCCGCCAGCCGAGCTTGCCGCGCTCGAGAGCGGACTGGGCCTGCGAATAGGTCAGCGCAAGCTGCCCGAAATCGTCGCCCGAACCCGCGCGCGATTGAATTTCCATCGCGAGTTTTTCGACTAGCGCCATCTGCTCGGCGGTCGCGGATTCCGGCAGCGACAGCAGTATGTGCGAGACGTCGAATTCGGCGTTTTCGTCGACTTGCTGAGACTGACGATGCAGGGCCTGCTCGAGTTCACGCGGCGACACATAGATGCGCGGGACCACATCGCGTTGGCGCAGCATCGAGATCGAAATCTCGCGGCGCATATCGTCGCGGTACGCCGCGTAATCCACGCCCTGGGAGGCCAGCGCCATCGGCATCTGCTCGAATGGCAGGCCATTGCGTTGTGCGACGTCGCGTAGCGCCTCATTCAGGATCTCGTCCGATACGCGCACGCCCAGGCGCTGGGCGCGCTGGTACTGGATTTCCTGCAGCACCAGCCGCTCGAGCACCTGCTGGCGGACCACATCGCCCGGCGGCAGCTGGGCTTTCTGGTCGCGCAGCCGGTCCATGATCAGCGCAATCTGGGTGTCGAGCTGGCTCTGCAGCACGATGCCCTCATTGACGATTGCCACGACGCGATCCAGCGGTACGCCACTCACGGACAGCTCGCGCGTCTGGGCGTGAGCGACCCCCGAGAGCATCAGGGCGGCAAGCAGGCTGATCAAAACTCGGCTCATGGCGTGCCCGGGTCAAGGTAAGGGGTCGGCAGGATCGGGGGAGTATCCACGAATGCCCCGCCGCAGGAAAGTATCGTCGCTGGATCCGACCGACGAAAGGCCCTTGAGTTCCAGTTGCAGCAGCACAGAGGTGTCACTTTCGCCAGTGCGGTTGGAGACATAGTGCCGCCCGACCAGCCGGATCCGCCAGCAGCAGCTGCCGTATTCAAAGCCTGCGAACCGGTCAATCGACGTGTTATCGCGCAACGAATAGACCTGGCGTACGAACAGCTGCCAGTTGGGCGACAGCCGCCAGGCAGCCGACGCATCCCATTGCTCCAGCAGGCCCTCGCGGTATCGATAGCCGATATTGACGACAGCGTCGCGGCGTGGCCGGTACTGGATGCTGGCCTGTCCGAGCGGGGTGTTGGATGCGTCGTAATCCCACTCCATCGCGAGTCTTGCGCTCCAGTTGCGGTACGCAGTCATCTCGATTTCGCCGACCAGGTTCGACGCATCGCGCGTTTCCACTGATTCACCGGGCAATACGACACGTGGGCGCTCGAAGTAGAAGCGCTGGCCGATCGTCGCCGACAGGTACTGTTGTCCGCTGTCGGCGTGGACGAGGCGCGATGTCACACCGGCCGCGAGCTCGTTGGCGTCACCCAGCCGGTCCGCGCCGACGTAGCGATTGGTGCGAAACAGCTGCACGAAGTCGAGGTCAGGCAGCGCCGTGTCGAATATCGGGAGGTCGGACTGGTCGCGATAAGGGATCCAGGTGTAGCGCAGCCGCGGTTCCAGTGTCTGCAACAGCCGGCGCCTGGCGTTTGCCACCCGTTCAAATTCGAGCCCCGCGTCCAGCGACAGGATTGGCGCCCGTCGATCGGGCGCATCGTCGGCGCCCGGTGCCAGGTCGGACAGCCGGTACGACGTCAGTCGATATGCAGCGCTCGGTTCGAGGTGATAACCCGGCCCGCGTATCGGCCACGCGACACGCGGCATCAGGTCCACGCGCAGGCCGGTCGTACCCGCGTCCCGGTCGAACCAGGTCGCCTCGGCGTCGAGACTGGTGGTCAACCCACCGCTGAATACTGGCCATGCGCCGGAGAACGAAATCTGCGGCAGCCGTGAATAGGGGCGCTCGAGCGGATCGACCGCCAGGTCGATGGTCTGGAAATCCTGCACGCGGCCGTCCAGGCGCCAGCCGCGCCCGAGCCAGGCGAGGCTCAGGTAACGATCCAGGAATGTCACGCTCGTGCCGTCGGGCCCGAGCCCGAAGTCCTCGAAATACTGGCTGTCGCTCGCGTGCTCGACGCTAGCAGCCAGCCGCAGATGGTTGGTGAAGTCGGTCTGGTGCAACAGCGAAGCAAGACTGCGGTCGCGCCCCGCCAGGTCGTCGCCCGGCAGGAATCGCGCGCCGAGCCTGCCGTGACTGCGCTCGCTCAGGTAGCGGAATTGGCCTTCGAGGCCCAGGCCGCGGCGCGAGAGCAGCTGGGGCGTCAACGTGAGGTCGCGGTTCGGCGCGAGATTGAAGTAATACGGTGCCCCGAATTCGAAGCCGCTCTTGTTCGAGGTGCCCAGCGAGGGGAACAGGAATCCGGACTTGCGCGCGTCACCGACCGGAAAGGAAATCACGGGCGCGTAGAGGATCGGCACTCCCTTCAGTTCGACGCGCACGTTGCGGCCCTTGCCCTGCTGCCTGCGCTGGTCGATGTTGATCGAGGAGGCGCGCAGGAACCAGTCATTATTCCCGGCCGGGCAGGTGGTGAAGCTGACCTCGCGCATTTTCAACTCGCCGGCAGGCGTCATGCCTAGCTCCGCCGCGGTACCGCGCGCGGGTCGTGCCGGCAACTCGAACTCCGTGCCGCTGAACTGGCCGGCGCCGTCTGCACCCCAGGAACCGCTGCTGCCTTTCAGGCGCAGGTCCGGCGCCTGATACTCGACCTCGCCTTCGACCGCGAAGCGGCGGCCGACGGAGTCGTAGGAGGCCGAGCGCGCGCTCAGCCGGCGATTACCTTGACGCATGACGACGCCGTCACTCAGCGTCGCATTGCCCTGACGCGTGAGCTCGACGGCGCCACTCGTCACTTCGATCGGCAGTTCGTCCGGATTTACGATTTCGATCGCATCGCCGGCCGGTGGCGCCGCAGGACCGCCGGATTCCGGCCATTCGCAGTCCTCGGCCGCAGCCTGCGACAGGACTGCAGCGGCTGCGAGCAATGCGGTGAGGACACGAAGGTACACGCGGGTCGGGACAGCCGTGAATTCAGATTGTCCACCAAGTCTATAATGCGGGCCCCCCGGCCGTCGCGTGCGCATGACAACGATTCCGAATACTGATGAACGACTGCGGAGCCTCGAGTGCTGGCTGGACGGCCTGCCTGGAACGCCCGTGCAGCGCCTGACGCCCGCGTCGGTCGACGCCAGCTTCCGCCGCTATTTCCGTGTCCACCGCAATGACGGCACCCAGATTGCGATGGACGCGCCGCCGGAGCAGGAAGACGTCGAATCCTACCTTCGAATAGCGCGCCTGCTCGCGAGTGCGGGCGTCCATGTCCCGCAGGTTGTCGCTGTCGATCTTGAGCAGGGGTTTGCCCTGATCAGCGATCTCGGCAGCCTGCAATACCTGGAGGCGCTTGCGAAGGGTACGGATCCCGAGCCGCTCTATGCAGATGCGATCGACGCACTGCTTCGCCTGCAGGCACAAGGAACATCCGGAGCCATTGATCTTCCCCGCTACGACCACGACCTGCTGCGACGCGAGATGGAGTTGTTTCCGGAGTGGTTCGTCGGCCGCCACCTGGGCCTTGAGCCCGCCGCCGGCGACCGGCGCGCGATCGAAGCTGCCTTCGATTGGCTTTCTGAAATGGCCCTCGCGCAACCCGTGGTGCTGGTGCATCGCGACTATCATTCGCGCAATCTCATGGTCTGCCCGGGCAGTAATCCCGGCATCCTCGATTTCCAGGATGCGGTGCGTGGGCCGATCAGCTATGACCTCGTGTCGCTGTTGAAGGATTGCTACATCGTCTGGCCGTATGCGCAAATGCAGGGCTGGATCGATCGCTATCGCGAGGGTGCGAAGCGCCTGGGCCTGAATGTCGGCGCGGACCGGGAACAATTCCTGCGCTGGTTCGACTGCATGGGCCTGCAGCGGCATATCAAGGTGCTCGGCATTTTCGCGCGACTCTGGTATCGCGATGCAAAGCCCGGGTTTCTGGGCGACCTTCCTCGGGTGCTCGACTACACGCTGGCCGTGACCGCTGTGGAGCCTGCGCTTGCGCGGTTCGATGACTTCCTGCGCAGGCAAGTCGTTCCCGCTTTCGCAGCCGCGGTGCGACGCGCAGGCATGACGCCGTGAAGGCAATGATCCTGGCCGCAGGCCGCGGTGAACGCATGCGGCCGCTCAGCGATGCCATGCCGAAGCCATTGCTGGAGGTCGGCGGTTACCGGCTGATCGAGTATCACCTTGCGTCCCTCCTGAAAGCCGGCATCCGGGACGTCGTCGTCAATCTGTCCTGGCTCGGTGACCGGATTCGTGAGGCCCTGGGCGACGGCAGGCGCCATGGCCTCTCCATCACCTACAGCCCCGAGGGCGCTGCCCCGCTCGGCACGGGTGGCGGGTTGCATCGGGCATTGACACTGCTCGGCGCCGATCCATTTCTGCTCGTGAATGGCGATGTCTGGATCGACTTGCCGTTCGAAGAGCTGAGCCGGCCTGCAGGATCGCTCGCGCACCTGGTGCTGATCGAAAACCCTCCGCATCATCCGCGCGGCGATTTCGGGCTCGAAGCGGGCGGGCGCGTCGTTGCCGCTCCAACGCCGCTGACTTATGCGGGGCTCGCCATCCTCGATCCGCGCCTGTTCGACGGATGCGAGGCCGGAACCTATCCGCTCAAGCCCCTGTTCGATCGCGCGCTCGCGTCCGGCCGGCTGAGCGGCCAGCGTCACGACGGGCACTGGAGCGATATCGGCACGCCGGAGCGTCTGGCGTCGCTCGATGCCGCGCTGCGCCTCGGGCAGGTCCGCCACCCGGTGCTTGAATGCCCGGTCGGCTAGAATGACGGACAGGACGCCACCGGTTCCATTCAAGTGACTGATTTTAAAGGTATTCCTGTCAAGCTTGAGGACAAACCCGTGCGTAGCGGCGAGAAATACCTCACGCCGCAGGGTTTCAGCGCGATCCGCGACGGCATCAAGCAGGCAGTGAACCCGGAAGCCCTGATGCCTGGCCCGAAGCCACGCTGGCTGCGCGCCCCGATGCCTGCGGGCGCCCAGTTCGACGCCGTGCGCGGGATCGTGCGCGAGCATCGACTGAGCACTGTCTGCGAAGAAGCGCATTGCCCGAATATCGGCGAATGCTGGAATGCGGGCACCGCGACCCTGATGCTGATGGGCTCGGTCTGCACGCGAGCCTGCCGTTTCTGCGCGGTGGACACGGGTAATCCGCGGGGCTGGCTCGATCCGGAGGAACCCGCCAATGCCGCCCGCACGGTCGCGCTGATGGGTCTCGGTTACGTCGTGCTGACCTCGGTCAATCGCGACGATCTGCCGGATGGCGGTGCAGGCCATCTGGCCGCCTGCGTGCGCGCCATCAAGGTGGAAAACCCCCGCACGGCGGTCGAGGCATTGACGCCGGATTTCCAGGGCGTGACCGTCGATGTCGAGACGGTGGTCGATTCCGGCATCGAGGTCTTTGCGCAGAATGTCGAGACCGTCGAGCGGCTCACCCATCCCGTGCGCGATCCGCGCGCCGGTTACCGGCAGACACTCAAGGTGCTCGAGCATGCCAAGCGATACCGCCCGTCGGTCCTGACCAAGACCAGCCTGATGCTCGGTCTCGGCGAGACCGCGGACGAGTTGTACTGGACGATGGACGACTTGCGGGCGATTGGCTGCGACCTGCTGACACTCGGCCAGTACCTGCGCCCGACCGCAAATCATCTGCCGGTCGCGCGCTTTGTCACACCCGAGGAATTCCTGCGTTTTCGCGAGGCCGCGATATCGCGCGGATTCCGCGAGTGCGTTTCAGGTCCCATGGTGCGCTCGAGTTATCGCGCTGAACGCGCGCTCGAGGGCAGCAATTGCGGGATCGACGCGGTGGCCGCGCGCTGACCCAGGGTAATCCATGCACCCCTATCCCCATCGTTACCAGGTTCGCGTCGGCGCAACTGCCGACGGAGAAGTCCGGCTCGCGGGCGACGGGCTCCCGGAGCTGGCATCCATGTCGCCGCCCGAATTCGACGGGCCGGGTGGCTACTGGTCGCCGGAGACGCTGCTGGTCGCAGCGGTTGCTGACTGTTTCGTGCTGAGTTTCCGGTCCATTGCGAAAGCCTCGCGACTGGACTGGAGCGAACTGACGGCCGAAGTCCACGGCCTGCTCGAACGCAGCGACGGTGTCGCGCGCTTTACGCGCTTCGAGACGCAGGCGCGCCTCGTCGTGCCAGCCGGGACCGACCCTGCCCGTGCCAGGATGCTGATGGAGAAAGCCGAGAAGATCTGCCTGATCTCGAACTCGCTGTCAGGGACTCGCCACCTGGAATGTGAAGTCATCGAAGAAGAGTCATGACCGCATTGTTCCGCTGGCTCGGCGGTGTCGATTACGCGCCCACCTGGCGCGCGATGCAGTCATTCACCGATGAACGCGACGCGACGACGCCGGACGAGGTCTGGTTCCTGGAGCACGGCCCGGTATTCACGCAGGGCCTGAATGGCAAGCGCGAACACCTGCTTGCGCCTGGCGACATCCCGGTGGTCGGCATCGATCGCGGCGGCCAGGTGACCTATCACGGCCCGGGACAACTCGTGGTCTATCCGCTGATCGACCTGCGCCGCCGCGGGATCGGCGTGCGCCAGCTGGTCGTCGCGCTCGAGTCCGCGGTGATTGCGCTTGCCGCGGCGCACGGTATTGCGGCCGCTGGCCGGCGTGATGCGCCCGGCGTCTACGTGCAAGGCCGCAAGCTGGCAAGCCTGGGATTGCGGATTCGCCGTGGCTGCAGCTATCACGGCCTGGCGCTCAATGTCGACATGGACCTCGAGCCCTTTGGCCGCATCAATCCCTGCGGCATGGCGGGACTCGAGATGACCCAGCTCGCGACGCTCGGTATCGCCGGCGACGCCCACGAAATTGCGCTGGAACTGGCGCCAATGCTCAGCAATGCGCTCGGCATGGCCTGGAACGGGCGATGGTCAGGTCAGAGCGAGACCAGCACGACCCCGCTGTCGGTCAGTTCCTGGTAGATGAGATCGAGCTGTGCGCGGCTTTCCGCGCGAATCGTGTAGGTCAACGCCAGGAATCGTCCCTTGCTGCTCAGGCGCTCGGTGATGCTGCTTGCTGTGAGCGGCCCGGCATGGCGCTCGACGATGGCGAGTGTCAGCGAGCGGAATGACTCCGAGTCGCGGCCCATCACCTTGATCGGGAATTCGCAGGGGAACTGAAACAGCCCGTCCGCATCCGTCATGCGGGCAATTCGGTCGAAAACTCGGTCTTTGTGGCGAGAAAGCCGGCGTGCAAGCGCCGGAACAGCGGTCCGGGACTGCCACCGCCGACTGCTGCGCCGTCGAGCAGCGTGACGGCCCTGATGCCGCCACCGGCGGAGGCAATGATGATCTCGTCTGCGCCGCGCAATTCGGCTTCCGCCACCGGCCGGCGTTCAGAAATGATGCCTTCGCGGGCCGCGAGATCGAACAGCACGCCGCGTGTCGTGCCGGGCAGGATTGCGTGGGTCTGCGGCGGTGTCAGCAGCCGTCCCGACCGCACGGCATGCGCGCTGCTGGTACTGCCTTCTGTCAGCCAGCCGTCACGCAACAGGATGGCTTCCGTCGTTTCCGCGTCGGCCGCCTGCCAACGCAGCAGCACATTGGCCAGCAGCGACGTCGCCTTGATGTCGCATCGCGCCCAGCGCGTGTCGGCCGCGGTCACCGCGGCGACACCGCGCTCAATCGAAGCGGCGGGAATCACGGGCAGAGGCGAGACGAACGCGAGCACGGTCGGGCGGCCGCCTGGCTGCGGCACGTGATTTCGCTCCGGCTCGACACCGCGTGTGACTTGTACATACAGCAGCAGGTCGCCGCCGCCATTGCCGTGCACCAGCGCGCCGAATGCGGCGAGCCACCCGGCGCGATCCATCGCGGGGGGCATGCGGATCTCGTTCAGGCTGCGATTGAGCCGCTCGAGGTGTGCGTCGAGCCGGTAAGCCCGCCCGCCGAAGACTGGCAGTACCTCATAGACGGCGTCACCGAACAGGAAGCCGCGGTCGAGCGGCGAGACTCGCGCTTCGGCGAGCGGCTGCAGGCGGCCATCGAGCCAGATGAGCGGCAGCGGCATGGTCAGTTGAACCAGGAAATAATCGTGTCCCAGAGCCGGCGGAAGAAACCGCCAAGCGGCACGTCGGCGATCGGATGCAATGCGACCTCGGCGACCACCTTGCCGGCCAGCATCGCGCGTACGACGCCGACGCGATCGGCGGTTGAGAGAGGCGCAAACACCTTGGGCGCCAGCTCCAGCTGGAGTTCAACCCCTTCTGCATGGCCGCGCGGCAGCGTGACGAACAGGTCCTCGGCGATACCCGCCGCCGCGACGCCGCCACTCGCCTTGTAGACGCGCAGGCTGGCCATTTCCCGTCCCGCCGGCTGGAGCTTGCTGCTCTCGAAGAAGCTGAATCCGTAGTTCAAGAGCGCAAGACTCGCATCCTCGCGCGCCTTCATGCTCTTCGTGCCCATGACAACCGCAATAAGGCGCATTCCGTCGCGCCTGGCCGACGATATGAGGCAGTAGCCTGCATTGTCGGTCATACCGGTCTTGACGCCGTCGACGCTCCCGTCACGTGCCAGCAGGCCATTGCGGTTGGCCTGCCTGATCCCATTCCAAGTGAATTCGCGCTGCGAATACCAGCGGTAATAGTCGGGAAATTCGCGGATCAACGCGCGCGCAAGCCGCGCCATGTCGGTGGCGGTGACGCGATGATTGGCGCCCGGCAGGCCCGTGGCATTCTCGAAATGCGAGCCCGTCATGCCGAGCCGCGCGGCGTACTGGTTCATCAATGCGGCAAAGGTCTGCTCGGTGCCGGCGACCGCCTCGGCGAGCGCGATGCTCGCGTCGTTGCCGCTCTGCACGATCATTCCCTGGAGCAGGATCTCGACCGGAACCCTGCTGCCGAGGTCAAGGAAGGTGCGCGATCCTTCGGCCCGCCACGCGTGCTCGCTGACAGGCACCCGCGTGTCGAGCTTCAGCTTGCCGTCATGCAGGGCGCCAAACACGGCGTAGGCCGTCATCAGCTTGGTCAGGCTTGCGGGCTCCAAGGATTGCTCGGCGTTGTGCGCGGCGATGACCTGGCCGCTGGCCTGGTCCATCAGTATCCAGGCCGTGGCTGCAAGGAATGGCGGAGGTGGCACAGGGGGCGCGTCGGCGCGGGCGAAGACGGGCAGGAACAGCAGCAGGGCGGCAAGGGTAAATTTCAAGATCGACCTCGATGTATCTGCAATCGGTGCCGCGGGATGCCGCGCCAGGGCGCCAATTCTAGCGATGGCGCGGGCCCGCGTCAGTTCAATCGAGCGCCAGGCGCGCGGCTTCGAGACCAGCGCGCTGCAGCCTCTCGATCAATGCGTCGAATTCATTGACGCCTGACACCGGTCCCACTCGCACGCGAAAAAGCCGCCGGCCGTCGACCCGGGTCTCGCTGATCGCCACGTCACCAACTCGGGCATCGCGCAGGCGCCCGGCCAGGCGCTGCGCATTCCCTTCATCCGCGAAGGCGCCGGCCTGCGCATAGAAACGCTGCGCCGCTGCCGGCTGTGCTGCAGGCTCGGCTTCCACCACAGGACTTCCGCCCGCGAGACTGCGAATCTCGACCATCGCCGTGCCCGCGCGAATCATGTCGAGCTGCTCGGCTGCGGCGCGCGACAGGTCGATGATCCGGTTGTTGCTGAATGGCCCGCGGTCATTCAGCCGGACGACGACACTGCGGCCATTCTGGAGATTGGTGACCTGCACCCAGGTCGGCAGCGGCAGCGTGGGGTGCGCGCCGGTCATCGCATTCATGTCGTAGATTTCGCCGGTCGCAGTGCGGCCACCATGAAATGTTGGCCCATACCAGGAGGCCACGCCACGCTCGACATGGCCCGCGCCACTCGCGAGCACGAGGTATCGCTTGCCGGCGACCTCGTAGAACGGCGGATTACCGAGACGCGCGCGCGGCTCGTCGCGTGGCACGCCTGGCCCGGCGGTGGCGGGCGCCGGAGCCACGGGCTCGGGGCGCTGTGGTTGCTGCGCGCAGCCCGCCGCGAGCAGGACCAGTGCGGGCAATGCCAGCCGATGCTTCATGTTGCAGGGGGCAGCAGCGCTTCGATGCGGCTGCCGAGGTCGTGAACGGCGAGCGCATACATCACGCTGCGGTTATATTTCGTGATGACGCCGCAATTGTGGAAACCGACGCGCAACTCGGGCCGCTGGTCACCGGCAATGCGAATGAAGAATGCGGGGGCCTTGTCGCCGAGTCCGGACTCGAAACTGAGCCCGCGGTCGCGCAGGGACTTGACGGTCGTGTCCGGCGCCAGGCCGCCGGCGACCAGGCTGTCTGCGCGCGGAAACCACAGGCTGGCAGGCGCGGCCACCGGTTCGCCGACGTGCCAGCCGTGCTTCACCAGGTAGTTGGCCACGCTTGCGATGACGTCATCCCAGCTGCCCCAAAGATCACGGCGCGAATCGCCGTCGCCATCCACGGCGAAGGCACGGTAGCTGCGCGGCATGAACTGCGGGGACCCCATCGCGCCCGCATACGAGCCGAGCGCCGTGCCGACATCCACCTGGTCCTCCCGCACCAGCAGCAGGAACTGCTCGAGCTCGTCGCGAAAGTACTTGCTGCGCGGCGGGTAGTCGAAGGCGAGCGTCGCGAGCGCATCGACGACCCGGAATCGTCCCGTGATCCGTCCGAAAAATGTCTCGACACCAAGGATTCCGACGATCACATGTTGTGCGACACCGGTGCTTTGCTCGATCTCGGCGAGCCGCGCGCGATGCGCGATCCAGAATGCGACACCGGCAGCGATGCGTTCGTTGGTCAGGAAATGGTCGCGGTACGCATGCCAGGGCAGGATCTGCTCGGCGGGCCGGCTCATCAATTCGATGATCCTGGGCTGGCTCTGCGCGCCGGCGATGACGCCCGCCAGCCAGACCTCGTCGAACTTGTGCTTGCGCAGCATTTCCTGCGTGAACTGCTGCACGTCCTCGCGATTGACGTCGAGTGCCGCAACCGGGCCGGCGCCCAGGAGCGCAAGAGCGCAGGATACTGAGCGAAGCATGCTGATCGCGATCTTCTTCATGAACCCAGGAGTTTGCGGCTGGAGTACAGCGACATCAGCATACCGAAGCCGGCCATCAGGGTCACGAGAGAAGTGCCGCCGTAGCTGACGAGTGGCAGCGGTACGCCGACCACAGGAAGAAGCCCGGTCACCATGCCGGCATTGACGAACACATAGACAAAGAAGGTCAGCGCAATGCTGCCGGACAGCAGGCGCGCGAATGCGTCACGACACTGCGCGGACATGTACAGGCTGCGGCCGACGATGAACAGGTAGGCGACCAGCAACGCGAGCAGCCCGAGCAGCCCGAGTTCCTCACCGATGACTGCGAAAATGAAATCCGTCGATCGCTCCGGGAGGAATTCGAGCTGCGCCTGGCTGCCATTGGTCCAGCCCTTGCCGAACACGCCGCCGGAGCCGATGGCAATCTGCGACTGGATGATGTGATAGCCGGCGCCCAGCGCGTCACTTTGCGGGTCCAGCAGCGTCAGCACGCGCTGGCGCTGGTAGTCGTGCAACAGGAAGCGCCAGACCAGTGGCACTGCGGCACCCGTCAGCACGGCCCCGCCCAGCAGGTAGAACCACGGCAGGCCGCCGAGCAGGACCACGAACAGTCCCGCAGCGGCGACCAGCAGCGCCGTTCCCAGATCGGGCTGCTCGGCTATCAGCAGCACCGGGACCAGGATCATCGCGAGCACCGCGGCCACATTCCAGATCGACGGCGGCAATGGCCGCTGGTGCATGTACCACGCGCACATCATCGGCACGGCGAGCTTCATGATCTCCGAGGGCTGGAAACGGATGATGCCGATGTCGAGCCAGCGCTGCGCTCCCTTGCCGACGTCGCCCGCGACCGCCACAAGCAGCAGCAGTACCAGCCCGAGCAGGTACGCGGCGGGCGCCGCCATGCGCAGAAAATGGTCCGGCACCCGCGCGAGCGCGATCATGACCGCGACGCCGATGCCGAAGCGCGCGACCTGGTTGTACCACAGCGCGGTGTTGTCACCGGCCGCGCTATAGAGGACGAACAGGCCGAAGAAACCGACTGCGGCCAGGCCCGCAATCAGCATGCCGTCCAGGTGCAGCGCCCGCATGAGGCGGGTCGTTGCAGTCACCGTCCGCCGGGCACGCGATGCCGCGAGTTCCTCGTACATCAGCCTGCGCCCTTTGTGAGGTAAGCGTCGAAGATCGCTCTTGCGATCGGCGCCGCCGCCGAGCTTCCGTGGCCGCCATTTTCGACCAGGACCGCGATGACGAGTTTCGGCGCCTCGGCCGGCGCAAAGGCGACGAACAGGGCGTGATCGCGCAGCCGTTCGGCGACCTTCTTCTCGTCGTAGTTCTCGGTCTGTCCCACCGTGAACACCTGCGCGGTGCCGGTCTTGCCGGCAATCGAGTAGGCTGCGCCGCGAGACGCACGCACCGCCGTGCCGCGCGCACCGCTGGTCACGGCGACCATCGCATCGACGATGACTTCCCAGTTCGCCTGGTTCTTGAGCCTGATGTCAGGCAGCGGCCGCGGTTCACGCTCCTCGACCGCGCCGGTTACCGGATCCACCAGCGCCCGCACGAGGCGCGGACGGAAGTGCTTGCCGCGATTCGCGAGCAGTGCAGTCGCGGTCGCCAGCTGCAGCGGCGTTACCGCCCAGAAGCCCTGGCCGATCCCGAGGATCACGGTCTCGCCGGGGAACCAGACCTGATTGACCTGCCCGCTGAACGCGGACTTCTTCCATTCCGGCGACGGCATGACGCCGCCGCGTTCGCCGCCGATGTCGATGCCGGTCGGCGCGCCGAACCCGATCCGGGTCATGATGTCGTGAATGCGCCCGATGCCCAGTGTGTTGGCCAGGCGGTAGAAGTAGACATCACATGACTGCATGACCGCGTTACGCATGTCGACCGTGCCGTGGCCCTCGCGCTTCCAGTCGCGAAAGCGGTGCCGGGAATTCGGCAGCGAGAAATGTCCCGGGCAGAAGATATTGTCCTGCGGGCTCACGACTTCGTACTCGAGACCGGCGAGCGCCATGATCGGCTTGATCGTCGATCCGGGCGGATAGGTGCCGCGCAGCACGCGATTGAACAACGGCTGGTCCGGGTCCTGAGTCAACGCCAGGTAATCCCGGCGCGAAATGCCGCGCGCGAAGCCGTTCGGATCGAAGCTTGGCAGGCTCGCGAGCACCAGCACGTCGCCATTGGAAGGGTCGATCGCGACCACCGCGCCACGCCGGCCAGCCATGGCTTCCTCGGCGACACGCTGCAATTCGATGTCGAGCGCCAGTCGCAGGTCGCGGCCCGCCTGTGGCTGGCGGTTGCGCAGCTGGCCAGTCTTGCTCTCCGCGAATTCGACGCTGCGGCCCTCGGCATTGACCAGCACCTCGCGGTAGCCGCTGCTGCCCAGCATTTCGTCCTCGTAGGCGCGCTCGATGCCGGTCTTGCCGACGACACCCGTGCCGAAATAGCGCTCCTTGTCGAGTCGCGTGAGGTCGTCCTCGCTGATCGCGCCGACATAGCCGAGGGCGTGCGCTCCGATCGCACCGAATGGGTAATGACGCGCCATGCGTGTCTCGAGCGTCACGCCGGGAAGTTCGTGGCGGTGCACTGCAAAGCGCGCGACCAGTTCATCATCGAGTTGCAGCCGGATCGGCACTGCCTCGAATGAGCGCCGTGACAGCACAAGCTGGCGCACCCGTTCGCGGTCGTCCCGCTCGAGCAGGCCGAACTGCGTCAGCTGGGCAAGTATCGCGTCGAGGTCGCCTGCCTGTTCACGCACGAGTTCGAGCTGGTAGGCCGGCGTGTTCTCCGCGATCACGCGGCCCGACCGGTCGAAGATGATTCCCCGGTTGGGCGGAAGCGGCTCGATGCGCGCGCGATTTCCCTGTGAGAGCTCGGCGTAATGATCGTGACGCAGCACCTGCAACCAGAATGCCCGTCCGGCCAGCAGCAGCATCAGCCCCAGTACGATGAATGCGGCGATCGCCGATCGCTGCACGAAGATGCGTTGCTCGAGATGCTCGTCCTTGATGCGGACCCGGCGCATGGTTTCAACGGCGCGCGAAGCGCGCGTAGAGACTGGTGACCAGGGGCCAGCAGGCGGCGCCGGCCGGCACCGCCAGCCACCGGCGCCAGTCGGTGATCGGGTGGCCGGATACGCCGTCGATCCAGAACAGCAGGAATTCATTGAGCCACAGCAGGGCCATGATCACCGCGGTCTGCTGCAATGGCGGGAAGGCACGTATCTGCAGTCGCAACCTGGTGGCGACGTAAGTGATCACGATCAGCGCCATGGCATGCTGGCCGAACAGCACGCCGCGGAATGCATCGAGCGCGAGACCCGCGCCCCAGGCATGGAACAGGCCGGTCATGCGCGGTGACAGCAGGCAGAACCACAGCACGGTCAGCGCGACGAAATCGGGCCGCAGGATTTCCAGCCACTTTGGCAGAGGCAGCACAGTCGCTGCAAGGGCTGCAATGGTCAATGCGATGATTCGCGGCCAGCCGAGACTGCTCCTGCGGGCCATGCTCAGTCGCCTCCGGGCATGTTGCCGGAAGCAGGCGCGGCTTCCGGTTCCGGTTCGACGACTGTGTTGTCAAACCACACCAGCAGGACCTCCGGATCACGGTCGAGTGCCGCCAGCGGTTCGGCGGTGACCGACAGCAGCGGCTGGCTCGGATCGCGCCCGACCGCGGTAATCCTGCCGACCGGGTAACCGGGCGGATAGACGCCTCCCAGCCCGGAGCTGACCAGCAGGTCGCCGGCAATGACGTCGGAATTCTGCGGCAGGTACGGCAGTGAGAGTTGTCCCGAACGACCAGTGCCCAGCGCAATCGTGCGTGCCCCGGTGCGATTGACCTGCACAGGGATCGCGAGCTCAGGATCGGAAATCAGGATGACTTCGGCCGACAGTGGGCCGACCCGCGTGACCTGGCCGAAGATGCCGTTGGCGTCGAGTGCCGCCTGGCCGCGGAAGACTCCACTGAGGTTGCCCTTGTTGACCAGCACGCGCTGCCGGAACGGGTCGAGGTCGACGCGCACGATCTCGGCAACAATGGTGCGCTGCACGACACGGGACGAGCTTTCGCGCGCGGCTCGCAGCCGCTGGTTTTCCTGCTCCAGCGACTCATAGCGCATCTGCTTCAGGCGCAGCACGAGGTTGTCGGCCGCGAGCCGGACATTGTCTGATTCGATCTGCGCCCGGGATTGCAGCGATTCCCGGACCGAGGTCCAGGCGGAAAGAGGCGCCTGAACCGCCCATTGCACTGGATAGACGACGGCGGACATCCAGTCGCGAATCACGGCCAGATGATGCCCGCGGTGATCGGCGATCATCAGCCCGGCCGAGAGGATCGCGAGCACGATCAGCCGCAACCCCCGGGCAGGGCCGCCCAGCAGCAATGGCCGTGCATCCGGCTCGTGTGGATTCAACGGGCGCTCCGCGGGCGCTGCCCGCCCTTAGCCCAGGCCGAACAGGCCCGGGTGCTCGTCGGAAAGCTCCAGGATCCGCCCGCCGCCGCGCGCGACGCAGGTCATCGGATCCTCGGCAATGATGACCGGCAACCCGGTCTCTTCCATCAGGAGCTTGTCGATGTCCTTGAGGAGCGCGCCGCCGCCCGTCAGGACGATGCCGGTGTCGGCGACGTCGGCACCCAGCTCCGGCGGCGTCTGTTCCAGCGCCTTCTTCACCGCCTGGACGATGCCCTGCAGCGGTTCCTGCATCGCCTCGAGGATTTCATTGGAATTCAGCGTGAAGCTGCGCGGCACGCCCTCGGAAAGGTTGCGGCCCTTGACCGACATTTCGCGGACCTGCTGGCCCGGATAGGCCGAACCGATCTCGATCTTGATTCTCTCGGCGGTCGCCTCGCCGATCAGGATGCCGTAGTTGCGGCGCACGTAATTGGTGATGGCCTCGTCGAAGCGATCGCCGCCGATGCGCACGGATTCGGCATAAACGATGCCATTCAGTGAAATGACGGCGACTTCGGATGTTCCGCCACCGATGTCCAGCACCATCGAGCCGCGCGCCTCATTGACCGGCAGTCCGGCGCCGACCGCTGCGGCCATCGGTTCGGGGATCACATCCACCCGGCGTGCACCCGCGCCTTCCGCGGATTCCTGGATCGCGCGCCGCTCGACCTGGGTAGAGCCGAAAGGCACGCAGATCAGCACGCGGGGCGAAGGACGCAACCAGCGGTTGCCGTGGACCTTGCCGATGAAGTACTGCAGCATTTTTTCGGTGTAGGTGAAGTCGGCGATGACGCCGTCCTTCATCGGGCGCACGGCCGTGATGTGACCCGGCGTGCGGCCGATCATGCCCTTGGCTTCAGCGCCGACCGCGACAATCGTCTTGCCACCGCGCCCCGGTTCGTCCTGCACCGCGACCACCGAAGGTTCGTTCAGGACGATCCCCCGGCCCCGGACGTAGATCAGCGTGTTGGCTGTTCCGAGGTCGATCGAAATGTCGCTTGAGAAGTAACCCCGGAGGCTTTTAAACATGGTTTTGGGAGCGGGAATGGCTTGAAAACGAGGGCCGGGAGTGTAGCCGTGAGCGCGACTTTCCACAAGCGGACATGTATGATTTCCGTCAGGTTTTTGGCATTTTTCCGACTCCCGGAGCGATCGTGACACTGACCCGCCGTGATGTGGAAGCCATCGCGCTCCTGGCTCGGCTGGAGATCACCGAGGAGGAGCTGCCGGTCTATGCGGGCAGTCTTTCGCGCATCCTCGGATTCATCGACCAGCTGGCTGCGGCGGCCACCGAGGGCGTTGAGCCGATGGCACACCCGCTCGAAAACCAGGTGCAGGCGCTGCGTGACGACGTCGTCACCGAGTCCGACCATCGCGACCGCTATCAGGGCAACGCTCCCGACGTGGGGGCCGGTCTCTACCTCGTGCCGAAAGTGATCGAATGAGCCCGCACCTCATGACCGCGGCCGAGATCGGCCGGGGCCTGCGCGCCGGGAAGTTCACGAGTATCGAGGTGACACGGCACTTCCTCGAGCGGATCGACCGCGCCGGCCAGCTCAATGCCTTCATCACGGTCACGCCCGAGCGCGCCATGCAGGACGCGAAGCGCGCCGACGCCCGGATTGCCCATGGGGAGGGCGGCCCGCTCACCGGCGTGCCGATGGCGCACAAGGACATCTTCTGCACGGATGGGGTCCTGACCTCGGCAGGCTCACGGATGCTGTCGAACTTCGTCGCGCCCTACGACGCAACGGTCGTCGAACGCCTGGCGGCGGCGGGCATGGTGATGCTCGGCAAGACCAACATGGACGAGTTCGCAATGGGCTCGTCCAACGAGACCAGCTGGTACGGGCCCGTGCGCAATCCCTGGGATGGAACAAAGGTGCCCGGTGGCTCCTCGGGTGGTTCAGCCGCAGCGGTTGCGGCGCGCCTCGCGCCGGTTGCGACCGGCACGGATACCGGTGGTTCGATCCGCCAGCCCGGCGCGCTGACGGGCCTGACAGGATTCAAGCCGACGTATGGCCGGGTTTCGCGCTACGGAATGATCGCGTTCGCCTCGAGCCTGGACCAGGCCGGCGTGCTCTCGCAGTCGGCCGAGGATGCCGCGCTCGTGCTGGCTGTGATGGCGGGCCACGATCCTCGCGATTCGACCAGCGTCGATGTGGCCGTCCCTGATTACGCGGCCGGTCTTGGCGTCTCGATGAATGGCCTGCGCATCGGCGTGATCCGAGAGTTCTTCGGCGAGGGCCTCGAGGAAGGCACGGGCAGGGCCGTGCGAACCGCACTCGAAGGCTTCAAGGCGATGGGCGCGACGATCGTCGAGCTCAGCCTGCCGAATCTCCCGTTGTCGGTTCCGACCTACTACGTTGTCGCGCCCGCGGAATGCTCGTCCAATCTCTCGCGCTTCGATGGCGTGCGATTCGGCCACCGCTGTCCAGAGCCGCGCGACCTGCTGGACATGTACAGGCGTTCACGTGGCGAGGGTTTCGGGGCCGAAGTGAAGCGCCGGATCATGACCGGCACCTACGTGCTGTCGGCCGGCTACTACGATGCCTATTACCTGAAGGCCCAGAAAGTGCGGAGCCTGATCAATGCGGACTTCCGCAAGGCGTTCAGCGAAGTCGACGTGCTGATGGGGCCGACGACGCCGACGCCGGCATTTGCGATCGGCGCAAAGGTCGACGACCCGATCACGATGTATCTCAACGACATCTACACGATCGGCGCGAACCTGGCGGGACTGCCGGCGGTCTCGGTTCCCTGTGGTCTCGTGGACGGCCTGCCCGTCGGCCTGCAGATCATCGGCCCGCACTTCGCCGAACAGCGCCTGCTCGCGGCGGCGCATGCCTGGCAGCTGGAGACGGAATGGCATCGCAAGCTGCCACCGCTGTTCGCATGAGGCCGCAGCCATGACCATCGAATGGGAAACCGTCATCGGCCTCGAGATTCACGCGCAGCTCGCAACCCGCTCGAAGATCTTCTCGGGCTCGTCGACAGCCTACGGCGCGGCACCGAATGTCCAGGCGAATCTGGTCGACCTGGGGTATCCCGGCGTGCTGCCGGTGCTGAATCGCGAAGCCGTGAGGATGGCGGTGCGCTTCGTGCTCGCGACCGGCGCCACGATCGCGCGCCGCTCGTTCTTTGCGCGCAAGAACTACTTCTAGCCCGACCTGCCGAAGGGCTACCAGATCAGCCAGTACGAACGGCCGATCGTCGAGGAT
>JAQBHG010000116.1:0-16599 GCA_032127975.1 Steroidobacteraceae bacterium
CGTAGGCCGTGAACTCGCCGCCGTGCTTCTCCGCCATCACCTTGGTCAGCGCCGCCGTCAGCGTCGTCTTCCCATGGTCCACATGCCCTATCGTCCCCACATTCACATGCGGCTTCGACCGTACGAATTTTTCCTTAGCCATGGCGTGGTCCCCTCAGGATGCCTTCTTCATGACCGCCTCGGCGACGTTGTTCGGCACCTCGACGTACTTCTTGAACTCCATCGTGAATGTCGCGCGTCCCTGGCTCATCGAGCGCACCGTGGTCGCATAGCCGAACATCTCGGCCAGCGGCACTTCGGCGGTGACGACCTTTCCGGACGACGATTCATCCATACCCGTGATCTGGCCGCGCCGGCGATTGAGGTCGCCGATCACGTCGCCTGAGTATTCTTCCGGCGTCACGACCTCGACATTCATGATCGGCTCGAGCAGTACCGGCTTCGCATTTGCGAAGCCTGCCTTGAAGGCCATGCTGCCGGCGATCTTGAAGGCCATCTCGTTCGAGTCGACATCATGATAGGAGCCGTCGGTGATCGCGACGCGCACGTCGACGATCGGGAACCCGGCAATGACACCGGACAGCAGCGCTTCCTTGACGCCCTTGTCCACGGCCGGGATGTACTCGCGCGGCACCGTGCCACCGACGACTTCATTGACGAATTCGTAGCCCTTGCCTTCTTCCAGCGGCTCCAGGCGCAGCCACACATGGCCGTATTGGCCGCGGCCGCCGGTCTGGCGCACGAACTTGCCTTCCTGCTCGACGGTCCTGCGGATCGTCTCGCGATAGGCAACCTGCGGCTTGCCGACGCTCGCCTCGACCTTGAATTCACGCTTCATTCGGTCGACGATGATCTCGAGGTGCAGCTCGCCCATGCCTGAAATGATTGTCTGACCGGATTCCTGGTCGGTCGAAACCCGGAATGACGGGTCTTCCTTCGCAAGACGCTGCAGCGCGATGCCCATCTTCTCCTGGTCGGCCTTGGTCTTCGGTTCGACGGCCACCGATATGACAGGCTCGGGGAATTCCATCTTTTCGAGGACGATCACCTCGTCGGGGTCGGACAAGGTGTCGCCCGTCGTGACGTCCTTGAGGCCCACGGCCGCGGCGATGTCTCCCGCGTGCACTTCCTTGATTTCCACGCGATCACTTGCGTGCATCTGCAGCAGCCGGCCAATGCGCTCCTTGCGCGTGCGATTGGGCACGTAGAGCTGGTCGCCGGAATTCAACGTGCCGGAGTAGACCCGGAAGAAGGTCAGATTGCCGACGAACGGGTCATTCAGGATCTTGAATGCGAGCGCCGAAAACGGCGCATTGTCGGCGGGGGCGCGGGTGATTTCCTCGCCTTCCTCGGTCTGGCCGCGCACGTCAGGCACTTCGACCGGCGACGGCATGTACTCGATGACCGCGTCCAGCACCGCCTGCACGCCCTTGTTCTTGAATGCTGAGCCGCAGGTGACGATGCAGATCTCGTTGCGGATCGCGCGCGCGCGCAGACCCCGCCGGATTTCCTCGATCGACAGCGCCGCACCCTCGAGGTACTTGTGGAGCAGCTCTTCGTTGCCCTCGGCCGCGGCCTCGACAAGTTTCAGGCGGTATTCGTCGCACTGCGCCCTCATGTCCTCGGGGATTTCCCGGTACTCGAAGCGCATGCCTTGGGTCTCGTCGTCCCACCAGATCGCCTTCATGCGGACCAGGTCGACGAGGCCAGAGAAATTCTCCTCGGCGCCGATCGGCAGCTGCACCACAACCGGATTGCCCTTCAGTCGCGTGCGGATCTGCTCGACGCAGCGCAGGAAATTGGCACCCGCGCGGTCCATCTTGTTGACGAACGCGATGCGCGGCACGCGATACTTGTTCATCTGCCGCCAGACCGTCTCGGACTGGGGCTGCACGCCGGACACGGCGCAATAAACCGCAACCGCCGAGTCCAGCACCCGCAGCGAGCGCTCGACCTCAATCGTGAAATCCACGTGGCCCGGCGTGTCGATGATGTTGATGCGGTGTTCGGGGAAATGGTTGTCCATCCCCTTCCAGAAACAGGTCGTCGCCGCGGCGGTGATCGTGATGCCGCGCTCCTGTTCCTGCTCCATATAGTCCATGACGGCCGCGCCGTCGTGCACTTCGCCGATCTTGTGCGACACGCCGGTGTAGAACAGCACGCGCTCGGTCGTCGTCGTCTTTCCGGCGTCGATGTGCGCGGAAATGCCGATGTTCCTGTAGTGCTCGATCGGAGTGTGCCGTGGCATGTGCTTCTCTTATGCCCGCTTTCTTACCAGCGGTAATGCGCGAACGCCTTGTTGGCGTCCGCCATACGATGCGTGTCTTCGCGCTTGCGCACGGCCGTGCCGCGATTCTCCGCGGCGTCCATCAGTTCGTGCGCGAGACGATGCGCCATCGACTTCTCGCTGCGCGCGCGCGCGGCTTCGATCAGCCAGCGCATTGCGAGCGTCTGGCGGCGCGTCGGACGCACCTCGACCGGCACCTGGTAGGTCGCACCGCCGACGCGGCGTGACTTGACCTCGACCGCCGGCTTGACGTTCTCCAGTGCGGTGGACAGCAGTTCGAGGGCCGCATCGCCTTCGCGGCCGGTCTTCTCGGAAATGCGGTCGATCGCGCCGTACATGATCTTTTCGGCGGCGGATTTCTTGCCGGCCTCCATGACCATGTTCATGAACTTGGCCAGCATCTGGCTGCCGAACTTCGGGTCCGGGAGCACGACGCGTGTCGGTGCGGATGTGCGACGGGACATTGATGCTTCCCCTGTTCCTTATTTCTTGGGCCGCTTGGCGCCGTACTTCGAGCGGCTCTGCTTGCGGTCAGTGACGCCGGCGCAGTCGAGCGTGCCGCGGACGGTGTGATAGCGGACACCCGGCAGGTCCTTGACGCGGCCGCCGCGGATCAGCACGACCGAGTGCTCCTGCAGGTTGTGGCCTTCGCCGCCGATGTAGCTCGTGACCTCGTAGCCGTTGGTCAGCCGCACCCGACACACCTTGCGCAGCGCCGAGTTGGGCTTTTTCGGTGTCGTCGTGTAGACGCGCGTGCACACACCGCGGCGTTGCGGTGAGCGCTGCAGCGCGGGTACCTTCGACTTGTAGGTCGCCGCCACACGGCCACCGCTGATCAACTGGTTTGTCGTAGCCATACCGCCTGTAAACCCCTGACGCCGGTGGAATTACCGGACGCATGAAACGCCGGGCCGCCCTGTGGCGGCCCGGATGAACCTGAGCAATTCGGCCGGCCCCCCGTGCTTTGGGGCGGGCCGGAAAGGACCGCGATTTTAGGAACCGACCCCCAAGCTGTCAAGGAAGGTCGGCCCCGCTCGTTGGCGCCACGCCACAAGCCGGTCAGCGGACTTCCGCCGGCAGCCCGGGCAGCTTCCCGGCGGCCGGATTACTCGGTCGCAGCCTCGGCAACGGCCTCCTCGGCAACCGGCTCGGCGCCCGAGTCCAGGAAGCCCCGGTGTTCCTCGCCGCGCCCCAGGCGCCTCTGGGCATGGAAGGAAAAGCCGGTGCCTGCCGGGATCAGCCGGCCCACGATGACATTCTCCTTCAGGCCACGCAGGTCGTCCTTGATGCCGCGGACGGCCGCGTCGGTCAGCACGCGCGTCGTCTCCTGGAATGACGCCGCCGAGATGAACGAATCGGTCTGCAGCGAGGCCTTCGTGATGCCGAGCAGCATCGGCTCATAAACGGCCTGCTGCTTGCCCTCGCCTTCCATCCGGTCATTGAGCTCGAGGATTCGCGCGCGCTCAAGCTGCTCGCCACGCAGCAGCGTCGAGTCGCCGGCCTCCTTGACCTCGACCTTTCGGAGCATCTGCCGGACGATCACCTCGATGTGTTTGTCGTTGATCTTGACGCCCTGCAGCCGGTATACGTCCTGGATCTCGCGTGTCAGGTAATTGGCCAGTGCCGCAACGCCCTGCAGCCTCAGGATGTCGTGCGGGTTCGGCTCGCCGTCGGCGATGACTTCCCCGCGCTCCACATGTTCGCCCTCGAACACATTGAGCTGCCGCCACTTCGGAATCAGTTCCTCGTAGCGTTCGCTGCTCTCGCCGGTGATCACCAGGCGCCGCTTGCCCTTGGTCTCGCGACCGAAGCTGACCGTGCCGGTCACCTCGGCGAGAATTGCCGGTTCCTTCGGCTTGCGTGCCTCGAACAAATCCGCGACGCGCGGCAGGCCGCCCGTGATATCGCGTGTCTTCGACGACTCCTGCGGGATACGCGCGATGACGTCGCCCACGGACACCTTCGCACCGTCCTCGAGCGAGATCAGCGCGCCCGGAGGCAATGTATAGACCGCCGGAATGTCGGTATTGGCGAATGTGACTTCCTTGCCCTTCGCGCTGACGAGCTTGATGACAGGTCGCAGGTCCTTGCCGGCTGCGCCGCGCTGCTTCGGGTCGAGCACCTCGACACTGGTCAGGCCCGTTACCTCGTCGACCTGCGACTGCACGGTGACGCCGTCCACAAAGTCGATGAACTTGATGGAGCCCGCGACCTCGGTGACGACCGGGTGGGTATGCGGGTCCCAGTTCGCGACGATCTGGCCCGGCGACACGGTGCCGCCCTCATTCGCGACGATCATGGCGCCGTACGGGATCTTGTAACGCTCGCGCTCGCGGCCAAACTCGTCGATGACCCCGATTTCGCCTGAACGCGAGGTCGTCACCAGGTGGCCCTTCTCGTGGCGCACCGACTTGACGTTGTGGAACCGCAGCGTGCCCTTGCCCTTGATCTCGACCAGCGAGATCGCCGCCGCGCGTGACGCCGCGCCGCCGATGTGGAATGTCCGCATCGTCAGCTGCGTTCCGGGCTCACCGATGGACTGCGCGGCGATGACGCCAACCGCCTCGCCGATGCTGATCAGCTTGCCGCGCGCGAGGTCGCGCCCGTAGCACATCGCACAGACGCCGTAGCGCACCGCGCAGGTGATCGGCGAGCGCACCTTCAGCGAATCGACGCCGTGATTCTCGAGCTGCTGCACCCAGTGCTCGTCGAGCAATGTCGCGGCCGGCGCCAGCACCTCATCGGTGCCCGGCAGAGGCACGTCGGTCGCGGTTACCCGGCCGAGCACGCGCTCGCCCAGACCTTCGACGACGTCTCCGCCCTCGACGATCGGGGTCACTTCCAGGCCCTTGGTCGTTCCGCAGTCGTGCTGCGTGACGACGAGATCCTGTGCGACGTCGACCAGGCGTCGCGTCAGGTACCCGGAGTTCGCGGTTTTCAACGCGGTGTCCGCGAGACCCTTGCGGGCGCCGTGGGTCGATATGAAATACTGCAGCACATTCAGGCCTTCGCGGAAATTCGCCGTGATCGGCGTTTCGATGATCGAACCGTCCGGTTTGGCCATCAGGCCGCGCATGCCGGCCAGCTGGCGGATCTGCGCCGCGGAACCGCGCGCGCCGGAGTCGGCCATCATGAAGATCGAGTTGAACGAGCCCTGCTGGACCTTCTTGCCCTTAAGGTCAGTTCCTTCCTCAAAGCGCAGCTGGTCCATCATCGCCTTGCCGATCTGGTCATTGGTGCGTGACCAGATGTCGACGACCTTGTTGTAGCGCTCGCCATTGGTCACCAGACCGGACTCGTACTGGTCCTGTATTTCCTTGACCTCGCGCTCCGCCGAGCCAAGGATTTTCGCCTTCTGCGGCGGGACCATCATGTCGTCCACGCCGATCGACACGGCCCCGCGAGTCGCATACGAGAAGCCCGTGTACATCAGGCGGTCGGCGAAGATCACCGTCTCCTTCAGCCCGAGTGCCCGGTAGCAGGAATTGATCACCGCCGAGACGCGTTTCTTGGTCATGTCCTGGTTGACCAGGTCGAATGACAGGCCTTTTGGCAGCACCTCGGAAAGCAGCGCGCGACCGATTGTCGTGCGTACCAGCCTGCGCTGTTTCTTCAGCTCGCCGTCGGCATCCTTGACGTACTCGATGATGCGCACGCGAATCCACGCGTGCAGTTCTGCGCAGCGGGTTTCGTGTGCGCGGTGCACTTCGCGCACGTCGGTGAACACCATGCCCTCGCCGCGCGCGCCGGCGCGCTCGCGGGTCATGTAATAGAGACCGAGCACGACGTCCTGGGACGGCACGATGATCGGGTCGCCATTGGCAGGCGAAAGGATATTGTTCGACGACAGCATCAAGGCGCGCGCCTCGAGCTGCGCTTCCAGCGACAACGGCACGTGAACCGCCATCTGGTCGCCGTCGAAGTCGGCGTTGAACGCGGTGCAGACCAGCGGGTGCAGCTGGATCGCCTTGCCCTCGATCAGCACCGGCTCGAACGCCTGGATGCCGAGGCGGTGCAGTGTCGGCGCGCGGTTCAGCAGCACCGGATGCTCGCGGATGACCTCCTCGAGGATGTCCCAGACTTCCGGGCCCTCGCGCTCGACCAGGCGTTTTGCGGCCTTGATGGTCGTCGCAAGCCCGCGCAACTGCAGCTTGTGGAATATGAACGGCTTGAACAGCTCGAGCGCCATCTTCTTCGGCAGGCCGCACTGGTGCAGGCGCAGCGTCGGGCCGACCACGATGACCGAACGGCCGGAGTAGTCGACCCGCTTGCCCAGCAGATTCTGGCGGAAGCGGCCCTGCTTGCCCTTGATCATGTCGGCCAGCGACTTCAGCGGGCGCTTGTTGGTGCCCGTGATCGCGCGACCGCGACGCCCGTTGTCGAGCAGCGCATCGACCGATTCCTGCAGCATCCGCTTTTCGTTGCGCACGATGATGTCGGGCGCATTCAGCTCGAGCAGCCGGCGCAGGCGGTTGTTGCGATTGATGACGCGGCGATACAGATCATTCAGGTCGGAGGTCGCGAAGCGCCCGCCGTCCAGCGGCACCAACGGCCGCAGGTCCGGTGGCAGCACCGGCAGCACGGTCAGGACCATCCACTGCGGGTTGTTGCCGGACTCGACGAATGACTCGAGCAGCTTGAGCCGCTTTGTCAGCCGCTTGATCTTGGTCTCGGACGTCGTGCCCTCGATCTCGGTGCGGACCTTCGCGGTCTCGGTCGCGAGGTCGATCGTCTTCAGCAGCTCGAGGATGGCCTCGGCGCCCATGCGAGCGTCGAATTCATCGCCGTACTGCTCGAGCGCCTCGAGGTACATCTCGTTGGTCATCAGCTGGCCGCGCTCGAGCAGCGTCATGCCCGGATCGACCACCACGAATGCCTCGAAGTACAGCACGCGCTCGAGGTCTCTGAGGGTCATGTCGACCATCAGGCCGATGCGCGACGGCAGCGACTTCAAGAACCAGATATGGGCGACCGGGCTCGCGAGCTCGATGTGGCCCATGCGCTCGCGCCGCACCTTCGACTGGGTGACTTCGACGCCGCACTTCTCGCAGACCACGCCGCGGTGCTTCAGGCGCTTGTACTTGCCGCACAGGCACTCGTAGTCCTTGACCGGCCCGAAGATCTTCGCGCAGAAGAGCCCGTCGCGCTCCGGCTTGAAGGTCCGGTAGTTGATCGTCTCGGGCTTGCGGACTTCTCCGTAGGACCAGGAGCGGATCATTTCCGGCGACGTCAGCGCAATCCGGATCGAGTCGAAATTCTCGACCGGCACCTGCGGCTTGAAAAACTTGAGAAAGTCCTTCATCGGATCACCCTTCCTGCTCGAGCTCGATGTTGATGCTCAGCGACCGGATTTCCTTCACCAGCACGTTGAACGATTCCGGCATTCCGGCATCCATTGCGTGATTACCGTCCACGATGTTCTTGTACATCTTGGTGCGGCCATTCACGTCATCCGACTTGACGGTCAGCATTTCCTGCAGCGTGTAGGCTGCGCCGTAGGCTTCCAGTGCCCAGACTTCCATCTCGCCGAAGCGCTGGCCTCCGAACTGCGCCTTTCCGCCCAGCGGCTGCTGGGTGACCAGGCTGTAAGGCCCGGTCGAGCGCGCATGCATCTTGTCGTCCACGAGATGGTTCAGCTTCAGCATGTACATGTAGCCGACAGTCACCTGCCGGTCGAAGGCCTCGCCGGTGCGACCGTCGGTCAGACTCGTCTGGCCGGAAGTCGGCAGGTCTGCCATCTCGAGCAGATGCTTGATCTCGGCCTCGCTGGCGCCGTCGAATACCGGTGTCGCCATCGGCACGCCGTCGGTCAGGTTGCGTGCAAGTTCCAGGATTTCGGCGTCGGCAAACGCCGAGATATCCTCTTTCTGGCCGCCGGTCGTGTTGTACACGCGGTCGAGGAACTTGCGGAGATCGACGATCGCGTTCTGCGACTCGATCATCCTGGCGATCTTGTCGCCAAGGCCCTTCGCGGCCCAGCCAAGGTGGGTCTCGAGGATCTGCCCGATATTCATGCGCGAAGGCACGCCCAGCGGATTCAGCACGATGTCCACCGGTGAACCGTCCGCGAGATACGGCATGTCCTCGACCGGCACGATCGTTGACACGACACCCTTGTTGCCGTGCCGGCCGGCCATCTTGTCGCCAGGCTGTATCCGGCGCTTCACGGCCAGGTACACCTTGACCATCTTCAGCACGCCCGGCGCCAGGTCATCGCCAGCCGTAATCTTGGCCTTCTTGCCCTCGAAGCGGCGTTCGAATTCCTTGTGCTGGTCGGCCAGCCGCCGGCGCGCGGCCTCGAGCGCCTCGCTCGCCGCCTCGTCGCGAAGGCGGATTTCAAACCACTCTTCGCGTGGCAGGCCGTCGAGGTACTCCGGGGCGATCTCGGTTCCCGACTTCAGCTTGTGCGGACCGCCGCTAGCGGTCTTGCCGACAAGCTCGACGCGCAGGCGCGAGAACAGGTCGTCCTCGAGTATGCGGCGCTGGTCATTCAGGTCCTTGCGAACCTTCTCGATCTCGGACTTTTGGATCGCGAGTGCCCGCGAATCCCGCTCGACGCCGTCGCGCGTGAACACGCGCACGTCGATGACGGTGCCGTCCATGCCGGGCGGCACGCGCAGCGAGGTGTCCTTCACGTCAGACGCCTTCTCGCCGAAGATCGCGCGCAGCAGCTTTTCCTCCGGCGTCAGCTGCGTCTCGCCCTTTGGCGTGACCTTGCCGACCAGGATGTCGCCGGCCTTGACCTCGGCGCCGATGAACACGATGCCGGCTTCGTCGAGCTTCGCAAGCGCCGAATCACCGACATTCGGGATGTCGGCCGTGATCTCCTCGGGGCCGAGCTTTGTGTCGCGCGCCACGCAGGTCAGTTCCTCGATGTGGATCGTCGTGAAACGATCCTCGACGACGACGCGTTCGGAGATCAGGATCGAATCCTCGAAGTTGTAGCCATTCCAGGGCATGAAGGCGACCAGCATGTTCTGGCCGAGCGCCAGCTCGCCGAGATGCGTCGAGGGACCGTCGGCCAGCACGTCGCTCTTCGCGATCGTGTTGCCGACCCGGACCAGCGGCCGCTGGTTGATGCAGGTGTTCTGGTTCGAGCGCGTGTACTTGGTCAGGTTGTAGATGTCGACGCCGGGCTCACCCGCGGTGACCTCGGATTCGTTGACACGCACCACGATGCGGGAGGCATCGACCGAGTCGACAGCGCCGCCGCGGCGCGCGATGACCGCGACGCCCGAGTCGATCGCGACAGTCCGCTCGATGCCGGTGCCCACCAGCGGCGTCGAGGAGCGCAGCGTCGGCACGGCCTGGCGCTGCATGTTCGAGCCCATCAACGCGCGGTTTGCGTCGTCGTGCTCCAGGAACGGGATCAATGCGGCCGCAACCGACACGATCTGGCGCGGCGACACGTCCATGTACTCGATGCGCTCGGCCGGCATCAGCGTGAACTCGTTCTGGTAGCGGCAGGAGACCAGGTCGCCCTCGAACCGCCCTTTCGAATCGAGTGGCGCATTGGCCTGCGCGATAACGAATTCGCTTTCCTCGATGGCCGACAGGAAATCGACTTCGGCAACTACGCGACGATCGCGCACGCGCCGGTACGGCGTCTCGAGGAAGCCGTACTTGTTGGTGCGCGCATAGACGGCAAGCGAATTGATCAGACCGATATTCGGTCCTTCCGGCGTCTCGATCGGGCACACGCGGCCGTAATGGGTCGGGTGCACGTCGCGGACTTCAAAACCGGCCCGCTCGCGCTTGAGACCGCCCTCGCCGAGCGCCGAGACGCGCCGCTTGTGCGTGATCTCGGACAGCGGGTTGTTCTGGTCCATGAACTGCGAAAGCTGCGAGGAGCCGAAGAATTCCTTGACCGCCGCGGCCACCGGCTTCGCATTGATCATGTCCTGCGGATTGATGTCCTCGCTCTCGGCCAGCGTGAGGCGCTCCCTGACTGCGCGCTCGACGCGCACCAGGCCGATGCGGAACGCGACTTCGGCCATCTCGCCGACGCAGCGCACGCGGCGGTTGCCGAGGTGGTCGATGTCGTCGACCTTGCCATCGCCATTCTTGATCGCGATCAGCGTGCGCAGCACGTCGACGACGTCGGACAACTCCGCGCCGTACTTCGCGCAAAGGCTGCGGGCGCCCTCGTCCTTGCGCTGGTCAGCGATCGTGCCGAAATAGCGCCCGTCAAACAGGATGCCGGGCTCCTCGAGCCAACGCTCGGCCTCCGGGCCGGACAGATCGGCGGGAAACTCGCGGTTCACGCGGCGGTTGAACTTCATGCGGCCGACCGCCGAGAGGTCGTAGCGCTCGGAGTTGAAGAACAGGTTGTGGAACAGGTTCTCGGCCGCGTCCTTTGTCGGCGGCTCGCCCGGGCGCATCATCCGGTAGATTTCGATCAGCGCCTCAAGTCGCGTCGTGGTCGCGTCGATGCGCAGCGTGTCAGAGACATACGGCCCGCGATCCAGGTCATTGACGAACAGCGTGCCGATCTCGGTCACGCCCGCCTTGCTGAAGCGCTCGACCAGGGCGGCGCTCAGGACGTCATTCGCAGTGGCGAGCACCTCGCCGGTTTCCTTGTCAACGACGTCATGGCCCAGGATCCTGCCCTCGAGGTACTCGAGCGGGACGCCGAGGCGCTTGACGCCGGCTTCCTCGAGCTGGCGCACATGGCGCGCCGTGATCCGGCGGCCTTCCTCGACGACGACCTTGCCACCCGCGCTGATCTCGAACATCGCGGTCTCGCCGCGCAGGCGTTCCGGAATGAGCTCGAGCTCGAGTCCCTTCTTGGTCAGATGCACGATGTTCTTTTCGAAGAACAGGTCCAGGATCTCGGGATTCGAGTAGCCGAGGGCGCGCAGCAGGATCGTGACCGGCAGCTTGCGGCGGCGGTCGATGCGCGCGAACACGCAGTCCTTCGCGTCAAACTCGAAGTCGAGCCAGGAGCCGCGGTAAGGGATCACGCGCGCCTGGAACAACAGCTTGCCTGAGCTGTGGGTCTTGCCCTTGTCATGGTCGAAGATGACGCCCGGGCTGCGATGCAGCTGGGACACGATGACGCGCTCGGTGCCATTGACGATGAACGTTCCATTCTCCGTCATCAGCGGCAGTTCGCCGAGGTAGACCTCCTGCTCGATCGCACGCTTGACGCGCGAGGCGCCGGGCGATTCCTTGTCCATGACGCGCAGCCGCAGGCGCACGCGCAGCGGTGCTGCGTAGGTGAGACCGCGCAGCTGGCATTCTTTGACGTCGAAAACCGGCTCGCCGAGGTAGTAGTAAACGTACTCGAGAGTCGCATGACCCGAGTAGCTCTTGATCGGGAAAACGCTCTGGAACGCGGCGTGAAGACCGGCACGCTTCAGATGCCTGTCGATCATCACCCTTTCCTGTTCTTCCGACAGCAGCCTGCCGCCCGCGACCTGCCCGTCGGAATGCGAGCTCAATTCCGCGTGCAGCGCCCGCGCCTCGACGAGTTGCAGGAATCCCGCGTAGGACTCGGTCTGGATCGCGAGCAGCGGCGGCACCTCCAGAATTCCCTGGCGCTTGCCAAAGTTCTTCCGGATGCGCTTCTTTTCGGTGAACGTATAGGCCATCGGGATCACCCTATTCATGAATGAACAAAACCGCCGCACCGGCCAGCACCGCACGGCCTGCACCCATCAGGGGGCAGGCTGCAGTGATGTCCGGTGGCGCGGACTGCGGGGCCATTTGCCCTCGCATGGAGGTCGTTACTTGACCTCCACCGTAGCGCCGACGTCCTCGAGCTGCTTCTTGATCTTCTCGGCATCCGCTTTCGACACGGATTCCTTGACCAGTGAAGGTGCGCCCTCAACGAGGTCCTTCGCCTCCTTGAGCCCGAGCCCGGTGATCTCGCGGATCACCTTGATCACCGTGACCTTCTTTTCGGCCGGGTAGGCCTTCATGGTCACATTGAACTCGGTCTGCTCCTCGGCAGCCGGGACGGCGGCGCCCGCAGCAGCCGCAGCAGCGGCGACCGGCATGGCGGCGGTGACGCCGAACTTCTCTTCCATCATCTTCACGAGGTCGACCACTTCCATGATCGTCATGTTCGAGATCGACTCGAGAATCTGTTCCTTGCTAGCAGCCATTTCCATCTCTCCAGAATATAGTTTTTGAATCCGAATCAGTTTGCGGTGCCCGGTGTCACGCAGCCTTCGTTGCCCTGACCGCGTCCACGGTGCGAACCAGCTTCGCGTGCGGCTCGGCCAGCGTGCGCACCAGTTTCGAGATCGGCGCCTTCAGCACGCCGAGCATCATCGCGAGGGCCTGGTCCCTTGTCGGCAGGCTGGCGACCCGGTCAAGATCGGCAGCGGGATACATCCGCCCACCGAGCGCAACCAGGGTCGTAACCAGCTTGTCGTTGGTCCTCGCGAATTCCTTGACGACGCGAGCGGCGGCGCCCGGGTCCTCCTTGGAAAACGCGAGGATCAGCGGTCCCTTGAGACTTCCCGCGATGCACTCGTACGGCGTCCCGGCAACCGCCTTGCGGGCCAGCGTGTTCTTGACGACGCGCATGTAGACGCCGGACTGGCGCGCCTTCGCACGCAATCCGGTGATCTGCGACACCGTCAGGCCACGATATTCCGCCGCGACGACCGAATGCGCTGTCCGCGCAACGGCCTGCACTTCGGTCACCATCGCCTGCTTGTCTTCAAGCCTGAGTGCCATTCCATCCTCCTGGCAGAAGAACCATCCACAGGCGCGCATCGCCGCGCGCCCACCCTTGTGCCGGCCACTTGCGACCGGCTGATGGCAACCTTCACCAGTGAACACTGACTCGGGTTCCACCATCTGCGCAGGCGCCCATTAAGGGGCCATCGCCCCGCCTGCGGTCTTCGATGGTCCGGCGGCCTTGGGCCACCGTCCCACGGTCCCGGGCCCGCGCCCGGCACCGAAAAAAATCTTCTCCTCAGATTCCCAGTGTCGAGCGATCCACGGCGACGCCGGGGCCCATCGTCGACGACACAGTCACGCGCTGCACGTAAACGCCCTTCGACGTCGACGGCTTGTGCTTCTGCAGATCGGCCAAGAGCGCCAGCAGGTTTTCCCTGAGCGCGGCTGGCTGGAAGCTGGCCTTGCCGATCGTGCAATGAACGATGCCGCCCTTGTCGCAGCGATACCGCACCTGGCCTGATTTCGCATTGCGGACGGCATTCGCAACATCCGGCGTCACCGTACCGACTTTCGGGTTCGGCATCAGTCCGCGCGGTCCCAGGATCTGGCCGAGCTGGCCGACGACGCGCATCGCATCCGGACTCGCGACGACGACGTCGAAGTCGATCTGGCCCGCCTTTACCTTTTCCGCGAGGTCCTCGAGACCGACGACATCAGCGCCCGCCTCGCGTGCCGCATCGGCATTCTTGCCCTGCGTAAATACCGCGACGCGGACCTTCTTACCCGTGCCATGCGGCATGACCGTCGAGCCGCGCACCTGCTGATCCGACTTGGCAGGATCGATGCCGAGATTGATCGCGACATCGACGGCCTCGTCGAATTTCGCATTGGCGAATTCCTTGACGAGTTCCACGGCCTGGTCGACCGGGTAAAGCTGGCCGGGCTTCAATCGCTCGCTCCACGGCTTCTGGCGCTTGAATACGGTAGCCATGTCAGACGCCCTCCACATCGACGCCCATGCTGCGCGCGCTGCCGGCGATGGTCCGCACGGCTGCATCCAGACCGTCAGCGGTCAGGTCGGGCATCTTTGCCTTGGCGATCTCTTCGAGCTGCTTGCGCGAAATCTTGCCGACCTTCTTCGTATTCGGCGTGCCGGAACCCTTCTCGATGCCGATCGCTTTGCGGATCAGCACCGCAGCCGGCGGCGTCTTCAGCACGAACGTGAAACTGCGGTCGCTGAACACCGTGATGATCACGGGGATCGGCAGGCCTTTTTCTTCCTTCTGCGTCGCCGCATTGAACTGCTTGCAGAATTCCATGATGTTGACGCCCTGCTGTCCGAGCGCGGGCCCCACCGGCGGACTCGGGTTGGCCCCGCCCGCTGGAATCTGCAACTTGATATAGCCTTGTACTTTCTTTGCCATCGTTCCTCACTCCCGGGTGCAAGCGCCTTGCGGCTCCCCGGTTCAGACTTTTTCCACCTGCCCGAATTCCAGCTCGACCGGCGTCGACCGGCCAAGAATCTGCACCGCGACCTGCAGGCGGCTCTTCTCGTAATTGGCGGACTCGACCACGCCGGTGAAATCGTTGAACGGGCCATCGGTCACGCGCACCATCTCGCCAGGCTCGAACAGCACCTTCGGCTTCGGCTTCTCGACGCCCTCCTCGACACGGCGCAGGATCGCACTCGCTTCCTTCTCGGTGATCGGCGCCGGCTTTTCCGGCGTGCCGCCGATGAATCCGAGGACCTTCGGCGTCTCCTTGACCAGATGCCAGGCCTCGTCGTCCATCTCCATCTGCACCAGCACGTAGCCCGGGAAGAACTTGCGCTCGCTGCGGCGCTTCTGGCCGGCGCGCATTTCCACGACTTCCTCGGTCGGCACCAGCACTTCGCCGAACTTGTGGTCTAGCCCGTGAAGCTTGACGCGCTCCTTCAGGCTGCTCGCGACCTTGTGCTCGAAATTCGAGTAGGCATGCACGACGTACCAGTTCAGCGACACATCAGCCTCCCTGCCCGGTCACATGCCTGGCGCCCCATGCCAGGAACATGTCCACCAGCCAGAAGAAAACGCCCAGAGCCAGTACGAACACGAATACCACCAGCGTCGTGCGCCAGGTTTCCTGGCGCGTCGGCCAGACCATCTTGCGCAGCTCGACGCGCGAAGACTGCACGTAGCCGAAAAGGTCGCGGCCCGGCAGCGACCAGTAGAGCAGCACCAGTCCCGCCGCCAGGCCGGCCAGCACTGCGAGGATCCTGAGCGCCGCCGGCTGCTCGCCAAACCAGTAATAGATGACGACGCCGCCGACCAGCGCGGCCGCGGCCAGCACCAACTTGAGGGCGTCGATCACTCCGACGCCGGCATTGCCTGCTTGTTCGTTCATCTGTTCCCGCTACGGGTGGCAGGGCAGGAGGGAATCGAACCCCCAACCTGCGGTTTTGGAGACCGCCGCTCTGCCAATTGAGCTACTGCCCTTCCGTTGCCTTGCTTACTTGAGCACCTTTGAGACGACGCCGGCACCGACGGTGCGGCCGCCCTCGCGAATCGCGAAGCGCAGGCCTTCCTCCATCGCGATCGGCGCGATCAGCTCCACTACCATCTTGATGTTGTCGCCCGGCATGACCATCTCCACACCCGCCGGCAGCTCGACCGAGCCGGTCACGTCGGTGGTGCGGAAATAAAACTGCGGCCGGTAACCCTTGAAGAACGGCGTATGACGTCCGCCCTCCTCCTTGGTCAGCACGTACACCTCGCACTCGAAATTGGTGTGCGGGTTGATCGAGCCCGGCTTGGCCAGCACCTGCCCGCGCTCAACCTCTTCACGCTTGGTTCCACGCAGCAACACACCCACGTTGTCGCCCGCCTGGCCCTCGTCCAATAGCTTGCGGAACATCTCCACACCCGTGCAGGTGGTCTTGGTGGTCGGCTTCAGGCCCACGATCTCGATCTCGTCGTTGATCTTCACGATCCCGCGCTCAATGCGCCCGGTCACCACCGTGCCGCGCCCCGAAATCGAGAACACGTCCTCGATCGGCATCAGGAATGGCTTGTCGATCACCCGCACCGGGGTCGGGATGTAACGGTCCATCTCCGCCACCAGCTTGACCACCGACTCCGCACCCAGCTCGCCGGCATCGCCACCCAGCGCCTTCAGCGCCGAGCCGCGCACAATCGGCGTGTCATCACCCGGGAACTGGTACTTCGACAGCAGCTCGCGCACTTCCATCTCCACCAGCTCGATCAGCTCGGCGTCGTCCACCATGTCGCACTTGTTCAAATACACCACGATGTATGGCACGCCCACCTGGCGTGCCAGCAGGATGTGCTCACGGGTCTGCGGCATCGGACCGTCCGCCGCCGACACCACCAGGATCGCGCCGTCCATCTGCGCCGCTCCGGTGATCATGTTCTTCACATAGTCGGCATGGCCCGGGCAGTCCACGTGCGCGTAATGCCGCGCATTCGACTGATACTCCACGTGCGCAGTCGCAATCGTGATCCCACGCGCCTTCTCTTCCGGCGCCTTGTCAATCTGGTCGTAGGCCGTGAACTCGCCGCCGTGCTTCTCCGCCATCACCTTGGTCAGCGCCGCCGTCAGCGTCGTCTTCCCATGGTCCACATGCCCTATCGTCCCCACATTCACATGCGGCTTCGACCGTACGAATTTTTCCTTAGCCA
>JAQBHG010000117.1:0-8484 GCA_032127975.1 Steroidobacteraceae bacterium
CGTCGTGGGTACCACGCCGCAAGCCATGCTGGACGGCGGCTACCGACAGGTTGGGCGCGACTTCCCCGTGTTCCTGCACCCTGAGACCAGCGAGGAATACGCGCTCGCGCGCACCGAGCGCAAGACCGGCCGCGGTTACCACGGATTCGAGCTGCGGTTTTCGCCGGACGTCACGCTCGAGGACGATCTGCGCCGACGCGACCTGACGATCAACGCCATTGCGCGCGCCTCTGACGGCAGGCTGATCGATCCCTGCGATGGCCAGCGCGACCTTGAGCGGCGCACGCTGCGTCACGTATCGGAAGCCTTCAACGAGGATCCGGTGCGCATCCTGCGCGTCGCGCGCTTCCTGGCGCGTTTTCAGCCGCTCGGATTCAGCGTCGCGGCGGAAACGCTTGCGCGCATGCGCGCAATGGTCGCATCAGGCGAGGTGGACGCACTTGTCGCCGAACGTGTCTGGCAGGAAACCGACCGGGCCTTGTCCGAGCCCGCGCCCGACGCCTGGCTCAAACTCCTGCACGACTGCGGCGCGCTCGCGCGCATCTACCCGGAACTGGACGCGCTCTATGGCGTGCCACAACCCGAGAAATGGCATCCCGAGATAGATACCGGCCTGCACATGGAACTCGTGCTGCGCGCTGCCGCCGACTTGACACCCGAGCCGCGCATCCGTTTTGCGGCCTTGATGCACGACCTCGGCAAGGGCCGCACGCCCCGCTCGCAATGGCCGACGCACCGTGGCCACGAAGAGCGTGGCGTCGTGCTGTTGCGCGAGGTCGCAGCACGCCTGCGCGTCCCAGGCGATTATCGCGAACTCGCGGAACTCGCCGCGCGCTGGCATGGCCTTGCGAACCGCGCGATGGAATTGCGGTCACGGACCCTGCTCGAGCTGCTCGAGGCCTGTGATGCGATGCGCCGGCCCGACCGTTTTCGCGAGCTGCTGCTCGCCTTCGAGGCTGACTATCGCGGCCGTGGCGGCTGGCGGCTGCGCCCATATCCGCAGGCCGAGCGTCTCGGTCGCGCGCTGGACGTGGCGCTCGCGACGACACTTGATGACGCGGATCGCGAAGGGCTGCCCGGTGAACAGATTGGCGTGCTGCTGCGCCGCAGGCGGCTAGCGGCGCTGCGCAAGATGAACTGAAGCCGGCAGCTCAGCCGAGCATCAGCACGACCAGCGCGGCGAGCACAAGCCGGTAAAGCGCGAATGGCAGCAAGCCGATGCGCTCGATGACCTTGAGCAGCACGTGGATGCAGAGGTAGCCAGTCACGGCCGACACGGCAATACCCAGGCCCATCATCGACCAGTCCGCGTCGTCGCCCGGCCCCGTCAGCAGCTGCAGGAACTCCCAGCCGCCCGCCATGGCGATGCCGGGCACCGCCAGAAGGAATGAGAATCGTGCGCTGGCAACGCGTGTCAGCCCAAGTGCGCGCGCGATGGTCATGGTCACGCCGGAACGCGATGTGCCCGGCATCAACGCAAGTGCTTGTGCGCAACCGATCAGCAGCGCATCGCGCCAGCCGACCGTGTATTCGTCGCGGCGTTGTGCCCCCAGCCAGTCGGCGAGCCACATAAATATGCCGAAGCCCGCGAGGGTACCCGCGACGAATAGCGGGTTGCGCAACATCTGTTCGATGAAATCGCCGAAGGCGAGTCCCGCCAATGCCACCGGAATCGTGCCGACGACAATGCACCAGGCGAGGCGGCCATCGGGTGTCAGACCGCGACCCGCCATCGAGCCCAACCAGGCGCGGGCCATCTGCAGGAGTTGCACGCGGAAGTAGCCGACGACTGCGGCGAGTGTGCCGACGTGGACTGCGACGTCGAAGGCGAGCCCCTGGTCCGGCCAGCCGAGGATGTTCGGCACCAGGATCAGGTGACCGGAGCTCGAGATCGGCAGGAACTCGGAAAGCCCCTGCACGATCGCCAGCACGATGGCATGAATTGGATTCACGGCACCACTTTACAGGCTCGCCGAAAGGTCGCGGAAGCTGAAGCCGGTGAATGTGCCTTCGATCCCGCGAGTGAGGGCCATGACCTTGCAGCGTTCGCCCATCTCGCCGGGCAGCAGCAGCATCGAGGCGCCCTGGCTCAACGCAAGTCCCTCGCGCGTGTTCGCAGTTTCGAGCGCGGCGGCGAGTTCGCGGTCGATGCCGAGCGAGGCGAGGAAGTGCGCCTGGGTCGCGAAGCCCGCAACATCGAGGCCTGCGGCGCCGGCCGCGTCCGCCACCGAGGTGAAATCGACCCAGGCAGTCAGGTCCTGCATGCCCACGCGCGCGAACACGTCATCCACGCGTCGATGCCGGTAGAAGGCGCACAGGCTGCCGCCGTCTCGCGACGCGTGGTAGTACTGGGATCGCGGCAGGCCGTAGTCGATCAGAAGCAGCGCGCCTTTTCCGAGCGTGGTGGTCGCGGCCTCGATCCAGGCAGGCAACATCTGCCGCAACTCCGATACATAGCCGTCAGCCAAAGCCATGCTGAGGGCGGTGACCGCATTCGCTAGCGCCGCATCCGCCGGGCGCGATTGCCAGGCGAATCCCTCGCCCGCCGCGACGACGCCGATCGCTTCGCAGCCTGAGCGGGTTGCGCGGAAACGATCGACCGGCATCGCATCGAGGACTTCATTCGCAAGCGCCACGCCCTGCCAGGACGCGGCGGGCGGTCTGTCCAGCCACTCGACACGCCCGGCCAATTCGGGAAACTCTGCGATCCGCGCCTGTTGCCGGGCGCGAAGCGCCGCGCTGATCTCGACGATGCGATAGTGGCGCGGCAATGCATTCATCCCGGCGAGCGCCCGCAGGAGTCCGACGGCCAGCGCGCCGCTGCCGGCACCATACTCGACAAGGTCCCCGCCACCCGAACGCTCCAGCACCTCGGCGACCTGGGTCGCGAGGCAACGCGCGAAGAGCGGCGAAATCTCCGGCGCCGTGACGAAATCGCCGCCGGCCCCGAATCGGGCCTGGCCCGCCATGTAATAGCCGAGACCCGGCGCGTAGAGCGCCGCGTCCATGAATCGCGAGAATGGCAGCCAGCCGCCGCCGGCCGCGATCAGCTTGCGCAAGTGTCCCGCCATCAGTTCGCTGTGCGCGGCCTCGGCGGGCGAAAGCGGCGGCGGCGAATCGGGGATCAGCATCGCGCGGCGCGCGGCGCATGGTATCGTCGCCATCCGGCTTCCCCAGCGACCTGAACGCGATGCCCGCAGCCGCCCCGCCACTCAAGGACAAGGTTGTGCTGATCACCGGCGCCGCGCGGCGCATCGGTGCAGTCATTGCGCTGGCCTTTCATGAGCGCGGCGCGAGGGTCGCGGTCCACTACCGAGGTTCGGAAGCGGAGGCCGTGAAACTCGTCGCCGGCATGAATGCGCGCCGGCGCGGCTCCGCAGTCGCAATCGCCGCCGATCTCAATGACTTGGCCGCGCTCGCGGCCCTGCCGGGTGCCGTCGTCAAGGCGCTCGGCCGGCTCGACGTGCTCATCAACAATGCCTCCACCTTCTACCCGACACCGGTCGGGCAAATTACCGCCGCGCAATTTGACGACTTGATCAGCACCAATCTGCGCGCGCCGCTCTTCCTGGCGCAGGCCGCGGCGGCGGAGTTGCGCCTGCGCGATGGACTCATCCTCAACATTGCAGACATCCACGCCTTGCGACCGCTGAAGCGCCACGCGGTTTATTGCGCCGCGAAGGCCGCGCTCGTGATGCTGACACGCTCGCTTGCCCGTGAGCTCGGCCCGCGCGTACGCGTGAATGCAATTGCGCCCGGACCCGTGTTGTGGCCCGCCGGCGGAGTCGATGCCGCGCTCAAGCGCCGCATCGTCGCGCGCACGGCGTTGAAACGCAGCGGGTCGCCGGAGGATATTGCGAAGGCCGCGCTCTTCTTCGCGACCGAGGCGCCCTTCGTGACCGGCGAGGTGCTGGCCGTCGACGGTGGGCGCTTGCTCGGCGGCGCGCGCTAGCCGGCCCATCAGTCCTCCCCTTCGAGCAGGACTTCGCGCAACGCGTGGGCGCTGCTGTCAAAGCACTTCCATAGCTCGCCAAATGTCTCACCGAGCACCGGGTGCCTGTGTTGCGGCGCAAGCTCGGCAAGCGGGCCGAGTATGTAGGCGCGCGCAGCGAGATCCGCGCGCGGAAGGCTCGCGCCGAGGAAGCGCCCGACGAGATCCCCGTACAGCAGCAGGTCGAGATCGAGCGTGCGCGCCGCCCATTTCGGCGCGCCGCGCTTGCGGCCGCTGGCCTCTTCGATTGCCTTCAGGCGCTCCAGCACCTGCGCGAGCGGTTCATCGGTTTCGAAGGCGACGACCAGATTGATGAAGTCATCGCCCGCGAACCCGACCGCGGCATTTGAATAGGCGTTCGAGACGCGCAATCCCGGCCAGGCGGCAGCAAGTGTCGCGACGGCTTGGCGCAGATGGGCGCGCGGCCGGATGTTGCTGCCGGCCGCGACGAAGACTTCAGGCATCCCGGCTGCGCTCAATGATCACGCCGACGTCCCTGGAATTGCGAATCGCGCCCGGCTTGTGCACGGTAACGCGCACCGCTGCTACCGGAAACTCCGCGAGCACCAGGCTCGCGATGCGCTCGGCCAGCGTTTCCACGAGCTGGAATCTGCTTTCCTCGACAAAGACGAGCACGCGTTTTGCGACCGACTTGTAGTTCAGCGTGTCGTCAATGGAGTCGCTCCTCGCTGCGGCCGCGAGATCGAGCGACATCTCGAGGTCGATCTCGATCCGCTGCCGGACTTTGCGTTCCCAATCGAAGATCCCGATTACGGCTTCGGTTGAGAGCGCCGTCAGGAAAATCTTGTCCACGGTGCCCCTCATTGCCGCGGCGCGGCCAGTTCATCCAGCGGCCAGCGCGCGCGGGCGCGCACGGGAAGCGCCTCGCGCTCGCCCGCCGCGAGCCGCGCATGCCCCGCGAGCGCGATCATCGCGGCATTGTCGGTGCAGAACTCGGGTCGCGGGTAGTGCACGCGACTGCCCGCCGCCGCGGCCGCCGCGGCCAGTTCCTCGCGCAGGCGCCGGTTCGCGCCGACGCCACCTGCCACAACAAGTGCCAAAATTCCGGTCTGCCGCATTGCCCGCAGCGCCTTCGCGACGAGCGTCTCGATCATTGCCGACTCGAATCCGCGCGCGGCGTCGGCCCGCGCCTCTGCATCCAGGGTCCGGCCGCGGAGCGCCACGACGACCGCGGTCTTGAGTCCGCTGAAGCTGAAGTCGAGCCCCGGCCGGTCGAGCATCGGCCGCGGAAACTCGAATACCCCGTCGTGGCCGGATTCGGCGAGCCTGGCGAGCGCGGCCCCGCCGGGGTAGCCGAGCCCCAGCAGCTTCGCGGTCTTGTCAAAGGCCTCGCCCGCCGCATCGTCCAGGGTTTCGCCAAGGATGCGGTAGCGGCCGAGCCCCGCGACCTCGACCAGCATCGTGTGGCCACCGGAGACCAGCAGCGCGATGAACGGGAAATCCGGTGCCCCCGGCTCGAGTTGCGGCGCCATCAGATGGCCTTCCAGGTGGTGCACGCCGACCACCGGCACATCCCAGGCATAGCCCAGGCTGCGGGCAACCGTGGCCCCGACCAGGAGCGCGCCGATGAGGCCAGGACCCGCGGTATAGGCAACGCCATCAATGGCTTGCGGAGCAATTCCGGCCCCCGCCAGGCTCTCATCGATCATCGGCAGCAGCCGTTCGACGTGCTCGCGCGAAGCGAGCTCCGGGACGACGCCGCCATGCGGCCGGTGCAGCTCGATCTGGCTCCACACGTGATTCGCCATAAGGCCGCGCTCGCCATCGTAGACGGCAACCGCGGTCTCATCGCAGGAGGTTTCAATTCCGAGCACTCTCATGACGCTAGTCTTTTGATTTTCCGGGGGCAGATCACTACAATTCCGGGCCCTTTCCCCGGGGCAGCTTCGGGGAGTCGCCCATAAGACGAGGTTTGAATGCCGAGTGTCCGTATCCGCGAGAACGAGTATTTCGACGCCGCGTTGCGCCGTTTCAAGCGCGCCTGCGAAAAGGCCGGCGTGCTGACTGAACTGCGTCGTCGTGAATTCTACGAGAAGCCGACCCAGGAACGGAAACGCAAGAAGGCAGCGGCGATCAAGCGGCACCTGAAGCGCTCCACGCGCGACGGCGGCACCCGCACCGTCACCCGCTGATCCCGGGATGAGCCTCAAGGCCCGCATCACCGAAGACATGAAGACTGCGATGCGCTCGGGCGAGAAGGATCGCCTGTCGTGCATCCGCATGCTGCAGGCAGGCATCCAGCAACGCGAAGTGGACGAGCGGATCACGCTCGATGATGCGCAAGTGCTCGCCGTCATCGACAAGATGATCAAGCAGCGCCGCGAGTCGGTCGTGCAGTTCGCGGCCGGCCATCGCGCCGACCTGGTCGCCAAGGAATCGGCCGAGATCGCCTGGCTGGCACGGTACCTTCCCGCGCAGCTCGGCGATGCCGAACTCGAGGCGCTCATCCGCGAGGCCATTGCCGCTACCGGCGCCGCATCCATGAAAGAGATGGGCAAGGTCATGGGCGTGCTGAAACCGAAGGTCCAGGGCCGCACCGACATCGGCGCGCTCTCGGCGCGCATCAAGACCGCGCTCGGCGGCTGAACCCATGAGCCCCAGCAGGGTTCCGGAGGGCGAGACGCGCGGCTTCATCGTTCCGATCGGTGGCGCCGAGAACAAGGAAAACGATCCGCGCATCCTCGAGCGCTTCGTGCGTGTCTCGGGTGGCGAGGATGCCGATATCGTCGTGATCCCGACCGCGAGCCGCGCACACGAGACCGGCCCGCGCTACGAGCAGCTGTTCCGGGACCTCGGCGCCCGCGATGTCGCCGTCATGGACTTCGACACGCGGCGCGACAGCCAGGAACGCGGGCGGCTCGAGCGCCTTGGCCGTGCGAGCGGCATATTCTTCACGGGCGGCAACCAGCTGCGCCTGACCACGCTGCTGGGCGGCACGCCCGTCGCAAAGCTGATCCGCTCGCTGAATGCCAGCGGTGTTACCGTCGGCGGCACCAGCGCGGGCGCCAGCATCCTGTCCGAGCACATGATCGCGTTTGGTGACGACGGTTCATCGGCGATCGCCGGCAGCGTGCGGCTCGCACCGGGCCTCGGACTCACCAATCGATTCATCATCGACCAGCATTTCCGCGAGCGCGACCGCCTGGGCCGCCTGATCACGGCGCTTGCCTACAATCCCTTCGCAGTCGGCATCGGCCTCGACGAGGACACGGCTGCATTCATCGGGCCCGACGAGACACTCGAGGTCGAGGGCAGCGGCGGCATCACGGTCGTGGACGCCTCGAAGGTCACATTCTCGTCGGTCGACAGCGCGGCCGAAGGCCAGCCGATCTGCATCCTTGGTCTCGTCGTGCACTTGCTGGTCGCTGGCGCGACATTCAACCTGCACACAAGGGTCGCCTCAACCGGCAGCCGCTAGCGATGCGCATTCTCGACCGCTCCGTCTACGTCGGACCATCGCATTTCGCGCATTTCCCGGTTATCCGGCTCGAACTCGATCTCGGGCCACTCGAGGCCTGGCCGACCGGCAAACTCGGCAAGTCCTTCGTCAAAGGGCTGGTCGAGGCGCTGCCGGGGCTCGCCGAGCACGGTTGTTCCTACCAGGAACCGGGTGGCTTCATCCGCCGCATGAACGAGGACGACGGGACCTGGCTCGGTCACGTGCTCGAGCATGTCGCGCTCGAGCTGCAGAATGTCGCGGGCGAAGATGTCAGCTTCGGCAAGACCCGGAGTCTCGACCAGCCGGGGCATTATTCAGTTGTTTATGAATTCGCCGAACGCGAGGAAGGCATCGCCGCAGGCGAGCTGGCTCTGAGGCTTCTTTGCTCGCTGCTCCCCGACGCGATCCGCCCGGCCGACACGGTGCCGGCTGGCTGGAGCTGGCCGACGGCGCGCGACGAGTACATCCGTTATGCGCAACGGCGCGCGCTCGGCCCTTCGACTGCCTCGCTCGTACAGGCGGCCGAGAAACGCGGCATTCCGTGGCTCAGGCTGAATAACCAGTCGCTGATCCAGCTGGGGCACGGTCGTTACCAGCAGCGCCTGCAGGCAACGATCACGGGCCGCACGCCGCATATTGCGGTCGAGCTCGCGAGCGACAAGGAAGAAACCAACCGCATCCTTGGATCGCTCGGCCTTCCGGTGCCGCGCCAGGAAATGGCGCAGTCAGAACGTGAGGCGGTGCGCGCCGCAAACAGCCTCGGCTTCCCGGTCGTCACCAAGCCCTACAACGGCAATCACGGCCGCGGCATCTCGATTCGGCTCATGAATGATGAAGAAGTCACGCGTGGCTTCCTGGCTGCCCGTGAGCATTCACGCTCGGTAATCGTCGAGACCTATCTCGAAGGCGACGACCACCGGTTGCTGGTGGTGAATGGCGAACTCGTCGCGGCGACGCGGCGTACGCCGGGTCACGTGGTGGGTGACGGCGCACACAAGGTCACCGAGCTCATCGAAATCGTCAATCAGGATCC
>JAQBHG010000118.1:0-48691 GCA_032127975.1 Steroidobacteraceae bacterium
CGCCGCGACGAGGCGATCGATTTCGGCGGGGTCCGGCCGGCCGGTGGCCGTTTCTGAGGAGCCGGTCAGATCCGAATGGGTCGACAGCCAGGTCTCTGGCTGCTGCTCGAGCAGGCCCAGGATGCCACCCAGATGGTGCAATTCCGCCGCGAGCCCGGCAGCGGCGGTCGCATTGCCCGCCGCCTTGGCGACATTGAGTTCACGCGCGAGCGACTGCATCGCGGCAAGCGCCTCCGGCGTGTTGAAGTCGTCATCCATCGCTTCAGTAAAGCGGCTGGTCGCCTCGCCGGGCTGGAAGCGAGTCGCCGGCGTCACGTCGCGCAGCGCCAGGTAAAGGCGCTGCAGCGCCGAATCGGCCTGGCGCAGGTTGTCCTCTCCGTAATTGATCGGGCCGCGGTAATGACTCGCCAGCACGAATGCGCGCAGCACTTCCGGCCGGAGTCGCGGCAGCACCTCGCGCACCGTGAAGAAGTTGCCCAGCGACTTCGACATCTTCTCGTCGTTGATGCGCACGAAACCGTTGTGCATCCAGGTCTTGACGAATGGCGTGCCGCAAGCCGCGCAGCTCTGCGCCAGTTCATTCTCGTGGTGCGGAAACTTCAGGTCCATGCCGCCGCCGTGGATGTCGAAGTAGTCGCCGAGGAGCGCGACCGCCATCGCCGAGCATTCGATGTGCCAGCCGGGGCGGCCCTCGCCCCAAGGCGAATCCCAGGACGGTTCGCCGGGCTTGGCGCGTTTCCACAACACGAAATCGAGCGGATCGCGCTTCTTCTCGTCTACCTCGACTCGCGACCCGGCACGCAGGTCCGCGAGCTTCTTGCCCGACAGCTGCCCGTAGGTCTTGAAGCTCGAGACGGAATAGAGCACGTCGCCACTGGCGCCTACATAGGCATTGCCCTTGGTAATCAGCGTCGAAATCATCGCAATGATCTCGGGAATGAACGCGGTCGCGCGTGGTTCGTGATCGGCTGGCCTGATTCCGAGCGCTGCAAAATCCTCGTTCATTGCTTCGATATGTCGTGCTGTCAGGGACTCGACGGTCTCGCCCTGCTCACGCGCGCGATTGATGATCTTGTCATCGATGTCCGTGATGTTCCGGACGTAGTTGACCTTGTAACCACTTGCCAGCAGCCAGCGGCGCACGATGTCGAACGCGATCTGCGAGCGCGCGTGCCCGACGTGAATGTGGTCGTAGACGGTCATGCCGCAGACGTACATGCCGACCTGTCCCGCGACGAGTTCCCGGAATGGCTCCTTGCGTCCTGTCAGCGTGTTGTAGATCGAGAGCATCGGTAGCGCCTCAGTGGTTCCGCGCCGCGCCGGCCAGACGTGCCCGCACGAGCGCCGGCGGTATCGCCGGTAGCAATGCAGCAAGCTCAGGCCCGTCGCGCCGGCCGGTCAATGCAATGCGCAGCGGCATGAAAAGCGCCGCGCCCTTGCGCCCGGTGCGCTGCTTCAGCTCCCGCCCCAGCGCCCCGAAATCAGCGCCTTTCTCGCCGTAGGCTGCGATCGCGGCCTCGAAGAACGCCGGACCAGCCTCGGCCAGAATTTTGCTGTCGTCCGCGCTGAATGGCGCCAGTTCACCGCGCAGGACCGACAGCCAGTCTGTGGCATCGGCAGGAAACAGCAGATTGGCACGCAAGAGGCCCGCTATTTCCAGCCGCTCCTTGGCCGGCCAGCCTGCCGGCAATTCAGCCTCGAGCCAGTGGGCGGCCTGCTCCGCGGTCAGTCGCCTCACCGCCTCGCGCTGCCAATGATCGAGCTGTGCCGCATCGAAGTGCGCGGGGGCCCGCCCCAGGCGGTCGAGCCTGAAATTCCGCACGAACTCGGCGGGTTCCACCCAGTCATCCGGCGCGCCCGTGTGGCCGAGGCGCAGCAGGTAGTTGCCGACGGCCGAAGCAAGATAGCCGCGCTCGCGCAACTCGCCTACCGTGGCACTGCCGCGGCGCTTGGACAACGGTGATCCGCTCGCATCCACCAGCAATGGCAAATGGCCGTATTCCGGCGCCGACATTCCGAGCGCCTGTAACAGCAGCAACTGGCGCGGCGTGTTGCTCAGGTGGTCGTCGCCGCGCAGCACTTGCGTGACGCCCATCAGGGAATCGTCGACGGCATTGCAAAAGAAGAACATCGGGCCGCCGTCGGCGCGCCGCAGCACGAAATCGCCGAGCGTCGCAGTGGCGACGGACTGCGGACCGCGCACCAGGTCTTCGAATTCGATGACCTGCGAATCAGGAACCCGGAATCTCAGCGCCGGCTGGCGGCCCTCGGCCACGTGCGCGGCACGCGTCGCGGCATCGAGTTCGCGGCAGGTGCCGGGATACCTCGGCGGCTGGCCCGCGGCGAGCTGGGCACGGCGGGCGACGTCGAGTTCCAATGGCGTGCAATAGCAGGGGTAGGCGTGACCATCGCGTTCGAGCCTTTCGTAAAGCCCGTCGTAGATGGCGCCGCGTTCGGACTGCCGGTAAGGACCGCGGCCGTCATCGCGATCCGGCCCGGCGTCCCACGACAGCCCCAGCCAGCCGAGATCGGCAAGTTGCGAGACGACGAATTCCTGCCTGCTGCGCTCTCTGTCGCTGTCCTCGACGCGCAGGATGAAGCGCCCGCCGGATGCACGGCCCAGCAGGAAACTGAACAGCGCCGTCCGCGCATTGCCGAGATGCAAGGCGCCAGTCGGGCTGGGTGCGAATCGCGTGACGGTCTTCGGGTCCATCGGCGGCACAGTCTACGGGATCGGGCGCAGCGTCTCACGCACCGGGGTGCGCTAATATCCGGCCGAGGATTCATTCAATGCTTCACCGCGCCGCCATCCTGCTGATTGCCCTGCTGCCCGCCATGTCATGGGCCCAGACCGCGAGCTCGCTTGCGCCGCGGGTGCGGGTCGAGACCTCGCAGGGCGCATTCGTGCTGGAACTGGACCCGGTCCGCGCACCGCTGTCGGCCGAGAACTTCCTGCGCTATGTCCGCGACGGCTATTACGACGGCACGGTATTCCACCGCGTCATCGCAAACTTCGTCGTGCAGGGCGGTGGATATGATGCCGGCCTAGCGGAGCGCAAGCCGCGCGCGGCGATACCCAATGAGAGCGGCAACGGACTGTCGAACCGCCGCGGCTCGGTGGGTCTTGCGCGCGACGAAAGCCCGCACTCCGGCTCCTCCCAGTTCTACATCAACCTGATGGACAATGCCGCGCTCGATCCCCTGCCGAGCCGCTGGGGTTATGCAGTCTTCGGCAGAGTCGTCGAAGGAATGGAGGTGGTCGATCGCATCGCCCACATGGTCACCGAAACCGTGCCCAGCTTCGGTGCGGATGTTCCGGTCGACCGTCCGGTCATCCAGCGCGCCTGGGTCATCGAGCCCGGGTCTGCGACCGCCCCCGCCGAGGCGCCCGCGGTAGAGGCGAAGAGTCCCGAGTGAGCATCTGGTTCGCTTCCGACCTGCACCTGGACCCGGCCACACCGGATATCGCTGCGCGATTTCTCCGCTTTCTCGCAGGCCCGGTTCAGGGAGCGAGCAGCCTGTACCTGCTGGGCGACATCTTCGAGGCCTGGCTGGGCGACGACGACCCTGAACCCGCCCATCGCGAAGTGGTTGCGGCGCTCGCTTCCGTCACCGCCCGCGGCACCCTGCTCTACCTGATGCACGGCAACCGCGATTTCCTGCTGGGCGAGCGTTTCTGCGCGGAAACCGGCGCCACGCTCCTCGACGATCCGGTTATCGCCACGATCGGCGGCGAGCGCGTGCTCCTCAGTCATGGCGACGGTCTGTGCGTGGACGATGGTTCCTACCAGCGGCTGCGCTCGCTGGTGCGCGACGCGGACGTGCGACGCGGCTTTGCGGCATTGCCGCTCGCGAGCCGCCGCCGGCTTGCGGCCGAGGCCCGTGCCGGCAGCCGCGCGCACCTGGCGGCCGCAGGCGAATACATCACCGATGTGAATCAGGCCGCCGTCGAGACGCTGATGCAGAGCGCGGGCGTGCGCACGATGATTCACGGCCATACCCACAGGCCCGCAACGCACAGATTCCAGCTCGCAGGCATCGAGTGCACGCGCATCGTGCTGGGCGCATGGCATGCGAACGCCAGTGTCCTGCATTGGAACGCCGGGGGGTTCCGGCTCCAGTCTTGTCCGGTCTGAGGCTGGCCCGCCGCGGGGTCGATGCCTAGCGGCCTGCCGATTCGCGCTCGAGTTCGTCCCGCTCCAATTCCCCTGCCGCATCTACCAGCTGTTCCGCGTTCGCGTAGCGGCGCGCCGGTTCCTTCGCGATGCAGTTGTAGAGGATGCCTTCCAGGTGCTTGAGCGCGGCGGGCAGTTCGGGCAATGGCGAATGCGCGTGCTTGTAGATCACCTGCATCGGCGTGCCGGCGACGTACGGCTTACGGCGCATCAGCATCTCGAAGAAAATGATGCCGAGACTGTAGATGTCGCTGCGTGCGTCCGTGTCGCGGCCATGGCCCTGTTCCGGGCTCATATAGTACGGCGTGCCGAAAATCTCCCCGCTGCCGGTACTTGCCGCATCGAGTTCGAGCTGCTTGGACAGGCCGTAATCGATCAGGGCGACCGAGTTTTCGTCGCGCAGCATGACATTGCCGGGCTTGAGGTCGCGGTGCAGCACGCCCGCGGCGTGCAATACCTTCAGCGCTTCTGCCATCTGCCGCAGGAATATCAGGGCCTGCAACGGTTTCATGCCGCTCTTGACGCGGGTGCGGAGGTCGCCGAGCGGAAAGTATTCCATCGCAATGAAGGCGTGCACGTCGCTGACGCCAAAATCATGGACCCGCGCGACGTTGGGATGCTTGATGTCCGCGGCGATCTGGTACTCGCGCAGGAAACGGTCAAATGTCTTTTCGCCGGATCCGCTGTCCGGCGGCTGCCGCAGGACCTTCAGCACGACCTGCTCCCCGGTCCGTTCGCTTTGCGCCAGGTACACGGAAGACACCGGGTTCTCCGCGATCTGGCTGACCAGCCGGTAACCGCGGATGGTTGCGTCCCCGAAACGCGTTGCGCGCGGAGAATCGTCCACGCGCGGCGTCGGCGGCTGGACCAGTCCGCGCCTTGATTGCGCCCCGCGCAGCAACGCGATCAGCCGGGCATGGTCGATCCTGTTCTTCGCCAGGCAGGAATGCGCACCGGCAGCGAGGGCGATTTCTTCGGCCTCCGCTGTCGGCATGGACAGAAAGTAGATGACCGGCGGAAAGCCGTTGCGGCGGGTCAGGTCGCGCAACCATACCAGGCCATCCAATTCGCCCGGTGCGTCGCCGAGGAGTACGGCATCGTAGGCACTGCCGGAGAAATCCGCCGGCAGCTTGCCACGCACCACCGGATTGTATTCGGCGATGCTGGGCGAATCGAAGCCGGTAGCAACGTGCTGCGCCATCAGGTGCCGATAGACACCCTGTTCGTCGATGATCAGAACCCGGGCCGTCATGCGTTCATTTTAGCCTGAGGGCCATTACGAGGTCGCCGACATTCGTGCCGGTGGGACCCGTATGGATCAGGTCGCCCGCGGCTTCGAGCAGGATGCCGCTGTCGGCAGCCGCGAGACATATTGCGGCGTCGAAACCTGCATCCTGCGCGCGCATGAGCGTTTCGCCATCGACGATTGCGCCGGCATCCTCGCTTGCGCCATCGCGGCCATCGGTTCCCGCGGCCAGGACGGCGAGACCGCCGTGCCCCGCAATCTGCTGCGCCGCTGCCAGCGCGAAATGCTGGCATCGTCCGCCACGCCCGGGCCGCGCCGGAAGTCGCACGACCGTCTCTCCGCCCCAGAGCTGCAGATTCGAACTGCCGAGGGAGAATTCGTGGCAGACAGCCCGGGCCGCCGATACTGCATCGCCTGATAGCCGCTCCGGCGCACGGTGGGCGTCAAGCCCACGCGCACGCGCAGCGCAGAGCGCCGCATCGAGCGCTTCATCCAGACAGCCGACCAGCGCAACGCGTGACACATTCGCAAGCAGCCCTGAGCCGACGATTGCCGGATCATCGCCAGGCACATCCGAGATCATCAGGCCCTCCACATCGCAATCCCGAAACAGCGCCGCCAGGCGGCCGGCCTTGATGAGCGACAGCGGAGCACGCATCGCATTCAGCGCCGCGATGTCGACGGCCTCGGAATGAGCCCACTCATTGAGCCGCTGCAGCTTTGCGAGCGTGACTCCCGGCGCCAGCGCTTCGAGGAGCGCCGATGCTCCGCCCGAGACCAGCAGCAGGACGCGGCTGCCGGCCGGTGTCGCGCCAGCGAATTCGAGCGCTGCGGCGCCGGCGGCGAGGCTCCGTTCACCGGGCACCGGATGGTCGCCCGCAAGGCAACTGATGTGCGGTAACGCGAGCAGCTCATCGGCAAAACTGTCGTCGGGCGCTACAACCAGCCCGCGCGCCACCCGGGCGCCAAGCACATCCAGTGCGCCCTGTGTCATCGCCGATGCCGCTTTCCCGGCGGCGAGAATGCTGACCGGCCGCTGGTCGCGATCCAGGGCCAGCGCCGCCCGCACGCGGCGGCGACCATTGACGGCCGCAAGGGCGGCACCATAGATGTGCAGCAGAATTTCGCGGCGCTGATCGCCCTGCGCGCCGCTCATCGGCGCTATCGTCAGACCGCGCGCGCTGCGCGGCCGCCCTGCAGGTCGAGCAGCCGTTGCGCGCGCGCCCCGTCCGAACGGTCGCGCTCGAGGCGCGCGAGGTACTCGGGCGTGACATCGCCGGTGACGTAATGTCCCGAGAAGCAGGACGTGTCGAATGTCGTGATCTGCGCATGGTCATGACGGCAGGCCACGACCAGATCGTCAAGGTCCTGGTACACGAGCCAATCGGCGCCGATGATCCCCGCCACCTCGTCCTCGCTGTGCCCGGCGGCGACCAGCTCGGTCGCGACCGGCATGTCGATACCGTAAACATTCGGAAACCGCACTGGCGGCGCAGCGGACGCGAAGTACACCTTGCTGGCACCGGCCTCGCGCGCCAGGTCGATGATCTGCGCTGCTGTCGTGCCGCGCACGATCGAGTCATCCACCAGCAGCACATTGCGCCCGCGGAACTCCAGGTCGATCGCATTCAATTTGCTGCGTACGGATTTTTGCCGCAGGTCCTGCCCCGGCATGATGAATGTGCGCCCGATGTAGCGGTTCTTGACGAATCCCTCCCGATACTTGACGCCGAGCGACAGTGCGAGCTGCGCGGCACTGGTCCGGCTGGTGTCAGGAATCGGGATCACCACGTCAATGTCGTGATCGGGACGCAATCGCGCGATCTTTTCCGCCAGCTTCTCGCCCATCCGCATGCGCGCCTTGTGCACGGAGATGTTGTCGATGATCGAGTCCGGCCGGGCGAAATAGACGTATTCGAATATGCAGGGTGTGTGCTGCACCGCCGGCGCGCATTGCCTTGCGTGCATCCGGCCCTGCAAGTCGATGAAGATCGCCTCGCCCGGGCCCACGTCACGGACCAGTTCGAAATCGAGCATGTCGAGCGCAACGCTCTCGGACGCCAGCATCCATTCGGGTCCGCGCGGTGTTTCGCGCCGACCGAGAACAAGCGGCCGGATGCCGTGCGGATCGCGAAACCCGACGATCCCGTGGCCGACGATCAGGGCCACGACCGCGAATCCGCCCTGGCAGCGCCGGAATACGGCTTCGAGCGCCCGGAAGACATCGGCAGCCGCCGGTCGCGCTGCCGTCGAGCGCTGCAGTTCGCTCGCGAACACGTTCAACAACACTTCGGAATCTGATCGTGTGTTCAGGTGGCGGCGGTCCTCCGCGACCATCGTGCGCGTGAGTTCAACTGCATTGGTCAGGTTGCCGTTGTGACCGATGCCGATGCCGAAGGGAGCATTCACGTAGAAAGGCTGGGCCTCGTCGGCACTGTCGCGGCCGGCAGTCGGGTAACGCACATGGCCGATGCCGGCATTGCCGGCCAGCATGCGCATGTCACGCTCGCCGAACACGTCGCGGACCAGGCCCTTGTCCTTGCGCGAGAACAGCGCGCGATCATCCATCGTCATGATGCCCGCTGCATCCTGGCCGCGGTGCTGCAGGACCGTCAGCGCGTCGTAAATTCTCTGGTTGACCGGGCCCATGCCGACCATGCCGACGATGCCGCACATGGCTTCAGCTCCCCGGGGTCTTGGCGGCCCGTTCCAGCAAGTCGGCGGCGGCCGGCTCGGCATAGCGTTCGAGCCAGTTGGCGACGGCTTCGGCCGCCGTCATGGACTTCGTCTTCTCCCACCAGGGTTCGAGGTCCAGATTGACCGCCCTGCCGCCAATGACCAGAAGCCCGATCACGACGACGGCGCGCATCATGCCGAACAGGCCCCCGAGCAGCCGATCCATCAATGCAAGCCCCGTCGCGCGTTGAACGAAATGCGCTGCAATGGCGCCGACCACCGAACCTGTCAGCAGGGTGAGGAAGAGCACGATCGCCCGGCCGGTCCACTCGCGTATGCCGGGCTCCGCGAGCGCGCCACCCAGCCAGGGATAAAAGACGTAGGAAAAATGCCAGGCCAGCCATAGGCCGATCAGCCAGGAGAGCAGCGAAATGGCTTCGCGTACAAAACCGCGTATGCAGCCGAATACGAGCGATATCAGCACGATGGCTGCAAAGAGATGATCAGCGCCATTCATCGGGCAGTGGCTCCGTCGGGGCGAGCGGCATTCTATCCGATCGTTTTGGCGTTCGCGGGACGTGTTTCACGGATGCGGCGCGACCACCGGCTGGAATCCGTCATTGCGCAGCCTCTCGGCGATGGCGGCGGCGCGCGCGCGATCCTGCTCCGGCCCGACCCTGACCCGGTGCAACAACTGCCCGCCGGCCCGGTACTCGAGCACGAATGCCGAATAACCGCGCGCACGGAGTTTCGCAACCAGGCCATCCGCCTTGCTGCGGCTGGAGAATGCGCCCAGCTGCACGGCCCAGGCCGTTTGCCCGGCTGCTGCCGGCTTTTTCGGTCCGGCGACAGCGGTTACGGCCTGCGATTCCCGTCCCGCGGTTGCCGCCGGTGGGGGCGATGGCGGCTCGACCGTCTCTGGCGCCACGGCCACGGAAACCACCGGCTTGGCCTGGACTATTTCGGGCTCCGGCACAAGGCCCTCGTTCCCGGAAGCCCCTGCCGCAGCATCCAGCACGATTTCGACGCTCTTGGTTTCCGTGTCAGCAGGCCGGCCTGATGTGGTACCGGGGCCCTTCAGCAGGGCAGGCACGAGCAACACGACGATTCCGACGAGCACCAGCGCACCGACCAGCCGTTCACGAATCCTGACGTCCATAGCGGTCGAATTGTAGACCGAGATGAATCAGCGCGGGACCGACAGTATGGAATGAACCGAATACGAGGATGCGATCGCCCGCCCCGCAGCTTGCTGCCGCGAGCCTGCATCCGGCGGCGACACTTTCCACCGCCGTAACCGGCGCCCCGGCGCGCGATGCGATTCGGGCTGCGAGTTCCGACTCCGGCAATGATCGTGGTCCATCGAGCCTGACCGCGATCCACTGCTGCACCGGGATCATGAGCGCCGCGACGATACCGTCGATGTCCTTGTCGCCCAGGATCCCGCAGACCGCAACGGTACGACCGCGAATCTGCCGTGCGACGAGGCTCAGAGCCAGGGCACGCGCGGCATCCGGGTTGTGGGCGACATCCAGGATCCACTCGGGGTCCTTGCCGAAGACCTGGAACCGCCCGGGCAGCCGCACGCGCGCAAATCCCGAGCGCACGGCCTCATCCGGAACCAGAACCGCCGGCTCCGCTGCCTCGAGCACCGCAAGCGCGGTAGCGGCATTGGCCAGCTGCATGCTGCCTGCGAGTGCCGGCAGCGACAGGTCACCGCGCCGGGAGCCCGGGCCCATGTAATCCCAGCCATCGGGGCGCTCGATGAAGTCAAAGTCCACGCCGATGCGCTGCAGGCGCGCTCCGATTTCGGAAACGACGCGCCCGACGCTCTGCGGCATGTTGCGCGCACCGAAGATCGCCGGTCGATGCGGCCGGAAGATGCCCGCTTTCTCAATGCCGATCAGCTCGACGGTGTTACCCAGCCATTCCTGATGATCGAGACCGATCGTGACGACGGCAGCAACGTCGGCATCGAACAGATTGACAGCGTCGAGCCTGCCACCCATCCCGACTTCGAGCACGGCCACGTCGACGCGCTCGTGCGCGAAGGCGATGAATGCTGCCAGTGCGTTCCACTCGAAGTATGACAGCGAGACTTCACCGCGAGCCGAGTCGATCCGGTCGAATGCGCTCAGCAGCAGCTCATCCGCGATCTCCGAGCCGCGAATGCGGATACGCTCGTGATAACGCAGCAGGTGCGGGGATGTGAAGAGGCCGCAGTCGTATCCTGCCGCGCCGAGGATTGCGTCGAGGTAGGCCGCAACCGATCCCTTGCCGTTGGTCCCGCCGATGGTCAGCACCGTGGACGGCCGCGCAAGCGCCAGGCGCTGGAAAACGATACCGACCCGCTCGAGCCCGGGATCCACCGGTCGCGGATGCGCGACCTGTTGCCATTCCAGCCAGGCCGCGACGGTATCGAATCGCACGCGCCCGGCTAGCCCGAGACCGGCGGCCGGCGCAGAAACATGCGCAGCAGGCCCGCGATGCGGTCACGCTGGTCGCGCCGATCCACGATCATGTCGACCGCGCCGTGCTCCAGCAGGAATTCGCTGCGCTGAAAGCCCTCCGGCAACGTCTCGCGGACCGTCTGCTGGATCACGCGCGGGCCCGCAAAGCCGATCAGCGCGCGCGGCTCGGCCATGTTGACGTCGCCCAGCATCGCAAGACTCGCCGAAACGCCGCCCGTGGTCGGGTCGGTCTGCACTGACACGAATGGCAGGCCATGCCGAGCCAGGGCCGCCAGCGAGGCGCTCGTTTTCGCCATTTGCAGGAGCGACAACAGGCCTTCCTGCATGCGTGCACCACCGCTCGCCGAGAAACAGACGACCGGCATGCGGTGCTCGATCGCGTGCTCGACACCGCGCACAAAGCGTTCGCCGACCACCGAACCCATTGACCCGCCCATGAAGGCAAACTCGAAGGCGCAGGCGACGACCTCGATGCCATCGAGCGTGCCCGCCATCACGACGAGCGCATCGCCTTCGCCGAGCGTCTTTTGCGCGGCAGTCAGGCGGTCGCGATAACGCTTGCTGTCGCGGAAGCGCAGCGGATCCTCGGGCAGTACGCCGGCGCCGATTTCGGTCACGGTATCGGGGTCCAGGAACCTCGTCAGGCGGTCACGCGCACCGACACGCATGTGGTGGGCGCACTTCGGGCAGACCTGGAGATTGCGTTCCACCTCGGGCCGGTAAAGGACGGAGTCGCAGGACGGGCACTTCATCCATAAGCCTTCCGGAACGGAGCGCGTGCGCCGTTCAGTCTTGATGCGCGAAGGGATGATTTTCTCGAACCAGGTCACGCCGGTCCTCGCTGGCTTTGGCCGGCGATCATAGCCCATGGCTCCAGGGGGACAAATTCGGGTATGCCGAGGGCCGGCGGATAGCACACGCGCTCCAGGTACAGGCCATGGGCCGGTGCGGTAATGCCCGCACGCGCCCGGTCACCGCTCGCCAGCACCTCGCCAGCCCATGATGGCCGCTGCTCGCCCGTGCCGAGCGGCACCAGCGTGCCCACGATATTCCGGACCATGTGGTGCAGGAACGCATTGGCCGTGACCTCGATCGTCACGAGCTCCCCGTCGGCATGGACGCTGATCGAGACGATCCGGCGCCGGGCCGTCTTCGACTGGCACTCGGCCGCGCGAAAAGCCGAGAAGTCATGCTCACCGACCAGTTGCTGGGCGGCCTCGTGCATCACCGTGGCATCCAATGGGCTCCGCAGCCACCAGACACGTTCGCGCAGCAAGGCCGGCCGCGTGGCGCGCTGCAGCACGCAATACCGATAGCTCCGCGCAACTGCAGAATGCCGGGCGTGAAATTCCGCGTCGACCTCGACGGCCCAGAGCACCGCGATTTCCGGCGGCAACTCGCCGTTGGCGCCGAGTACCCAGCCGCGCATCGGGCGGTCAGAGGTGGTGTCGAAGTGGGCGACCTGGCCGCTCGCATGGACTGCAGCATCGGTGCGGCCGGCGCAGGTGGCCTCGACCGGATGATCTGCGACGCTTCCCAGTGCGCGCTGGACGTGGCCCTGGATCGTCGCAAGGCCGGGCTGCAGCTGCCAGCCGGCAAAGCGTGCGCCGTCGTATTCCAGGCCGACGGCGAGGCGCCGGCGCGCTGCGCTCACGCTCCCGGCAGCGAATCGATCAGTCGGCGTGCTTCCTGCTTCTGCGAGGCGCTGCCCTCGGACAGCACTTCCTGCAGGATATTGCGGGCCCCGTCCGGGTCGCCCATGTCCATGTACGCGCGCGCCAGGTCGAGCTTGGTTCCGACCTCGCTCATCGTGACCGGCTCCAGGTTGGACAGCTGGGGCAACTCCTCGGTGGAAAGGCGCACAGTTGACGTCGTGGTCGAGGCGCTGGCCTCGTCGGAGGCGCTTCCAACGTCCAGATCGACGCTTGCGGAATCACCGAAATCCATCGACTCCAGCAGTGCCGTGCGATCCGCATCCGTAATCCGCGAAATACCGGTGGCGTCGGTTCCGCCGCCGGTCTTCGGCATCATGCGCGTGCTCTCGTCGCGCGGAGCGACGCGCGTCGTCTCATCGACGTGCGTGGCCTGGACCGTGGCGTCATCCTGCAGGTCGGACTCGTCTTCGAAATCGCCGACATCGAGACGCAGATCGTCGATCGGCATTTCCGCCGTCGCGTCCGGGGATATTCCGCCCGAATAGCTCTTTCCACCGATTTGTTCACGCACCGTATCGTCGCCGCGCTCCCGCAATGCCGGCGTCTCCACGGTCGGGGTTTCCGAGGACGGCAGCTCAAGCGTCGGCATCTCCACTGTTCCGGGACCGTCCCGCGGGGCGATTTTCTGTGTCGAACTGAAAGATGCCGGACCTTCATCCAGGTTGAACTCGAGGGTCTCGCGTTCACCCGTGACCGAATTGCTGTCGCTGGCCGCCAGCACCTGGCCCAGGTCAAGATCAATGGCTTCGTCGCCGTCCGCTGCCGGCAGAAGGTCGAGGTCCACGCGGTTTTCGCCGCCTTCGAGGCTGAGGTCGAGACCAGAGGACGCCATGCCACCGGCAAACATCGTTTCGTCGGGCGCGAGCTGCCGGCCCATGATGACCATGCGGTCCCAGTCGCCGCCCGCGCCTAGCGACTTGCGCAGGTCGCGCGCGACCGCAAGGAATGCCTGAGTGTCGCCGGCCACGAAATGAATCTCCGCGAGTTTCAGCTTGAGGTCATTGCGGTCAGGCGATTGCTTCAGCGCCAATTTGATCAGGTCGCAGGCCTGGTCGTAAAGGCCATAGGCCATGTGGAAATCGGCTTCAGCCAGCGGGTCGGCCTGATCCAGGTCGAGCGCAGCTTCGGTGCTGATCGTTTCTTCCGGGCTGACCTCGGCCGCCCGCGGCACCACTTCGGGCTTCGGTCGCGCAATGGGTCGGGCCCGCTCTTCGACGACGATGTTCTCTTCGTCGAGCCTCTCGATTTCAGCGGTCTCGCCGGCACCGTCCTCACCGACCGCGAGCGCACGCAGCCGCATTGTCTCGGAGGGCACGGGAGCCGCCGCCGGAATCTCGAAGCCCCTCAGGGCGTCATGGACATCCTGCTCGCGCCGGCGGCGGATGTAGCCGTAGCCGAGGCCGCCGACGAGCACCAGCGCAGCAGCGCCAAGCAGGAACAGCCAATTGTCCGTCAGGCTGTCGAGGAATGACGGTCCTTCAGCCTCCGCAGCGGGCTTCGCCTTCGGCTTTGCAGCCGCGGTCGGTTCCCTGGCCTCCTCCGCAGGAGGAACGGTGACGCCTGTGTCGTCCTCCGGCGCGACCACTGTTTCGTCCGGAGCGGGCTTCTCGGGTTCGACCGGAACAACCGCCTCGGGCGGCTTCTTGGCGGCCAGCTTGCGTTGCAGATCGGCCAGTTCCTGATTCTTCAGTTCCAGCAGGCGGCGCTGCTCCTGGATGTCCCGCTCGAGCGCATCGACCTGGGACTCGACTGAACCACCAGCGACCGGTTCGCCGGTGCCGGTATCAGCCACGCCCTCGCTTGGCGTCACGAGGCGCAGGCGCCCGCTATCCGCGCCGCCGCCGCTGGCGCGCCACTCTGCAACCTGGCGGTTGACCTCGGCGGTTGCCTCTCCGGCGCCAATCGCTGAAAGCTCGTCGGCGGTCGGGACGCGCAGGATTGCGCCGGCACGCAGCACATTGATGTTGCCCCGGAATGCGTCCGGGTTGGCACGGTATAGCCCGATCATCATCCGCTGCGCCGCGGAGCGATCGCCCGACGCCAGCGAACCGGCAATCTTGTAAAGCGTGTCACCGCGCTCGACCCGGTACTCCGACCCGCTTTCCGCGGGCGGCCCGGATTGAGGACCGGCGGTCTCGCCTGCCGCCGCGCTTGCAGGCGGCGGCGTCGCGGCCACCGGCGCAGCTTCGGCCCGCGGAGCGGCTACGGGGGCTGGCGCGGACTGATCACCTTGTGGCGCGAAGACCGGCGGGTCCAGCAGGACCGTGTATTCGCGCAACAGCCGGCCGCGCGGCCAGCTGACATCGACGAGAAAAGTAACAAATGGCTCACCAATGGGGTCCCGCGAGCGGATCAGCAGCACGCCGCGGCCGTCCTGGCCGCGTCCCACGCGGAATTCGAGGGAATTCAGATAGGCGGGCCGGTCGAGGCCGTAGCGCTGGAATAGCTCGCGCGACGCAAGCTGTGCCTCAAGTGCTCCCAATTCCTCGGGTGTCGCCGCGACCAGGTCGATTTCGGCCGACAATGGCTCGTTGAGTGCCGAACCCAGGCGGATCTCGCCAAGTCCCAGTGGCAGTGCCACCGATGGCGCGAGCAACATCGCCGAAACGAGGACGCGCAGTTTCCAGCTCATCGTGACTCCCCAAGGCCGTCGCAGCCGTTCAAGCTTCGGCCGTGAGTTTGTGAAATGGGTGTGATATCGATCACAAGTCCCTGATCCTTTGGACTATAGCTTACACGCCGGATTTACCAAAATCTTGCCTCGCGTCACGCAATTCTTGGGCAGTGAACCAGCCTGCAAAGGCAGGTGCAATGCTTTGATTCGCGAAGACTACCGCAGATCCGTGATCCGGGGAGTCGTTGATACGACGTCGGCGCACTGTGCCCTGTGCCGCAGGTAGTGGTCCATCAGCACCAGCAGGAGCATGGCTTCGGCGATCGGTACCGCGCGCAGGCCGACACAGGGGTCGTGGCGGCCGGTCGTGACGATCTCCGCAGGATTCCCGTCCACGTCGATCGTCCTGCCCGGGACCTGGATACTCGATGTCGGCTTGAATGAGACGTGCACGATCAGGTCCTGGCCTGAGCTGATGCCGCCAAGTGTGCCACCCGAGTGATTCGAAGCGAAGCCGGAAGGCGTGAGCTCATCGCGGTGCTCCGACCCGCGCTGCGAAGCCACCGCGACACCGTCGCCGATCTCGACGGCCTTGGCGGCATTGATGCCCATCATCGCAAATGCGATATCGGCGTCCAGCCGGTCGAACATCGGCTCACCAAGCCCGGGCGGCACTTTGCGAGCCACGACCGTGACCCTCGCGCCGGCCGAATCGCCGTCCTTGCGCAGCTGCCACAGGTACTCCTCCAGCAGCGGAATCTTTTGCGGGTCCGCGCAGAAGAACGGATTCTCGCGGGCGGAAGCAGGATCCACGCAATCGAGCCTGTGCGGGCCCGCCTGGGACAGGTAGCCGGCAACTTCCAGTCCAAGTCTTTCCCGCAGGTACTTGCGCGCGATCGCACCGGCCGCGACCGTCGCGACGGTGATGCGCGCCGAGGAACGCCCGCCGCCGCGGTAGTCGCGAAATCCGTATTTCTGCTGAAAGGCGTAATCCGCGTGTCCCGGTCGAAAGCGGTCCTTGATCTTGTCGTAGTCACGCGATCGCTGGTCGACGTTGTCAATAATGAGGCCGATCGCCGTGCCGGTCGTGCGGCCCTCGAACAGGCCTGACAGGATCCGGACACGGTCGGGCTCCTTGCGCTGGCTCGTGTGACGCGACATGCCGGTTCGCCGCAGTTCCAGATCGCCCTGCAGGTCTTCCTCGGCGAGCGCGAGCCCGGGCGGACAACCGTCGACGATTGCACCCAGCGCCGGGCCATGGCTCTCGCCGAATGTCGTGACCGCGAACAGCTTGCCGATCGTGTTACCTGACATGCGGGCCCGCCTGTGTCTGGTTGGCGTTCAGCAGAAACACGCCACCGCCGCCGCGCTCGAACTCGAGCCAGGTGAATGGCAATGACGGCCAGCGCTGCCGCACCGCGCGCTCGGTGTCGCCCGCCTCGACGACCAGGATGCCCCGCGGCTCGAGATGGCGGTGCGCGCCCGCCAGGATGCGCGCAATGATCGCGAGTCCGTTGCGTGACGCCTGCAGGCCCAGTCGCGGTTCAGATTGGTACTCCGGCGGCAGGCTGCGCATTTCAGCTGCCGAAACGTAGGGTGGATTGCTCACGATGATATCGTAGCGGCGACCCCGCAATGCGCCATAGACATCGGATCGCAGGATCTTCACGCGGCTTCCGAGCCGGTGGCGCCTCACGTTGCCGCGGGCCAGGGCCAATGCCCGAGGCGAGATATCGGTTGCATCGACCCGGGCGTCCGGCAGGGCATGTGCTGCCGCGATCGCGATACATCCGGACCCGGTGCCGATGTCGAGCACGTGTCGCACACGCCTGGCGTCGATCCAGGGCTCGAAAGCATTTTCGCAGAGCTCCGCGATTGGCGAACGTGGCACGAGCACGTCGCGCGTCACCCGGAATTCGTGCCCCGCGAACCAGGTGACGCCGGTCAGGTAGGCCGACGGCAGGCGTTCTTTGATGCGCCTCCGCAGCAGCATTTGCACCCGCTTGCGTCCCGCCGGCGAAACGACCCGGCGGTAGCTGGCCGGTGCCGAGTCGTGCCGCAGCCGCAAGCCGTGAAAGACGAGCGCCGCCGCGTCATCCTGCGCGTTGGCCGTGCCATGGCCGTAGACCAGCCGGGCCTCTTCGAGCATGCGCGTGGCCCAGTCCATCAAGTCGCCGACACGCTGCCTGCCTGCCATCGCGCGAAGTCTAACCCGGAGCCGCGAAGGGGCGTCGGCAGCTCTGTGGGATAATTAAAGGATGAATCGCAAGACCGCCCTGTTTCTCGTAATCACTGCCGCGCTTGCCGGCGCGGCGACCGCGTGGATCGTGACGCGGCGGGCCGAGGCGCCGCCGGCGCTCGAGCAGGCAACCCTGTTCGATGCCGCTCGGCCTGTTCCGCAGTTCGAGCTTGTCGATCAGGCAGGCCACCCGTTCCACCGTGACAGCCTGCGCGGCCAGTGGACGCTGATGTTCTTCGGTTTCATCAATTGCCCCGATGTCTGTCCGACGACGCTTGCCACGCTCGCGGACGTCCGCCGGCTGCTGGCGGACCTGCCGGCCGGCGAATTACCGGCGGTCGTCCTGGTGACCGTGGATCCCGCGCGCGACACGCCCGAGGCGCTCGGCCGATATGTCGCACATTTCGACGATCAGTTCCTCGGCGTCACCGGCTTGCCGGAAGCGATTGAGGCCCTGACGCATGACCTGGGCGTCGCCGTTTCGATTGGTCCGATATCTGAGGATGGCTACTACACGGTGGACCACACCGCTGCGATCTTCCTGATTGACCCCGCCGCTGCATTCACCGCCGTATTCGGCAGCCCGCATGCCGCGGATGTCATAGCTCGCGACTACCGCAGCATCATCAAAGCACTGGATTGACGGAAACTCCCGCGGTGAGCAGTCGCAGCATTCGTGACCGGATCTTCATCGGGTTCCAGTACCTGCTGCCGCAGCACTTCCTGTCGCGGCTGGTCGGGTCACTGGCAAGTGCGCGCATCGGCTGGTTGAAACGCGCGTTGATTCGGGCGTTCCTCCGGCATTATCTCGTCGATCTCTCGGAGGCCGAACGCAGCGATCGGTCGGCCTACGAATCCTTCAATGATTTCTTCACGCGCAAGTTGCGGCGGGGTGCTCGCCCGATCGACCCGGAACCGGCGTCGATCGCCTGCCCGGCCGACGGCTATATCAGCCAGGCGGGCCAACTCGCGGGCGATGCCATGCTGCAGGCCAAGGAAATCAGCTATTCCGCAAGTGCGCTGCTGGGCGACGACCAAGCGCTTGCCGCGCAATTTACCGGCGGCGCATTTGCGACGATTTACCTCGCACCGCATAACTACCACCGCGTCCACATGCCGTTCGCCGGCACGCTGCGCCTGGCACGGCATGTCCCCGGTGACCTGTTCAGTGTCAATGCGGCGACGGCCGATTGCGTGTCGGGGCTCTTCACCCGCAATGAGAGGATCGCCTGCGTCTTTGATACGGCTGCGGGACCGATGGCCGTCGTCCTGGTCGGCGCGTTGTTCGTCGGCAGCATGAGTCTCAGCTGGGCGGGCGTTATCCGGGGCCGGCACCCTCGCGTCATGCTCGAGCTACCGGTTCGGCCGGTCGTCGCGCTCGACAAGGGTGACGAGCTCGGATGGTTCAACATGGGTTCCACGGTGATCCTGATGTTCGCGGCTTCTGGCCCGTCACTGGTCGGGGGGCTCGGCCCCGGGCGGCCCGTGCGCATGGGTGAGCGAATCGCGACACTCCGATGAATCCGGCTGACTGGAGATCCACGGCAAGCATCGAAGTGATGCGTCATCGCGCCGCGATGCTCGCGCGTGCACGCGCCTGGTTCGCGTTCCAGCGGGTCCTCGAAGTGCAGACGCCGCTATTGTCCGGCGCCGCCGTGAGCGAGCCGCAGATCGAGTCGATTGCCGCGCAGCCTCAACAGGGACCGGCCATGTACCTGCAGACCTCGCCCGAATTTCCGATGAAGCGCCTGCTCGCGGCAGGGATCGGCGACTGCTACCAGATCTGCCCGGTATTCAGGGATGGCGAATGCGGGCGGCACCACAATCCGGAATTCACGATGATCGAGTGGTACCGCGTCGGATTCGGCGTGAAGTCCATGCTGGATGACGTCGATGGCATGCTGCGGGCCACGATCGGCGAGATCAAGAGACTGCCGCCGACCCGCGACGTCAGTTATCGGGACGCCGTCCTGGATGCCTGCGGCGTGGACTGCCGGACTGCAGGCGCGCGCGATATCGAGGCGGTGCTGAGGGATCGGGGCGTGGCGCCGATTGCTGCAGCCGACCAGGACCGCGATGCCTGGCTCGACCTGCTGATGGCGACCGTCGTCGGGCCCGGGCTGGGCCGCGGCGGACCGGTTTTCGTGCGCGACTACCCTGCAAGCCAGGCTGCATTGGCACGGCTTCGCGATGACGGGGACGGCTGGCCAGTGGCAGAGCGCTTCGAGCTGTACCTGGGCGGCATCGAGCTCGCCAATGGGTTCCACGAACTGGGCGACGCGCTGGAACAGCGGCTGCGATTCAAGCAGGATCTGGAAAAGCGGCGGCAGCGTGGCCAGCACCTGGCGCCGCTGGACGAAAGATTTCTCCTTGCGCTGGAAGCAGGTTTGCCGGATTGCGCCGGTGTTGCGCTGGGATTCGATCGGTTGGTCATGGCGGCGCTCGGGCTCTCGTCGATCTCCGAGGCAATGGCATTCCCGGTGGACCGCGCCTGAGGAAGCCGCATGAAACCTGAACTCACCGAACCGTATGCCGAACTGTTGCAACAAGCCGCGGGGCTCTTCGAGGATGAGCGCGACCCCTGGGCAAACAGCGCGAATGCGACGGCCCTGGTCTGGGAGCTGCTGCCGGACCTCAACTGGGCCGGCTTTTACTTTCTGCGCGGCGGCGGACTGATCGTCGGTCCATTCCAGGGGCGGGTCGCCTGCGTACGGATTGCACTCGGTCAGGGAGTCTGCGGCGCGGCGGCACAAGGACGCAGCACCATGATTGTCCCGGATGTTCACCAGTTCCCGGGACACATCGTCTGCGATGCCGCGTCGAATTCCGAAATCGTCGTGCCACTGATTGCCGGCGACCGCCTGGTCGGCGTGCTCGATCTCGACAGCCCGAGTTACGGGCGCTTCGGCGCAGGCGATGCCGCGGGGCTCGAGATGCTGGCCACGCGGCTGGTCGCCGCCTGCGACTGGCGACTGGCAGGTATTGACGGATTCGAGGCGGGCTGACGCGGTCGCAGCGACGGTCGAGGTCTACTTCACCCGCGCGATGTACTGGCCAGTTCGCGTATCCACGCGGATCGATTCGCCCTGATTGACGAACAGCGGGACCTTGACGACCGCGCCGGTCTCGAGCTTCGCCGTCTTGGTGGCACCGGTGACGGTGTCGCCACGCATGCCCGGATCGGTCTCGACAATCTGGAGTTCCACGTGTGCCGGCGGCGTCACCGTCAGCGGCTGGCCATTCCACAAGGTGACGATGCAGACCACGCCTTCCTTCATCCATTGGGCCGCTTCGCCCACGGCTGTCTCGGCCGCGGTGTATTGCTCGAAGCTCTCGGGCTGCATGAAGTGCCAGAAGGTGCCGTCGAAGTACAAGTACTGCATGTCGACGTCGACCACATCGGCGGCCTCGACGGAATCGCCGGACTTGAATGTCCTCTCGATGACCCGTCCCGTCCTCAGATTGCGGATCCTGGCCCGATTGAAGGCCTGTCCCTTGCCCGGCTTCACAAATTCGTTGTCCACGATCGAGCAGGGGTCGTTGTCCATCATGATCTTCAGACCCGACCGGAATTCATTGGTGTTGTAACTGGACATCGAAGGCCGCCGGGGCCCCTGGAGCGGGCCGATGCTGGACAAAAGGGCGCGTATGATAGCCATAAGCCGCCCTAGCGACCACCCCGCTGCGAACTGCGATTCGGGCACAAACCCCGACGGAAAAGGCCTGCTCGCGCGCTGCCGTGCAGATCTGCGGGTTGGCATTCCAAGACGCGGGTCGCGAAATTGACGGATTTCGGGGTGTTAGTATCCTGCCCTTCACGCAGGCTTGCCACAGCCGGAGCAGGATTTGAAGCAACCCGCCGCCGTTCCGATGATCGCGCTCACGCGAAGTCAGGACAATGTCGAGGCGATCAACAAGGCGCTGCGCAACGCCGGCCATCCGGTCCACGTGACCTGGCTTCCGGACGCGCGCGATCTGGGCGACGTGCTGACGCAGGCGTCCGCCGAAATGCTCATGCTGTTTGCCGATGAAGGCATCGTCGACCTGGCGAGCGCCATGGATTTTCGCGCGCGTTTCGCACCCGAGGTGCCGGTGCTGATGGTGCGCGACAAACTCGATGAGAACGCGATCGCCGAGGCGCTTGCGCTCGGCGCCCAGGACGCGGTCACCCTGGCGAACATCAAGCGACTGCAACTGGTGGTCGGCAGGGAGCTTCGCACTTACCGGCTCGACCGCGCGCTTTCGGTCACGCTGGCCTCTGCGCGCGAATACCAGCTGCAGTTGAAGCACATCGTCGAGGGATCCACCGACGCAATCGCCCTGGTCCAGGAAGGGATCATCGTCGATGCGAACCCGGCCTGGATCGAGCTGTTTGGCTATTCAACCGCCGACGAAGTCACCGGCACACCGCTGATGGACGCCTTCGACGCGGACGATCACGTGGCGATCAAGGGTGCGCTGGTCGCCTGCCTGCAGGGCAAGTGGTCCGGCCACACGCTGCACGCATCCGCGCTGCTGGTCAGCGGCCACACGCCTTCGCTGGAATTCCAGTTGCGGCGCGCCGAGTTCGACGGCGATCCCTGCATCCAGGTATGCGTGCCGGCACAGATCGCGAACGAGGACGAGGTCGAGCGCCGCCTCGAAGAGGCGATGCAATGCGACCCGGCGACCGGCTTCCTGTACCGGCGGTTTTTCATCGACAAGCTGCGCGAGCGCCTGGCAGAACCCGCGAAGGCCGGTGTCCGCTGCCTCGCCTACATTGAGCCAGACAAGTACGACGCGGTGCTCGAGGACGTCGGCATCATGATCGGCGAGGATTTCCTGACGGATTTTGCGAGGCTGCTGCGCGAACAGGTGCAGGAAGGCGACCTGGCCGGCCGCTTCGGCGGCAATGGATTCATGTTGCTGCTCGAGCGCGGCACGAGCCGGGACGTGGAAGCCTTTGCCGAGCACGTCGTCCAGAAGGTCGCCGGCGAGATGTTCCAGGTCGGTTCGAAGTCGCTCTCGACGACCTGCACGATCGGCCTTGGGCCCGTGCCCGGTGAAGTGCGCGAAGCGGAGGGCCCGGCAAGCGACGCATTCAATGCGAATCGCCAGGGCCGCGAGCTGGGCGGCAACCGCGTGCAGATGCTGGAGCACACCGGCGCGGTGCTGCGGCTGCAGGATGCGGACCGGTCATGGGTCAAGCAGATCAAGTCGGCGCTCATGGAAAACCGCTTCCGCCTCGTCCAGCAGCCGATCGCGAGCCTGGTCGGCGAGGACCTGGGTATGTTCGACGTGCTCGTTCGCATGCTCGACGAACAGGGGCAGGAAGTGCTGCCTTCCCTCTTCATGCCGGCGGCCGAGCGCAACGACCTGATGAAGAACATCGATCGCTGGGTCATCGGCGCGGCAATGTCATTCTGCGCATCACGAAAGCCCGGGGCCCTGTTCGTACGCCTGTCGCAGGACACGCTGTCCGATGCCTCGCTGCCCGCCTGGCTCGCCAGCCAGCTCAAGGCCACGCGCATCGAACCGCCGCGCATTGTTTTCCAGATCCGCGAGGAAGTGGCCGGCCAGCAGATCAAGGAGGCCGCGGCATTGCAGAAGGCGCTGCGCGGCATGAAATTCCGGTTTGCGATCGAGGGATTCGGCCTCGGCCGTGACACAGAACAGTTGCTGGGCCACCTGTCGCCGGATTTCGTCAAGATCCACGGTGCCCTCATGCAGGGCCTGTCGGGTGACCAGGACAAGCAGAGTCGCGTGAAGTCGCTCGTCGATCTTGCCCACAGCTGCAAGGCGGTCACGATCGGTGAGCGCGTGCAGGACGCCAATACGATGGCGGTGCTCTGGCAACTCGGAGTCGAGTTCATCCAGGGCTATTTCGTCAACGCGCCGGAGGAAATTGTACTCGGTTGAGCCGCTATTGAGGGCGGCCCGGCCGAACAGGCCGGCCGGGCCGACATCATTCCACGCTGAGGCGATCGACTTTCCGCCAGCCGCGCGGTAGGACCGAGCCGCGCTGGCTGCGCGAGCCAAGATAGTCGGCGAGGTCTTTCCAGGCCAGAGTCATTTTCCGGTCACCGCACCAGACGATTACGCTTTGCTCGGGAGCGACGACGGTTGCGGCGACCATCAGTTCGAGGCCGGCGCGCGACTTCTTGCCCGGCACGCCGAAAATCAGGTTGCCGCGACCCTTGTCCATTTCAGGCAGGTCACCGACGGGGAATGCAAGCAGCCGCCCTTCGCTGTTGACGGATATGACCAATGCCCCGGCGTCAGCAGGCACGGGCGCGGCCGCCAGCACCTTCGCATTCTCCGGCAGGTTGAACACGGCCTTGCCCGCCTTGTTGCGCGAGTAGAGCGCCTCGAGCTTCACGATGAAGCCATGACCCGCATCGCAGGCCAGGAGCCACGGATCGGCCGGGTCGCCGATCAGGACTGCGGCGAAGATCGCGCCGTCCGGCGGGTCGAGCCGGCCGGACAGGGGTTCGCCCTGCCCGCGCGCCGACGCGAGCGTATGCGCCGGCAGCGAATAGGCGCGCCCGGTTGAGTCGACGAACACGGCCAGTTGCGTGCTGCGGCCGCGCGCCGCCGCCTGGAACGAATCACCGGTCTTGTACGAAAGCTGGCGCGGGTCGATGTCATGACCCCTGGCCTGGCGCGCCCAGCCAAGATTCGAGAGAACGACGGTCACCGGCTCGGCCGTGACCAGTTCGGTTTCATCGATCGCCTGCGCAGCCTCACGCTCGACAATCTTCGTGCGGCGCCTGTCGCCGTACTTTTCGGCGTCGGCCGCGAGTTCCTCGCGGATCATCTTGCGGAGCCTGGCGGGGCTCTTCAGCGTTTTTTCAATGCCCTCTTTCTCGGTGGCGAGTTCCGACTGCTCGCCGCGGATCTTCATCTCCTCGAGCCGGGCCAGGTGACGGAGTTTGGTCTCGAGAATCGCTTCCGCCTGGTCTTCGGTCAGCTTGAAACGCTTGATCAGCGCCGGCTTCGGATCGTCCTCCTTGCGGACGATGCGGATCACCTCGTCCAGATTCAGGAAGGCAATCAGCAGGCCCTCGAGGATGTGCAGTCGCGCATTGACCTTGTCGAGCCGGAAATTCAGCCGCCGCCTGACCGTATCCAGGCGGAATCCGAGCCATTCGGAAAGGATTTCCTTGAGCCCGAGGACCTTCGGGCGGCCGTCGAGCGCGATGACATTCAGATTGACGCGGTAGCTGCGCTCGAGATCCGTCGTGGCGAACAGGTGCGCCATCAATTGTTCGACATCAACGCGATTCGAGCGCGGCGTGATCACGAGCCGCGTCGGGTGCTCGTGATCGCTCTCGTCGCGCAGGTCCTCGACCATCGGCAGCTTCTTGGCACGCATCTGGCCGGCGATCTGTTCGAGCACCTTGGCGCCGGACACCTGGTACGGCAGTGCCGTGACGACAACTTCGCCCTCTTCCATTTCGTAGAGGGCGCGCGCGCGGAATGCGCCATTGCCGCTCTGGTACATCGCCCGCAATTCCGATTTCGGCGTGATGATCTCGGCGCCGGTCGGAAGGTCGGGGCCGAGTATGTGCTTGCAGAGATCGCGTACGCTCGCGTCGGGTTCGTCCAGCAGATGGATGCATGCAGCCGCGACTTCCTTGAGATTGTGCGGCGGGATGTCCGTCGCCATGCCTACTGCAATGCCCTGCGTGCCATTCAGGAGCACATTGGGCAGCCGGGCCGGCAGCAGCTTCGGCTCGTCGAGCGTGCCGTCGAAGTTCGGCACCCAATCGACAGTTCCCTGGCCGAGTTCGGACAGCAGTGTCTCGGCGTAGGCCCGCAGCCGCGCTTCCGTATAGCGCATGGCGGCGAAGGACTTGGGGTCGTCGGTCGATCCCCAGTTGCCTTGTCCGTCGACGATCGGGTAGCGATAGGAGAAATCCTGCGCCATCAGCACCATCGCCTCGTAGCAGGCGCTGTCTCCGTGCGGGTGGTACTTGCCGATCACGTCGCCAATGGTGCGCGCCGATTTTTTGTGCTTGTTCCCGGCCGCCAGCGCGAGTTCGCTCATCGCGTAGATGATCCGGCGCTGAACGGGCTTCAGGCCGTCCGCGAGCTGCGGCAACGCGCGGTCAAGGATCACGTACATCGAATAATCGAGGTACGCCTTCTCCGTGAATGTCCTGAGCGGCTGCCGCTCGATTCCTTCAAAGTCCAGTGGCTGGTCCTTCATCCTCAGGCGCCTGCCAGGTTGCCCTTGCTCTCGAGCCATTCACGCCGGTCCGCGGCGCGCTTCTTCGCGAGCAGCATGTCCATCAGCTTGTCGGCGTCATCCTTCGCATCGATCGTCAGCTGCACCAGCCGGCGCGTTTCCGGGGCCATGGTCGTCTCGCGCAGCTGCAGCGCGCTCATTTCGCCGAGACCCTTGAAGCGCGTGATGACCGGCTTGCCGCGCAGGCCCTCGGCCTGGATGCGGTCGAGAATGCCGCTCTTCTCGTACTCGCCGAGCGCGTAGAAGAGATTCTTGCCGACGTCGATGCGAAACAGCGGCGGCATCGCGACATAGACATGCCCGGAAATCACGAGCGGGCGGAAATGCCTGAGGAACAGGGCACAGAGCAATGTCGCGATGTGCGCACCGTCGGAATCGGCGTCCGCCAGGATGCAGATCTTGTGGTAGCGGAGCCCGGCCAGGTCGGTAGACCCCGGATCAACGCCGAGTGCCGTCGCGATGTCATGGACTTCCTGCGACGAAAGGATATCGGCCGCGTCGACCTCCCAGGTGTTCAGGATCTTGCCCCTGAGCGGCATCACCGCCTGGAATTCCCGGTCGCGCGCCTGTTTTGCCGAGCCGCCAGCCGAGTCGCCCTCCACCAGGAACAGTTCGCAGCGCTCGGGTTGCTGCAATGTGCAATCGGCAAGCTTGCCGGGCAGTGCCGGGCCGCTGACGATCCGCTTGCGTGTGACCCGTTGCGCGGCGCGCGTGCGCTCGAGTGCGTTGGCGATTGCGAATTGCGCGATCTTCTCTCCGGCCTCCGGATGCTGGTTCAGCCACAAAGCAAATGCGTCCTTGACGACACCGGAGACGAATGCCGCGGATTCACGCGACGACAGCTTTTCCTTGATCTGCCCGGCGAACTGCGGATTCTGCATCCGCACCGAGAGCACGAATGCAACGTGCTGCCATACGTCCTCGGGCGCAAGCTTCAGGCCGCGCGGCACCAGATTGCGGAATTCGCAGAACTCGCGCACGGCGTCGGTCGCGCCGGCCCGGAGTCCATTGACGTGCGTGCCGCCCGACGGCGTCGGTATCAGGTTTACGTAGCTCTCGGCGACGGATTCCTCAGTCTCCGGCGCCCAGCAGAAGGCCCAGTCGGCTACCTCATGCCCGCCCTTGAAATGGCCCGTGAATGGCTCGTCCGGCAGCCGCGGATCGGTGCCCAGTTGCTCAATCAGGTACTCGCCAAGATTGCCGGTAAAGAACCACTCGTCGCTCTCACCGGTCGCTTCGACCTGCAGCCTGACCCTCAGTCCCGGGCACAACACCGCCTTGGCTTTCAGCACGTGCTTCAGTCGCGGCACCGAGAAATTCGGCGAGTCGAAGAACCCGGGGTCGGGCCAGAATCGGACCGTCGTACCGGTCTGGCCGCGCTTGGCGGGACCGACGGCTTCGAGTTTCGAGACCACCTTGCCGTCCCTGAACCCGATGTTCCATTCCTTTCCGTCGCGCCGCACGTTGCATTCGAGATGCTTGGACAGGGCATTGACGATCGACACGCCGACCCCGTGCAGGCCGCCGGCCGACTCGTAGCTGCTGCCGGAAAACTTTCCGCCGGCGTGCAGGCGCGTCAGGATCAGCTCGACGCCGCTGACTTTTTCCTTGGGATGGATGTCGACCGGCATGCCGCGGCCGTCATCGTTGACCGTGACCGAGCCGTCGCCGTGCGCGATGATCGAGATGTTGCGGCAGTGACCGGCGAGCGCCTCGTCGACGCTGTTGTCGACGACCTCGTGGACCAGGTGATTCGGATTGCGGGTGTCCGTGTACATGCCCGGCCGGCGGCGAACCGGTTCGAGACCCGTCAGGACCTCGATATCCGAAGCGTTGTACGACTGGCTCATCCCGACCTGCGCATGGCGCGGCGCGAGTGCGCCGCCGGCGCGGCGATTCTAGCAGCCGCGGATGCCGGCCTGCGCTCTCGTCTCAACCCAGATCGCGGGCCAGGGCAGCCGCGCTTTCCGCGGCCAGCTTGTTCTCGTGGCGGTACGCGGGGTGGTCGGTGCCGGCAGTGACAGCGGCGCCATTGCGGATTGCTTCGCGCATGGCCGGCGTCAGCTCGAATCTCAGCCAGTGCACGGCGGAGGTCTTTTCGTCGTTCTCGCGCGCAAGGTCCTCGTCAGCGACCGCGTACACGCGGCCCTCGCCAGTGACCTCGACAAAACAGCGGTCCTCGACACCACGCAGGCGGGCGAGTGCCGGCGCGCGCTCGGCGGCATCGGGATATTCGATCATCATGGTCGCCTTCCAGTTTCCTCCGTCCGGAATCAGAGGATTGTAGGCGTCGAGTTCGTCGCGGATCCCGCGCGGCTCGAAAATGCGCTCGATGCGGAGCATTTCCTGCACCTGGTACTGAATCGTCAGGCGGTCCTCGAACAGCCACGTCATGTTGGGACCGACCGGCACCGTGCGCGCGCGCTTGTGCTCGATCACGCGCGTGCGAAACGCTTCGCGATTTTTCGCATACTGCTCAAGACTCATCAGGTCCGCTTCGTTCAGCGCGCCGGTTGAGGTGCCCCCGATCAATCCACCCTCCTCAGATCCCATAGGCCTGCCTCAGCAATTGAATCGGGTGCACAGGCAGACGCCCGCTGCCGAGACCCGCGCCGATCTGCCGTCCGGCCATCGGGCAGTCACTCGCAAAGTGGTCGGCCGAAGCGGCCTCGACGCGCTGCACGACCGGGCGCGCGATATTCATCGAGATCTCATGGAACTCACTCTTGACCGCATAGGTGCCGTCATGACCGGAGCAGCGTTCGATGGTCGTCAATGTCGTGTCCGGCACCAGGCCCAGTACGTCGCGTGTCTTCAGGCCGATGTTCTGCACCCGCAGGTGACAGGGCACGTGATAGGCCACCCTGCCCAGGCTCGAGCGAAAATCAGTGGCGAGTTGGTTTTCGGCATGCCGCAGCATCAGGTATTCGAAGGGATCGAATGTTCGCTCCGCGACCCGACTGACATCCGGGTCGTCCGGAAACATCGATGGCAACTCGCGCTTGAACATCAGGACGCACGAAGGGACCGGCGCAAGGATATCGTGACCCGACGCGACCAGCGCGGCGAGCGCAGGGATGTTCTGCTGCTTCAGCGCCGCGACGGCCTCGAGGTCGCCGAGCTCGAGCTTGGGCATGCCGCAGCAGCGCTCGTGTTCCGCCAGCGCGACCGGGATCCCGTTGTGCTCCAGCACCGCCACCAGGTCGCTGAGGATGTCGGGTTCGTTGCGGTTGCAGTAGCAGGTCGTGAAGAGCGCGACCTTGCCGGTCGTCCTGGAGGTCGCTATCGCGACCAGGCCGGGCTTCGGCCGCCGGGCCTCGCGCTTGCGGAAGCTCCTGCTGTGATATTCGGGCAGCGGGGCGTCGGGGTGCACGCCGAGTGTGCGATCCAGCATGCGACGCCCCAGCCGGCTGCGATTGGCCGCATTGACGATCTCACTGACGACCGGAACGCCCGCGATCATGCCGACCGTATCCGTGGACGACAGCAGGCGGTCGCGCACACTCGCCCCTTCCTCGCGGTTGCGCACGGCCTTGGCGCGGAGCATCAGGTGCGGGAAGTCGACATTCCATTCGTGCGGCGGCACGTACGGGCACTTGCTCATGTAGCACATGTCGCAGAGGTAGCAATGATCCACCACCTCCCAGTAGGCCTTCCTGGGCACCGCAGCGAGTTCCCCGGTGGGCGACCCGTCGATGCGATCGAACAGGACCGGGAAGGAGTTGCACAGGCTGAAACAGCGGCGACACCCGTGGCAGATGTCGAATACGCGCTCGAGCTCTTTCATGAGCGAGTCGCGATTCCAGAAATCAGCGCTGTTCCATGGCAGCGCGTGCCGGGTCGGTGCGTCGAGGCTGCCTTCCCGGCGGCCGCCGGTCTCCCGCTCGTTCACGTGCGCATGCGCAAGCGCTGCCCGCCGCTCAATTGAGCTGGTCTAGCGCTTTCTGGAAGCGGTTGGCGTGCGACCGCTCGGCCTTCGCGAGCGTCTCGAACCAGTCGGCGATCTCGTGGAAGCCCTCGTCGCGCGCAGCCTTCGCCATGCCCGGATACATGTCCGTGTATTCGTGCGTCTCACCGGCGATGGCCGCCTTCAGATTGTCCGAAGTGGCGCCGATCGGCAGGCCCGTCGCGGGGTCACCGACCTGTTCCAGGTATTCCAGATGACCGTGCGCATGGCCGGTCTCGCCTTCCGCGGTCGAACGGAACACGGCCGCTACGTCGTTGTAGCCCTCGACATCCGCTTTTTGCGCGAAATAGAGGTAGCGACGATTCGCTTGTGACTCGCCGGCGAAGGCCGCCTTCAGATTGCCTTCTGTCTTGCTGCCTTTCAGATTCACGGTAGCCTCCTCCTCGACTGCACCGGCCCCGCGCCGGCGATTTAGACAAATTCTAACACCTGCGTTGACCCGTTGTGCAGGGGCTGTGTAACGTACCCGCCCCAACGGCGCTGCAAGGCGGCTTCCCTTGACCCGACAAAAGACCGCGACCCCCGATTTCGAGGCTGCGCTCGCCGAACTCGAGCAGATCGTCGAGCGCCTGGAACAGGGGCAATTGCCGCTCGAGGAATCACTGCGCCAGTTCGAACGCGGTGTGGAACTGACACGCAATTGCCAGAAGGCGCTGCGCCTGGCGGAGCAGAAGATCAGCATCCTGAGTCGCGGCCCGGAAGGGGAATCCATCGAGCCATTCGTGCCGCCCGCAGCGGACTGAGCGAATCGGCTGATGTCCGTTCAGGCCGCATCGGTAACCGCCTGGCAATCCCATTATCGCGCGCGCGTCGAGGGCGTGCTCGAACGCATTCTGCCTGCCGGCAGCGCATGCCCCGCGCGGCTGCATGAAGCCATGCGCTATGCGGCGCTGGGACCCGGCAAGCGCATCCGGCCGGTCCTCGTATATGCGACGGGCGCGGCCCTCGGCGTACCGCCCGCGGCCCTGGATGCACCCGCAGCGGCTGTCGAATTGATCCACGCTTATTCCCTGGTGCACGACGACCTGCCGGCAATGGATGACGATGACCTGCGCCGCGGCCGCGCGACCACGCATCGCGCTTTTGACGAAGCGACCGCGATACTTGCCGGCGACGCCCTCCAGGTTCTGGCATTCGAAATCCTCGCCGAGCACGAATCCCTGACGGTGGAGCCGGCGCGTCGCCTGGAGATGATCCGCCTGCTGGCGCAGGCCAGCGGCACGGGGGGCATGGCGGGCGGCCAGGCGATGGATCTCGCCGCTGTCGGCAGGATCCTCGATCGCAGCCAGATCGAGGAAATGCATGCGCGCAAGACCGGCGCCCTGATCCGCGCCGCGGTCTTGACCGCCTGTGCCGCAGCACCCGCGTTGCCGCAGCCTCAGCAGCAGGCGCTGGATCGCTACGGTACGCTGGTCGGCCTGTCGTTTCAGATCGTCGATGACTTGCTCGACGTACTGGGCGACCCGGCGCTGACCGGCAAGAGTGGCGGCGCCGATGCGCTGCGCGGCAAGCCGACTTATCCCGCGATCGCCGGCATAGCCGCGGCCCGCCTGCGTGCCGCGGAACTGGCCCGCGCCGCTATCGAGGCATTGGCGGGATTCGGGCCGGAGGCCGGGCAACTGCGCGAATTTGCCGCAGAGCTGGTCGAGCGCAGCAGCTGATCGCAGTCGCGCGGGTCTTATGCCGTCCGCAGCGCCTCCAGTACACTGCCGGCATGAGTGAGGAAAATCCGGCCGGGCTGCTGGACTCGATCGAGTCCCCGGCGGACCTGCGGGCGCTTGCCTTGGGTGAACTTGCGCCACTCGCGGCGGAATTGCGCGAGTTCCTGATCCATACCGTCGGCCAGATGGGCGGGCACCTCGCCGCCGGGCTGGGCACGGTGGAACTCGCCGTCGCCCTGCATTACGTTTTCGACACGCCATACGACCGTCTGGTCTGGGACGTGGGCCATCAGGCCTATCCACACAAGGTGCTCACCGGGCGGCGCCGGCGCCTCGGAAGCATCAAGCAGCGTGGCGGCCTCGCGCCATTCCCGTCACGCGCCGAAAGCGTTTACGACAGTTTTGGCGTCGGCCATTCCAGCACCTCGATCAGCGCCGCACTCGGCATGGCGATCGCGAATCGCAAGGCCGGCAGCGATCGTCGCATTGTCGCGATCATCGGAGACGGCGCCATGAGCGCGGGACTCGCCTGGGAGGCGCTGAATCACGCCGGCAGCCTCGACGTGGACCTGCTGCTCGTGCTGAACGACAACGACATGTCGATATCCGAGAATGTCGGCGCCCTGTCCCAGTATTTCGCGCGACTGCTGTCGGGTCGCATGTACTCGCATCTGCGTGAGGGTTCCAAGAGGGTGCTGCGCTCGATGCCGGCCGCCTGGGAACTGGCGCGACGCTCCGAGGTGCACGCCAAGGGCATGGTGTTGCCCGGAACATTGTTTGAAGAAATGGGGTTCAACTACATCGGGCCGGTTGACGGGCACGATGTCGATACGCTTGTCGCGACGCTTCGCAACATGCGATTGCTGCCCGGGCCGCAATTCCTGCACGTAGTTACCCAGAAGGGCAAGGGCTACGCGCCGGCGGAGGCCGACCCGATCAAGTGGCACGGGCCCGGCCCGTACGATCCGGCGAGCGGCACGCTGTTCAAGGAAATCGCGGGCGGCCCGACGTACTCGCAGGTGTTCGGGCAGTGGCTCTGCGACATTGCCGAGCAGGATCCGCGTATCGTCGCGATTACGCCGGCCATGCGCGAAGGCTCCGGCATGGTCGAATTTGAACGGCGATTTCCGGATCGCTATTTCGACGTCGCGATCGCCGAGCAGCATGCCGTGACGCTGGCGGCCGGCCTCGCCTGCGATGGGCTGCGGCCGATCGTCGCAATCTACTCGACATTCCTGCAGCGCGCCTACGACCAGCTGATTCACGACGTCGCTCTGCAGCGCCTGCCCGTCGTGTTCGCGATCGATCGCGCGGGCCTCGTCGGCGGCGACGGCGCGACTCACCAGGGCGAGTTCGATCTTTCATACCTGCGCTGCATACCCAATCTGGTGGTGATGGCCCCGGCCGATGAGAATGAATGCCGGCAGATGCTGTATACGGCCGTCATCCAGGACCAGCCGGTCGCAGTGCGCTACCCGCGCGGCCGCGGTCCGGGTGTGACGGTTGAGCACACGATGCATGCCCTGCCCCTGGGGATTGCCGAGACGCGTCGCCGTGGCGGCAGCGGCCTGGCCCTGCTCGCATTCGGCTCGATGGTGGCGCCGGCAATGGCATCCGCCGAGGCCCTGGACGCTACGCTCGTCAACATGCGATTCGTCAAGCCCCTGGACGAGGCGCTGATCACGGCCATTGCCGCGGATCACCGCGCGATCGTGACACTGGAAGAGAATGTCGTGGCCGGTGGCGCCGGTTCGGCCGTCCTGGAATTCCTGCAGCGCATCGAATCCGGCATCCCGGTCCTGCAGATCGGCGTGCCCGACGGATTCGTCGAACACGGATCGCGCGAGGACAACCTCGTTGCAGCGGGACTCGACGTCGCAACGATCAGGTCAGCCATCGACCGATTCTGGCGCAGGCCTGGAATGCCACAGGCGCTGCCGGCCGGTTAATCAGGACCGATATGGTATGATTTTATTTGCGGGCTGCGAAACAGGCCCTGCCCAAAGCGGAAACGACCGATGAGCGCAAAAATGGCGGCCAGCACCGTCACCACGGTGATCGACGACGTCCAGGGGCGCGCGGACACGCGCCGCATACCGATCAACCGCGTCGGCATCAAGGACATCAATCATCCGGTGCGCGTGAAGGATCGTTCGAGTGGCGAACAGCACACGATCGCGAATTTCAACATGTACGTCGCCCTGCCCCACAACTTCAAGGGCACGCACATGTCGCGATTCGTGGAGATCCTGAACGAGCACGAGCGCGAAATTTCGGTCGAGTCATTCGGTGAGATGCTTGCGCAGATGACCTCGCGGCTGGATTCCGATGCCGGCCGCCTTGAGATGTCATTTCCGTACTTCGTGATGAAGAAGGCCCCGGTCTCCGGCGTCGAGAGCCTGCTCGACTACCGTGCGACACTCGCCGCTGAGCTGAAGAATGGCCGCACCGAAACCTGGCTGAAGGTGGTCGTGCCGGTCACGAGTCTTTGCCCCTGCTCAAAGCGGATCTCGGATTACGGCGCGCACAACCAGCGTTCGCACGTGACCATCGCCGCGCGCATCTCGGAGCATGTCTGGATCGAGGAACTGATCGACATCGCGGAGCAGGAGGCGAGCTGCGAGCTCTACGGCATCCTGAAGCGGCCGGATGAAAAATACGTAACCGAGCGCGCCTACGACAACCCGAAATTCGTCGAGGACATCGTCCGCGATGTCGCGGTGAGGCTCAATGAAGACGAGCGCATTCTCGGCTACGTGATCGAATCGGAGAATTTCGAGTCGATCCACAACCACTCGGCGTATGCGCGCATCGAACGCGACAAGGATCAGCCGGGCGGGTGAGTCTCAGCTGGCGACGCGCGTATCGCCGCCCTGCAGCCGCGAGATCAGGGTCCTCAGGAACACCTTGTTGAAGCGCAACTGGCAAGCCGACGAGGCCTGCTCGAGCAGTGTCGCGCTGACCCTCAGTATCGTCACTTCGTCGTCGGCCACCACCGCGGCCTGGCGCTTGGCGCCCCGCAGGTAGCTCGTCTCGCCAAAACAGTCGCCGGCCTCGAGGCGGCCGACCTTGAGACCCTCGCGCTCCACGGAGCAGCGCCCGGAAACGATCACGTAGAAGCGATCGTCTATGCCGCCGGCACGGACGATCTCATCGCCGCTCGCGTGCATGTCCCAGCTGCCCGATCGCAGCACTTCCCAGATCTCGGCCGACGAGAAATCGTGGAAGAACTTCAGGCGGCGCAACAGTGCGAAATGCTCCTGGCGGTCGATCCGGTCGGACTGCGCGCGCAACTGCGCGTGCACGCGCGCCATGGCCGCCGCGAATTCGGCCCCATTCGGGTATCGCTTCTCGGGATCCTTGTCCATCGCTGTCGCGACGACTGTTTCGATGTCCGGCGGCAGATCGGGGCGGATGCTCAGCATCGGCGCCGGTGTCGCGTAAACGATCTGGTGCAGCAGCTTCGCCAGCGAACCGGCACGGAATGGCCGGTTCCCGGTCAGCAATTCGTACATCACTGCGCCCAGTGAGTACAGGTCGGAGCGGTTGGTCAGTTCCAGCGACTGGACCTGTTCCGGCGACATGTAGCTCGGGCTGCCGGCGATCCCCTCGATGCGCGAGATATCGGCATCGGAATGCAAGGCAATGCCAAAATCGATCAACCTCAGGTCGCTGTCCGTCGTCAACATCAGGTTGCTCGGCTTGATGTCCCGATGGATGACGCCGCGCGAGTGCGCGTAGTGCAGCGACTTGGCGCACTTGAATGTCAGTGCCAGCACGTCGTCCACCGGCAGCAGGTTGTCGGGCCGGGTGTAGGCCGCGAGTGTCCTGGCGCCATGGATGAATTCGGTCACGACATAGTAGAAGCCGCCCTCCTCGCCCGCATCGTAGATCGGCATGATATTCGGGTGCTGCAGCATCCCGACCATGTGCGCTTCCGAGAGGAACATCTTGCGGGCGACCTTGCCGCGCACGGGATCATCGTCACCGATGACGCGATAGGCCTTGATCGCGACGTCACGGCCGTAATAAGGATCGTGCGAAAGGTAGACGGTGCCGGTCGACCCACGGCCGACTTCGCGGATCACTTCGTACTTGCCGATGCGCTCGCCAATGGCGGGTTCACCCGACGTTGACCCGCGTAGCGTCGGCACTGTTGCGGTAACGATGACCGGCTCCTCCAGGAATGTGCGACGCGGCGGCAGCCACCGGTCGTCGCGAGAGGATATTTCGTTAAACCGGGCGGAACCGTGAAGCGGGTCGCGCTTCACCGGGGGTCATCGGGTCGCTCCTTGAAGTGGTCGAAACCGTGAACGAGGTCTCGCTCGAGTCCTGCGCCCTCCAGGTGCACGGCGGGCGTCGCAGTGATTTCGCCGATCAGGCTGACCGGCGCGAGCTTGGCCAGGCCTTCAATGCGGTTCCTGGCTGCGGCCGGCGCCGTGAACAGGAGTTCGTAATCGTCACCGCCCGCCAGCGCGTATCGCATGGAGGCGGATTCGCCGGCGGCCTCGAGAAGTTGCGCGGAGCGCGGCAGCCGCAGGCAGTCGAGCCGTGCACCGACACCACTCGCGCTGCACAATTTTTCGAGATCGCCGGCCAGGCCGTCGGATATGTCGATGCAGGCGCTCGCAACGCCGCACAGCGCCCTGCCGAGACCGACACGCGGTTCCGGCAGCAGGAATCTGCGCAGCAACTCCTCGCGGGTCGCGCCACCAGCCGCGAGTCCCGACTGCAGAATCGCAAGGCCGGCGCCCGCGTCCCCCGGTGTTCCACTGACCCACAAATCGTCCCCGGGCCTTGCACCCGAGCGGGCCAGGGCCGCGCCGGGTCCCACCCAGCCGCCGACCGTTGCCGTGACCGTGAGCGGCCCGCGCGTCGTGTCGCCACCGATCAGTGCGACCCCGAAGCGCCGTGCCAGCATCTCGAATCCGGCGGCGAATTCCGCAATCCAGGCCTCGTCTGCCGCCGGCAAGGTCAAGCCGAGCAACGCCCAGGCCGGCTCAGCACCCATGGCGGCGAGATCGCTCAGATTGACCGCGAGTGCGCGATGGCCGACGAAACGGCCGCTGGTGTCGGGTGGAAAGTGCACGCCGGCCACGATCGTGTCGAGTGCGAGTACGAGTTCGGCCCCGGCTCGCGGCGTCACGACAGCCGCGTCATCGCCGACGGAAAGCCTGACGTCATCGCGCCGGGCTCCGCGGCCGGTGAAGTAGCGTCCGATCAGTTCGAACTCATCAGGCGGCATGCCAGGGGGCCTTGGATGCGCCGGCGCGCGTCAGGCGACTGCGCCTCGTTCGACGCCACGATGCACGCGCGATGCCTTGTCCAGCACGGCATTGACGAAACGATGACCATCGGTCGCGCCAAAGCGCTTGGCGAGCTCGACCGCCTCGTTGATCACGACGCGGTATGGGATATCCGTACGCGTCATCAGCTCCCAGAGACCAAGATAAAGGATCGCGTGTTCAACCGGGTCGAGCCGCGCCGGTTCGATGTCGGAATGATGGCGCAGCTCGTCGTCCAGCTGCGCCGATTGCTCGCAGACGGCGGCCAGCGCCGCATTGAAGTACTCGGGATCGGCACGCTCGAATGTCGGATCGGCGCTGTACTGGCGATGCAGTTCCTGCCAGGGCTGGCCACCCATCTGGCGCTGGTAGAGCGCCTGGATCAGAAGCTTGCGCGCCGCGCCGCGTGCCCGCGCCGAATTGTCCACCCTGGGCGTCACCGTCAATCCTTGAGCTTCTTGAGCAGGTTGGCGAGGCTGATCGCGGCTTCCGCGGCATCCGCGCCGCGATTTCCGGCCTTGCCGCCGGCGCGATCCGCCGCCTGTTCGATCGTGTCAGTCGTCAGGACTGCGAATGCAACCGGCACCCCGGTGTCACTCGAGACCCGCGAGATTCCCGAGGCGCATTCCCCGGCGACGAACTCAAAATGCGCTGTCTGGCCCCGGATCACCGCACCGATTGCGATGATCGCGTCCGCGCGCCCTGATTCGGCGATCCTGCGCACGACGAGCGGCAGGTCGAACGCGCCGGGGACGCGGACCACTTCGAGCTGGTCCGCAGCCGCACCGTGGCGCGTCAAGGCTTCCACCGCGCCGTCGATCAGGCGCTCGACGACGAAGTCGTTGAACCGGGCCGCAACGATTGCAAATCGCAGGTCGCGGACCCGCAGGTCGCCCTCAATGGTATGCAGCCTTTCCATCGCTGCAGTATACCGCCGGCGCGACCGCCCTCAGTCCTCGTAGGCGGTGATCTCCAGCCCGAAGGCCGAAATGGCGCGCAACTGTCGTGGCGCCGACAGTACACGCATCTTCTTGATGCCGAGATCGTGCAGTATCTGCGCCCCGATGCCGTGGGTGCGCAGGACTGATCCGCGCCCGGCCTGCGATTCGCCGCGCAGCACCCCCAGCTCCAGCGCGCGTATCGACTCCATGGTGGCCGCGGGATCCTGCGATTCGCGCAGGATCACGACGACGCCGTTGTCTTCGCCGGCGATCCGCTCGAGCGCAGCGCGCAGCGTCCAGCCACCGTGCGCAGAACGCAATCCGAGGTCGTCGCGCAGCGTGTCGTGCAGATGGACCCGCACCAGCGGCGGCACCGGGCCGGCAAGTGAGCCCCGCACCAGCGCCACATGCAGCGATCCGTGCACTCGGTCCTGGTACCAGCACATCCGGAACGGACCGAACTCCGTTTCGACCGGCTGGTCCGACACGCGCTCGATCGAGCTTTCATTCTCCAGGCGGTAGCGGATGAGATCGGCGATCGTGCCGATCAACAGGCCATGCTCCTCGGCAAAGCGCTCGAGGTCGGAGCGCCGTGCCATCGTGCCGTCGTCATTGAGGATCTCAACGATCACCGCGGCCGGCTCGAATCCCGCCAGCCGCGCGAGGTCGCAACCTGCCTCCGTGTGTCCGGCACGGATCAGGACGCCGCCGGGGCGCGCCATCAATGGAAATACATGACCAGGCTGGCGCAGGTGCTCCGGCCGCGCTCCGGCCGCGACCGCCGTGCGCACTGTATGTGCGCGATCCTGGGCGGAGATTCCCGTCGTGACGCCCTCGGCGGCTTCGATGCTGACGGTGAAGCTTGTGCCGTGCCGATCCGCGCCAGCGCTGACCATCAGCGGGAGGCGCAGTTCCCTGCAACGCTCGCGGGTCAGTGTCAGGCAGATAAGGCCGCGCCCGTAGCGCGCCATGAAATTGATGTCCTCTGCGCGCACACAGGCGGCGGCGATGATGAGATCGCCCTCATTTTCGCGATCTTCGTCGTCCATGACGATGACCATGCGCCCGGCGCGCAACTCGCCCAGCAACTCCTCGCTCGTGTTCATCGCTGCCATTGTGATCCGAACAGGCGCTCCAGGTATCGCGCCAGGACGTCGACCTCCAGATTCACGGCGACGCCCGTGCGCAGGCTACCGAGCGTCGTCACGGCGCGCGTGTGCGACACCAGGCACACGTCGAATACGTTGTCACGCAGGCGGTTGACGGTCAGGCTGACGCCGTCGACGGTCACCGAGCCCTTCAGCGCCATGTAACGCGCCAGCGGCGCCGGCGCTGCCAGCGAAACTCGCGCTGAACCCGCCTCGTCTTCGACTGATTCCACACGCGCGACACCGTCCACGTGCCCGGTGACGTAATGACCGCCGAGCGCATCGCCGGCGGCGAGCGCCGGTTCCAGGTTGACCGCGGCGCCGGCTGCCAGCGACCCAAGTGTCGTGCACTGCAGGGTCTCGCTCGAGAGGCTCGCAGTGAACCTGCCCGCTTCGATGCGTGTGGCGGTCAGGCAGACGCCGGCGACGCAGAGACTGTCGCCCACGGCCCAGCTGTCTGTCGCGAGGGCGCTGACATCGATCGTCAACTGCCGCGCGTGGTCATCGCCGGCCGACGCCACGATGCTGCCGATGGCCCTGACGATTCCTGTGAACATGGTGTCGGCCGTTCAGCTCTGCGACGGCCGCAGCGTGATGCGCAGGTCCGGGCCTACGCGGGACAGATCCGAGATCGAGAATTCCACCCGCCCGGCCATCGTGGTGATTCCCGACAGGCGCACCAATGGGTGCGCGTCGGCGCCAAGCAGCACAGGCGCCATGTAAATCACGAGTTCGTCGACCAGGTGCGCGGCCAGCAGCGCTGCAGCCAGTGTCGGGCCGCACTCAACCAGGATCTCATTGAGTTCCAGCGTGGCCAGCTGTGCCATGGCGGCGGAAAGGTCGAGGCCACCCGGCCCCGCGGGAAGGCGTTGTACGCGCGCTCCGGCGGCCTCGAGTTCGGCTCGCCGCGCCAGGTCGTTACTCGCCGTCAGCACCAGGAGCTGTCCCGGCGGCGCGGCGATTCGCGCCGATACCGGGATTCGCAGGCCGGTGTCGAGCACGACACGAAGCGGCTGTCGAGTCGCCTCCGGCAGGCGCACGTCGAGCCGTGGGTCGTCGGCGATCACGGTCGCCAGTCCGGTCAACACTGCCGAGGAACGCGCACGAAGTTGCTGCACGTCGAAACGTGCGGCTTCGCCTGTTATCCAGCGGCTCTCGCCTCCCACCAGCGCCGTGCGACCGTCGAGGCTGGCGGCAAGCTTCAGACGCAGCCAGGGCCGGCCGCGCTCCATGCGCGACAGGAAGCCGGGGTTGAGGTCCCGGGCCGCCGTGGCCAGCAAGCCACCGGTCACTTCGATGCCGGCCGCCGCAAGCCGGGCGGCACCGTCACCGCTGACGCGCGGATTCGGATCGCGGATCGAATAACAGACGCGCCGCACGCCCGCCGCGATCAACGCATCTGCGCAGGGCGGCGTGCGGCCGTGGTGGCAGCAGGGCTCCAACGTGACGTAGGCCGTCGCGCCGCGCGCTGCAGTGCCGGCCGCGGCCAGCGCATTCACTTCCGCGTGAGGAGAGCCCGCCCGTTCGTGCCAGCCCTCGCCAAACACGCGCTCGCCATCGGCGATGACGCAGCCGACGCGCGGGTTCGGATCAGTGGTCCACAGCCCGCGGCCGGCCAGTTCGAGCGCCCTGGACATGTGCCTGGCGTCCAGCTGGTCGGGGGCATTCATCGCTTGTCGCGCTTGTCGCGTTGCTGGGATGGCAGCAGCGACAACTGGCCCGCGACGGGATCCTGGCGCTGCCGCAGGCCGAGCTGCTCGATCTCCGCGCGGAATTCATCGGCGTCCTCGAAACGATGATAGACCGACGCGTAGCGCACGTAGGCGACTTCGTCCAGCTGGCGCAATTCGTCCATGACGAATTCGCCGATTGTCCTGGACGCGACCTCGCGCTCGCCCAGCACACGCAGCCGGTGGCAGATCCGCTCGATCGCCAGTTCGGCGTCGTCGCGTGCGATCGGCCTCTTCTCGAATGCCTTCATGATGCCGGCACGCAGCTTGCCCGCGTCGAAGGGCTGCCGGGAAAGGTCATTCTTGACGACCTGGGGGAGCACCAGCTCCGCGGTCTCGAATGTCGTGAATCGCTCGCCGCAGGCAAGGCACTCGCGGCGACGGCGAATCTGGTGGCCGTCACCCGTCAGGCGTGAATCGGTCACCTTGGTATCTTCGTGATTGCAGAATGGGCAGTGCACTGCCGCTTCCCGTTCGCCGGTTCAGCCGTAGACCGGATAGCGCGCGCAGATCGCAAGCACCTGATCGCGCACGCGCTTGACGATCGACTCGTCGCCCATCGCGTCCAGCAAGTCCGCAATCCACGTGGCGACCTGACGGGATTCGTCGAGGCCGAATCCGCGCGTCGTGATCGCCGGCGTGCCGATGCGGAGCCCGCTGGTGACGAATGGCGGCCGCGGATCATTCGGCACGGCATTCTTGTTGACCGTCATGTGGGCCCTGCCGAGCGCCGCATCGGCATCCTTGCCGGTGTAGCTGCGGCCGATCAGGTCGAGCAGGAACAGGTGATTGTCCGTTCCGCCCGACACGATGCGGTAACCGCGCGCGACGAGTTCGGCCGCCATGGCCCTGGCATTGGCGACGACCTGCCGCTGGTAAATCGCAAACTCAGGAGCAAGCGCCTCGAGAAACGCCACCGCCTTGGCAGCGATGACGTGCATCAAGGGGCCACCCTGGGTACCCGGGAAGACCATGGCATTGAGCTTCCTGTGCAGGTCAGCGTGCTCGCGCGCGAGGATCAGGCCACCGCGAGGTCCGCGCAGTGTCTTGTGCGTCGTGGTCGTGACCACGTCGGCGACCGGCACCGGATTGGGGTAGACGCCGGCGGCGACGAGACCCGCCACATGCGCCATGTCGACGACAAACCAGGCGCCGACCGAGTCGGCAATGCTGCGGAAACGCTGCCAATCGACGACACGCGAATATGCGGAGAAGCCGGCAATGATCATCTTCGGGCGATGCTCCAGGGCCAGGCGCTCCACGCTGTCATAGTCGATCTCGCCGGTGGCCAGATCGAGACCGTATTGCACGGCCTTGAATATCTTGCCCGAGAAATTGACCCTGGATCCGTGAGTGAGATGCCCGCCGTGGTCGAGACTCATCCCGAGCAGCGTTTCTCCGGGTTTCAGGAGGGCGAGATAGACGGCGGCGTTGGCCTGAGAACCCGAATGCGGTTGCACATTCGCGTACGCGGCCCCGAACAGTTTTTTCGCACGCTCGATCGCGAGCTGCTCGGCGACGTCCACGTATTCGCAGCCGCCGTAATAGCGCTTGCCGGGATATCCCTCGGCGTACTTGTTTGTCAGCACCGTGCCCTGCGCTTCCATCACTCGCGGACTCGCGTAGTTCTCGGATGCAATGAGTTCCAGGTGCTGTTCCTGGCGCAGACGTTCGGCGCTGATTGCAGCGGCGAGTGCGGGATCGAAATCCTGGATTTTCATGTCAGGGCTGAACATGGTAGCGGCGCAGTCTACCCGAAAGTCCGCCGGCTAAGCCGCACCGACGAATGCCTGTACGACCCTGGTCCATGCGCGCGCGAGATTACGGCGATTATAGCCGCCGCCGCCGACACCGAGTATTCGCCCGGATGCAAAACGGTCGGCAATCAGGCACAGCCGCGTGGCCGCGTGCGCGTGTGCTTCCTCGGTCAGGCGCAGGTGCGTGATCGGGTCACCCTCGAGGCTGTCGGCGCCGCACTGGAAGATCAGGAATTGCGGCCGGTGGCGCTCCAGGTGCGCCTCCACTGAATTCCAGGCCTCCAGAAATTCGGCGTCGCCGGCGCCGGGCGGCAATGGCAGGTTGAGCTTCATGCCGCGGGCCGGCCCGGTGCCGGTTTCCTCGCTGGATCCGGTGCCCGGGTACAGGAAGCGTCCGTCTTCGTGCAGGTCCGCGAATATCAGCGCTGGATCGTCCTCGAATCCATAGTAGACGCCGTCGCCGTGGTGCGCATCGATGTCGACATAGGCGATGCGCTCCAGGCCATGCGCCTTCTTGAGGTGCTCGACGACCACGCCGCAGTCATTGAAGACACAGAAGCCGGCGGCATGGCCGCGCGATGCATGATGCAGGCCCGCGATCGGCACGAATGCGCGTTTGGCCCGGCCTGTCATCAGCGCCTCGGTCGCCACCAGGGACGCGCCGACTACATCGCAGGCAGCCTCGTAGATGCCCTTCCTTGCCGGTGTATCGCCGGCATCCAGAAAGCCGTCGCCGGTCAGGGAACGCGCCTGGACCAGGTCGATATAGGCAGGCAGGTGAAACAGCTCGAGCTCGCTGCGCGTCGCCGAGCGTGGCGCCAGCGTCAGGACCCGGCGGTCGAGGGCTTCCGCCGCGAGTTCGCGGACGAATGCATCATGCCGGTCGGATCCGAAGGGATGGCCATCGCCGAAGGCATAGCGGGCGATGCGTTCGCCGACGACGATGCAGGTGCCCGATTCGCCGGTGTTCGCCAAGACGGCCGCCATGCACAGGGAAACCGCGCGAAGCCTAGCACAGCGCTCGAGCGCTTCCCGGCTGGCGGCGCCGCTCCTATTCGCAGATAATCCGCGGCCCCCGGACGAGCGCGGACGACCAGCGAATCATGGCCCAGTACATCTATACGATGATCCGTGTCGGCAAGGTCGTGCCGCCGAAGCGCCACATACTGCGCGACATTTCGCTGTCGTTCTTCCCGGGCGCGAAGATCGGCGTGCTGGGGCTCAACGGCTCCGGCAAGTCGACATTGCTGCGGATCATGGCGGGGATCGACCAGGAGATCGAGGGCGAAGCCCGCCCGCAGCCGGGAATCAAGATCGGCCTGCTGCCGCAGGAGCCGGTGCTCGACCCGGAAAGCGACGTCCGCAGCATCGTCGAGCAGGCCATGCAGCCGGTGAAGGATGCGCTCGCGCGGCTCGAACAGGTGTACACCGCCTACAGCGAGCCGGGCGCCGACTTCGACCGCCTGGCTGAGGAACAGGGCCAGCTCGAGGCATTCCTTGCGACCGTCGACGGCCATAATCTCGAGCGTCAGCTCGATGTCGCGGCCGACGCGCTGAGGCTTCCGCCCTGGGAATCGAAAATCAGCCAGCTGTCCGGCGGCGAGCGGCGCCGTGTTGCCTTGTGCCGATTGCTGCTGTCGAAGCCCGACATGCTGCTGCTCGATGAGCCGACCAATCACCTGGATGCCGAGTCGGTCGCCTGGCTCGAGAGATTCCTCGAGCAGTATCCGGGCACCGTCATCTGCGTAACCCACGACCGGTACTTCCTTGACAATGTCGCGGGCTGGATACTCGAGCTCGATCGCGGCTTCGGAATTCCCTGGCAAGGCAACTACTCCTCCTGGCTGGAGCAGAAGGAACAGCGTCTTGCACAGGAGGAAAAGCAGCAGGAAGGCCTGCGTCGCACACTTGCCCACGAGCTGGAATGGGTGCGCGCAAACCCGAAGGCGCGCCAGGCCAAGAGCAAGGCACGCCTGCGCCAATTCGAGGAATTGTCCTCGGTTGAATTCCAGGCCCGCAACGAGACCAACGAAATCTACATCCCGCCGGGACCGCGCTTGGGCGATCTTGTGATCGAGGTCGACAAGCTCGGCAAGGCCTATGGCGACCGCTTGCTGATCGACGGCCTGTCATTCCGGCTGCCGCCCGGCGGCATCGTCGGCATCATCGGGCCGAACGGCGCCGGGAAGACCACGCTGTTTCGCATGCTCACCGGCGACGAGCAGCCTGATGCGGGATCCGTTCGCGTCGGGCCGACGGTAAAGCTCGCCTACGTCGGCCAGTCGCGCGATGTGCTGAACGACCGTAATACCGTCTGGCAGGAGATTTCGGGCGGGCTCGACATGATCCGCGTCGGCAACTACGAGACCTCGTCGCGCGGCTATGTCGGGCGCTTCAACTTCCGCGGCAACCAGCAGCAACAGCGTATCGGCGAGCTGTCCGGCGGCGAGCGAAATCGCGTGCACCTCGCAAAACTCCTGAAGAGCGGCGCCAATGTGCTGCTGCTCGACGAACCCACCAATGACCTCGACGTGGAAACACTGCGTGCGCTGGAGGAGGCGCTGTTGAACTTCCCCGGTTGCGTGGTCGTCATTTCGCATGACCGCTGGTTCCTGGATCGCATCGCCACGCATATCCTGGCGTTTGAGGGCGACAGCGAGGTCAGCTGGTTCGAGGGAAATTACCAGGACTACGTGGCCGACCTGCGCCTGCGCAAGGGCGAGCAGGCGGATCAGCCTCACCGCCTGCGCTACAGGCCCCTGCACACCTGACCGAGGCCCGTCATTTCGGCTAGACTGGAATCATCCGGACAGCCGGCGGGGGATTCCATGGCGGTGTTCATCGACTCTGCGGGACGCCTGCATCATGACCAGGACAGTGGTCTGGCGCTGCACTGCCCGCATTGCCAGGTGCTCGCGCACATCACGCCCGTTTCGGTGCCGGACTTCAACGTACTGCAGTTGCACAAGCCGAGCCAGGTCGGGCTCGTCTACCGATGCGAGGCCTGCAACGCGCCGATATTCCTGCGCTTCGCGGTAAAGCTCTATGCGGGCGGCCGGGTCGAACTCTCGCCCAGTTTCGTCGAGCTCGAACGGTCGCGCGAGAAGTTCAGCTTCACGCACCTTCCGGAGGACGCCGAACTCCTGTTCAAGGAGGCGCTCGCCTGCTTCTCTGCCGCCTGTTACAACGCCTTCGCTTCGATGTGCCGGCGCGTCGCGCAGAGCGTGTTCGCCGATCTTGGCGAGAACGGCAAGCTCGAACTCTACGATGAGCTGACGAATATCCGCCGGATGGCCGAACTGGACGACGATTCCTTTGCCATCGTGAAGAAGGTCCTGTTCGAAGGCGACGCGCCAGGCAGGCCCGGCCCGCCGCTGCTCGACAATTTCCAGGCGGGCGTGCTGCTTGAGGTCGTCAAGGACCTGCTGTACCAGGCTTATGTGCGTCGGGGCCGCCTGCAGCAGGCAATGATGGTGCGGCGCTATTTCGCCGAGGACGCCGCTTCCAAGGTCACGCTCCTGCCCACGCGTGGCCCAGACCCGGGACGTTCAGCCTAGCCAGACTCGTGCGTTGCGGAATATCCGCATCCAGCCACTGTCCTCTCCGGCCCCGGCCGGGCGCCAGGAATTCTGCACGCTGCGAAATACGCGCTCCGGGTGCGGCATCATGATCGCGACGCGCCCGTTCTCCGAAACCAGCCCGGCGATTCCATCCGCCGAGCCATTCGGGTTGGCCGGATAGCGCGACGCGACTGCGCCGTGATTGTCGACGAAACGCATGACGGTCAGCGCCCTCGCCGCCTGTTCGTCCGCGGCGGTCCTGAATTCGGCGCGGCCCTCGCCGTGCGCAACGGCAATCGGCAGTCGTGACCCCGACATGCCGGTGAAGAAAAGCGACGACGATTTGCCGATCTCGACCAGCGACAGGCGGCCCTCGAACTGCTCGGAACGGTTGCGCAGGAAGCGCGGCCAGCAGCCGGCACCCGGAATCAGTTGGGAAAGCGCCGCGAGCATCTGGCACCCGTTGCACACGCCGAGGGTGAAGTTGTCGCCGCGCCGGAACCAGCCCCCGAACAACTCGCGTGCACGCTCATTGAACAGGATCGATTTCGCCCAGCCCTCGCCCGCCCCCAGCACGTCGCCATAACTGAAGCCGCCGCAGGCAACCAGCCCGTGGTAGCCGTCGAGCCGCTCGCCGCGCTCCAGGATGTCGGTCATGTGCAGGTCCACGGCCGAAAACCCTGCACGATCGAATGCGGCCGCCATCTCGACCTGGCTGTTGACGCCCTGCTCGCGAAGGATCGCGATGCGCGGCCGCGCGCCGGTCGCGATCATCGGAGCGGCAACGTCATCGTCGGGATCGAACGACGGCTGCCACGACAGGCCCGGATCCGACTCGTCCAGGCGCGATGCCTGTTCCTCGTCAGCGCAGTCCGGGTCGTCACGCAGGCGCTGCAAGCGCCAACTCGTCTCCGCCCAGACGCCACGCAGCCGCACGCGGTCATCGTCGATCAGGACACGCCCATTGGCATTGAAGCGGATGCGGCGGCCCTGTGTTGCCGCGCCGATCAGGCGCGAGTACCGGCCAAGCCCATGCCGCTCAAGAATCTCCAGCGCCGCGACCGCACCAGACTGGCGCAACTGCAGGACCGCGCCAAGTTCCTCGCTGAAGAGCGCAGCGACCGGGTCTGCGACCGCACCGAGTTCGATGTCGAGGCCGGTGCGGCCGGCAAACGCCATCTCGAGCAGCGTGATCGCCAGGCCGCCATCCGAGCGGTCGTGATAGGCGAGCACGTGACCGGCGTTCGCAAGCTCGCGAATCGCGGCGAAGAATGCCGCCACCGCCGGCGGATGGTCGAGATCTGCCGGCAGGTCGCCGATGCGACCATGCACCTGTGCAAGGCTGGAACCGCCGAGGCGGTCGCGACCGCCACCGAGATCGATCAGCAGCAGCAGCGTCGGACCCTGCGTCGTTTCCAGTGCCGGCGTCAGCGTGCGGCGCGCGTCGGAAACCGGGGCAAATGCGGTGATCACGAGCGACAACGGGGCAATCACCGAGCATTCGCGCGAATCCCGTTGCCAGGTGGATCGCATCGAAAGTGAGTCCTTGCCGACCGGTATTGCGATGCCGAGTGCCGGGCATAATTCCTCGCCGATCGCGCGCACCGTGTCGTACAGCTTTGCGTCCTCGGCGGACTCACCGCTGGCGGCCATCCAGTTGGCCGAAAGGCGGACCTCCCGGATGTGCTGCACGTCGGCCGCTGCAATATTCGTGATGGCCTCACCGACCGCCATACGACCGGACGCCGGGCCGTCCAGCAGCGCAATCGGCGGGCGCTCGCCGATCGACATTGCCTCCCCGGTGTGGCCGCGCAGGCCCGACAGCGTCACTGCCACGTCGCTTACCGGCACCTGCCACGGTCCCACCAGCGGGTCGCGGCTGATGAGGCCGCCGACACTGCGATCGCCGATGGTCACGAGGAATCCCTTGTCGGCGATCGCCGGCAGGTGCAGCAGCCGCTCCAGCGCCTGCGCCGGATCGATGCCGCCGGCATTGAATCCGTCGCCTGCACTGGCGCGACGATTCGCCTCGCGCCGCATGCGTGGTGGCTTGCCGAGCAGCGCCGCCACAGACATATCAACCGCGGCCCTGCCGAAATGCGAGTCGTGCACCAGCAACTGGCCGTCGCCGGTCGTAATTCCGATCACGGCACAGGGGCAGCGCTCGCGCCGGCACAACGCGAGGAACTCCTCGAGGCGCTCTGCCGCCACCGCAAGCACGTAGCGCTCCTGCGCCTCGTTGCACCAGATTTCGAGCGGGGACATGCCGGGCTCGTCATTCGGCACCTGGCGCAACTCGATGTGCCCGCCCCGCTTGCTGTGTGCGATGACCTCGGGCACGGCATTCGACAGGCCGCCGGCGCCGACGTCATGGATGATCAGGATCGGATTATTCTCGCCCATGGCCCAGCATCGATCGATGACCTCCTGGGCCCGTCGCTGCATTTCCGGGTTGCCGCGTTGCACCGATGCGAAATCGAGCAGCTCGCTGCTGGCGCCGCTGCCAAGCGACGAGGCGGCGCCGCCGCCCAGGCCGATCAGCATCGCCGGCCCGCCCAGCAGGACCAGGCGGGCACCGATCGGCACTTCGCCTTTCTCGACGTGCATGCGCCGGACATTGCCGAGCCCGCCCGCGATCATGATCGGCTTGTGGTATCCGCGAATGACGCCGTCGGGATCCGCCGGCAACTTCATTTCGAATGTGCGGAAGTAGCCGAGGATCCCCGGCCGCCCGAACTCGTTGTTGAAGGCGGCTGCGCCTATCGGTCCCTCGAGCATGATGTCGAGCGCCGAAGCGATGCGGCCGGGCTTGCCATCGTGGCTTTCCCACGGCTGCGGCAACGCCGGCAGGCGAAGGTGCGACACCGTGAATCCGGTGAGCCCGGCTTTCGGCTTCGCGCCGCGCCCGGTCGCGCCTTCGTCGCGGATTTCTCCGCCGGCGCCGGTCGCCGCACCGGGGAATGGGGAAATCGCGGTCGGGTGGTTGTGTGTTTCCACCTTCAGGACGGTGTGCGTGAGCGTGTCCGTGTAGCGGTACTCGCCGCCGTCCTGCGGGTAGAAACGTGCGATGCTCGCGCCTTCCATGATCGCGGCATTGTCGGAATACGCGACCACCGATGATGATGCCGTTGTCACCGAAGTCGTCGTCGAGGGTGCCGTCTGAGTCGTAGCTGGCGATGTAGACGGTATCTTCGATGCCGCCGCCGGTGACCGGGATCTGGCCCCTGCCGACCGCGAGGATGCGTCCCTCCGGCTGGGGTAGGAGGTCACGGAACT